>JAFUCA010000005.1 GCA_017459895.1 Bacillota bacterium | reverse complement strand
TTCATCAATCAGGATGGAGTCGACCTCGTCGACGATGGCGTAGTTCAGTTCCCGCTGCATCATCTCTTCCTTGTAGACGACCATGTTGTCTCTCAGGTAGTCGAAGCCGTACTCATTGTTCGTGCCGTAGGTGATGTCCGCCATGTAGGCTGCCCGGCGCTCCTCCTCGCTGATGCCGTGAATGACGCATCCCACCGTCAGTCCCAGGAAGGTGTAGAGCTTGCCCATCCACTCCATGTCACGCTTCGCCAGATAATCGTTGACGGTGACGACGTGGACGCCCTTGCCTTCCAGCGCGTTCAGGTAGGCCGGCAGGGTCGCCACCAGCGTCTTACCTTCACCGGTCTTCATCTCGGAGATCCTGCCCTGATGGAGCACGATGCCGCCGATGACCTGCACCCGGAAGTGCTTCATTCCCAGAGACCGCCAGGCGCCCTCCCGGCAGACCGCGAAGGCCTCCGGCAGCAGATCGTCCAGGCTCTCTCCTCCGGCGATCCGGTCCTTGAACTCCTGTGTCTTCTCCCGGAGCTGGTCATCGCTGAGGGCAGCCATCTGACCGTCCAGCGCCATGACCTTATCGGCGATCTTCTCAACCTTGCGGACTTCCTTCTCGTTCAGGTCTCCGAAGATTTTTTCCATGAAACTCATCTGTCTTTTTCCTCCGTTTCCTCTTCATCTGCGATCGTCTCACAGACCAGATTGATTTCGATTGCTTTCCGGTCATCTGCCTTAGTCACCCGGACCTTCAGCAGTTTATCTCCGATCGTTGTTTCGAATTTATCGTCCCGTTTCGGCAGGCGGTCCAGGTTCATGGCGACCCATCCGTTGATCGTGTTGACCTCCTGGATCTCTTCGTCGATGTCCAGGTAGTCGAATATCCGGGCCACGCTGGCGCTGGCCTGCACCCGGTAGCTGCCGTTCTGCAACGGCAGGATCTCCTTGTTGATGACCACGTCGTGCTCATCGTAGATCTCTCCCACCAGTTCCTCGATGATATCCTCCATCGTGACCAGGCCTTCTGTGCCGCCGTATTCGTCGATGACGATGGCCATATGGGTCTTGAGCTGCTGCATCTTCCGCAGCAGGTCGAAGATCTTAATGGTCTCCGCAACGAACACCACCGGGATGATGCAGTCGATGATCTTCTTATCCGTCCCCACGATCTGATTGTGAAAATCCTTCTGATTGATGACGCCGATGATCCGGTCGATCTCCTCTTCATACACCGGCAGACGGGAATACCCGGTCTCCCGGAACAGATCCGCCAGTTCCTCCTGCGTACAGTCGGTATCGATGGCGACCATGTCCGGCCGGGGCGTCATGACATCCTCGGCGGTGAGCTCGTCGAATTCGATGGCGTTCTGGATCAGCTCGCTTCGGCCCTCATCGATGGAGCCCTCCGTCTCGGCCTCCTCCACCATGGTCAGGATCTCATCGTCGGTGATGGTCTCCTGCTGTCCCAGCTTAAATATCTTACCAATGAATTGTTTCCATTTGGTGAAGATAAAGGTGATTGGCGTCAGAATTGTCATCAGTGCTCCGATGAAGGGTGCCGAAACCATCGAAAATCCTTCGGATTTCTCCTTGGCGATGTTCTTCGGCGTGATCTCTCCGAAAATCAGAACAATGACGGTGATCGCGATGGTGGCGATGGTCGCCCCGTGGGCCCCGTACAGCCATATGCAAAGGCTGGTGGCGATGGCCGTCATCCAGATGTTGACCACATTGTTTCCGATCAGGATGGTCGTCAGCAGCTTGTCGTATTTCTCTGACAGGGCCAGGACCTTCTCGGCCTTGCGGTTGCCGTCGGAGGCCAGATTTTTCATGCGGATCCGGTTGACGGACGTAAAGGCTGTCTCCGTCGCGCTGAAGTAGGCGGAGAACAGGATCAGTATTGCGATGAGTACCAGCTGCCCGGGCAGACCATTCATTGTTCATTCCTCGATTCGATAAAAATCCATTTAATAGTATATCTCAAAGACCGCCGGATTGTAAAGTGGTTCCGGGCAAGAGGGCAGCGTCAAGTTGTTGTGGAGTTTTCAGTTGACAAACATATCAGAAACGAACATTCGAGATTTGCGGCTTCTAAAGAAAGATGGATCTCGAATAATCCTTCTGAACTTTATGAATATCAGTTTCAAGGCTACCTTGATTCGAGATTTTGACCCTTCGTATAGGTCGGAATCTCGAATTGGTGGGAGACGTCCAGACTTTGCAGAAGGAATATTCGAGATCAGATATACTCTCAATCGCTAAAATCTCGAAAGTTCCTTTCCGTAGAGAGCATAATTAATTGTGGGACACTACGTTTCCCGCAGCCATCTTTTTACACTATCTTGGTACAATCGCCTTTCTTCGGGAGATTTCGAAAGGATGAGAGAAATCCGCTTTATCTGCGGGTAAACATTCAATCAGGATTTCTCAGATTATGTACCATCGCCTGTAAAACAAGGGGTTTGTACGGTCTGATCGGACTCTTCGGTAAATTTGTCGCTTCCTAATTTGCAGAATGTGTACCTGAGCAGCTATATCCGGTTCATAACTTGTGATGTACGAGGGCAAATCTTTACCTTAGAGGGACAGAGTACAAAAAAAGGCTGCCCAACAACATCTCAAATGTCGATACGGCAGCCCCGAATGTCTCCCTGTGCTCCGGAATGTTATTTTTTCTCTACATCATGTCCGTAAATCAGCACTTTGACGCTGGCCGTTTTCCCCGTATCCTGATGATACTGGTCGACAGCGTCTTGAAGAATCACATTGCAGCGCTCGGTACACTTCTCCGCCTCTTCCCCTTCGATCTCCTTCTGTGTCAGAGCGTAGTAGGTCACCGTTACTTCCGGGCCATCCTCCTTGTACTGAATCGATCCCTTGGCGTCAGAGCTCAGGATCGCCAGCTGTGTTTCGATCGCGGAACGCATCGCCGGCTGCCCCTTCATGTAAGTGGCGAAGTCGTTCTTATCTCCGCACCCGGTCAGAAGGAAGGCGCCCATGCAGAGCACTGCCGTAATGACAGCTGTCCATTTCTTGATTTGCTTTTTCATTTTCATTAACTCCTTTGCTTATTTCCAGTAGCCTCCAAAGAGGACCAGCAGATAGACAGTAGCAAGCACGATCGACATCAGCATGACCGGAGCGCCGATCTTCAGGAAGTCGATAAAGGTGATCGGATAGCCTCTTCTGCCGGCGATGCCGGTCAGAACGACGTTGGCTGAGGCGCCGATGATGGTGCCGTTGCCGCCGAAGCAGGCGCCGATGGACACCGCCCACCAGAGGGGCCAGACATCGATGCCCTCGGCTTCCATGGTCATGATCAGCGGGATCAGCGTGGCTACGAACGGAATGTTGTCCAGTACGGCCGAACAGATGGCGGACACCCACAGGATGACCAGCATCAGGACCACGTAATGGGTCCCCGTTGCCGAGATCATCAGGTCGGCGATGGCCTGAATGATACCGACCTTCTCCAGTCCGCCGACGACGATGAAGAGGAAGGCGAAGAACACGATGGTCGGCCATTCGACGTCGTGCACGGTCTCCTCCACATCCTGCCGCCCGATCATGATCATCAGAGCCGCGCAGGACAGGGCGATGATGCTGGTCTTCAGGCCCAGCGTGTCGTGCAGGATGAAGGCGAGGGCCACCAGGAAGATCATGATCACGCTCTTGACGAACAGGGCGTGATCCCGGATCTGTTCCCTTTCGTCCATGTTCATGATCAGCTCCATCTTCTCCGGCGCGACCGTCAGTCCCTTCTTATAGATGAACTTGAACATGAATACTGCGGCCACCATGGAGATCACAACGATGGGAGCGTCGTACATGACGAACTGAGCAAAGGAAATATCCGCGGCGCTGCCGATCATGATGTTCGGCGGATCTCCGATCAGGGTCGCGGTTCCCCCCAGGTTGGACGACATGATCTGGGTCATCAGATAGGGGACCGGATTCAGCTCCAGCTTCTGACAGATGCTGAAGGTCATCGGACCAATGAGCAGCACGGTGGTCACGTTATCCAGGAAGGCAGAAAGAACCGCGGTGATGATCATGAAGGCGATCATGATCCTCCACGGATTCCCCTTCGCGATCTTCGCCGATTTAATGGCCAGATACTCGAATATCCCGGAATTCTTGACAACGGCAACGAACATCATCATGCCGATCAGAACGCCGATGGTGTTAAAGTCGATGAAATCCAGTGCTTCCGCCGGCTCCAGTATGCCCAGCAGCACCAGCAGCATCGCCCCGATCAGCGCGCAGGCCGCACGATGCAGTTTTTCCGATACGATCACGCCGATGACAGCGACAAAGATCGCAACGGCAATTACCTGAGATAACATGTTTTCCTCCTGTATCCTCTTTCATTATTAACTGGATTCCACGCCGCTCGCTGCGCTCGCTTTGCGCCGCGTTGCGGCGCGCGTGGCACCTTGGTTAACCTGACTGCTCGGCGCAGGGCCGAGCCACATTCACACAAAGACCCGGGTGGTGACCGGGTCTTTGTGCTTACTTATTCAGTTCGGAAGACTGAGTCTTCCTGTATGTGAGAGGGATCAAGGGATCCCTGCTCCTGCAAATAAGCAGTCTTTATGAAACTGTGCGTACCGGTTCTAAGCCTCCGCGGCCTCCAGAGCCGCCTTCTTGTCGGCTTCTCTTTCTTCCAGGACCTTCTGGTACTCTTCCTCGGTCATCTCCTCCATGGTGATTCCGGTGACGCCGTAGAACATGGATACCAGCGGGTTCACATAGTTCAGTACCGCGAACGGAATGTACGCGCTGTTCACGCCCAGGAAGGAGCGCATCGTCGCTCCGCAGGTGTTCCACGGGAAGAAGTTCGAGGTGATCGTTCCGGAGTCTTCCAGACATCTGGACAGGTTCTTCGCCTTCAGTCTTCTGTCTTCGAATGCTTCCTTGTACATTCTGCCCGGCAGAATGATGGACAGGTACTGGTCGCAGCAGATCGCGTTGACGAAGACGCAGGACAGCTCCGTTACGATGACCAGGCCGCCTCTGGTTCCTCTGGCCAGCTTCAGGATCGCTCCTGCCAGGTTCGCCATGATTCCGGTGGAGTCGACGATTCCGCCGAAGCACATCGCCAGCATGATCAGGGAGATCGTCCACATCATGGACTGGGTGCCGCCGCCGGACAGCAGGTTCATCAGGTTGCTTGCCATATCTTCATCGACGCCCTCCGGTACCACCAGATTCTCATCGGACCAGCCGTTGTTGATGATATTGCCGACATCCGACAGCTCGCCGCCGCCCGGGATAAGCCGGACGCCCTGGATCGCCATGAAGGGCACGCCCAGGAATACACCGGCGATCAGTGCAGGCAGCGCCGGCATCTTGACGATGACCGCCACGATAACGAATACCGGCGGGATCAGATACAGGATGCCTACCTTGAAGTTCATGGTGATGAAGTTCAGGAACAGATCAATCGTGGATTCGTCCGCAGTGCCGCCCTTGTGGGTGAAGCCCAGGATCAGGTACACGATGAACGCGATGATCAGGGACGGGCCTACGGTGTAAATCATGTGCTTGATGTGATCAAACAAGTTGGAACCTGCGACCGCAGGTGCCAGGTTCGTAGTATCGGACAGCGGGGACATCTTGTCGCCGAAGTATGCGCCGGATACGATGGCGCCGGCTGTCATGTAGGACGGGAATCCCAGAGCCGTTCCGATACCGATCAGAGCAACGCCCATGGATCCGGCCGTCGACCAGGATGATCCGGTCGCCAGGGATACGATGCTGCACAGCAGACATGCTGTGAACAGGAAGATGCTCGGTGCGATAACTTTGATTCCGTAGTACATCATGGACGGAATGACGCCGCCCGCCTTCCATGAAGCGATCATGGCACCTACGACTGCCAGGATCAGCATCGCCTGCATGGACCGGTTGATCGCT
>JAFUCA010000004.1 GCA_017459895.1 Bacillota bacterium | reverse complement strand
TCCATCTGCGCAGCTCCGGTGATCATGTTCTTAACATAGTCCGCGTGTCCCGGGCAGTCTACGTGCGCGTAGTGTCTGTTCGGTGTCTCATACTCTACGTGTGCGGTGGAGATGGTGATGCCTCTCTCCTTCTCTTCCGGAGCCTTGTCGATCTCGTCGAACGCAACGTCTCCGCCCAGTCCGTACTTCCGGTTCAGTACGCTGGTGATCGCCGCTGTCAGTGTGGTCTTGCCATGGTCTACGTGACCGATGGTGCCTATGTTAATGTGCGGCTTGTTTCTTTCAAATTTCTGCTTTGCCATTTGTTATTCTCCTTAATTACTATTTGTTAATAGAATCTACCAAACTATCCGGCAGCTTTTCGAAATGATCGAACTGCATGACGTAAACGCCTCTTCCCTGCGTTCTCGAGCGCAGGTCCGTCGCATATCCGAACATCTGGGAAAGCGGAACGTATCCTCTGACTGCAACCGCGCCATTGTTCATGTCGGAGCCTTCGATACGGCCGCGGCGGGAACTGATGTCCCCGATCACATCGCCCATATATTCTTCCGGAACCGTTACTTCGACCTTGAAGATCGGCTCCAGCAGAACCGGATTCGCTTTTCTTGCCGCTTCACGGAATGCCATCGACGCCGCGATCTTGAATGCCATCTCGGAAGAGTCGACCTCGTGATAGGAACCGTCGTACAGCTCCACACCGCAGTCAACCACCTGATATCCGGCCACCGGGCCGGTCTCCATCGCTTCGCGAATTCCTTCTTCGATCTTCGGGATGTACTCCTTCGGAATCGCTCCGCCCACGATGGAATTCTTGAATTCAAAACCTTCACCCGGCTCTCTCGGATACAGACGGATCTTGACATGACCGTACTGACCGCGTCCGCCGGACTGCTTGGCGTATTTGTGATCCACATCCGCTTCGCTGGTGATGGTCTCCTTGTAGGAAACCTGCGGTTTGCCGACGTTCGCTTCTACCTTGAATTCACGGAGCAGCCGGTCGACGATGATCTCCAGATGGAGTTCTCCCATGCCGGCAATGATCGTCTGTCCGGTGTCTTCATTCGTATAGGTCTTGAATGTCGGGTCTTCCTCTGCCAGCTTGGCAAGCGCAATGCCCATTTTTTCCTGTCCGGCTTTCGTTTTTGGCTCGATCGCGATCTCGATTACCGGATCCGGGAATTCCATCGACTCGAGGATGATATCACGCCGCTCATCGCAGAGCGTATCACCTGTTGTCGTTACTTTTAGTCCTACTGCTGCTGCAATATCACCGGAGAATACCATATCGATATCCTCTCTCTTGTTCGCGTGCATCTGCAGGATTCTTCCGATTCTTTCTTTTTTCTCCTTGGTGGAATTATACACATAGGAGCCGGATTTGAGAGTACCGGAATAAACTCTGAAGAATGCCAGCTTGCCCACATACGGATCGGCCATGATCTTGAAGGCCAGAGCTGAGAATGGGCCGTTATCATCTGCAGGCCGCTCTTCTTCTTTACCGGTCTTCGGCACGACTCCCGTAATCGGCGGGATGTCCAGCGGAGACGGCATGAAGTCGACGACTGCATCGAGCATGAGCTGTACGCCCTTGTTCTTGTATGCGGAACCGCAGGTAACCGGAACGAGCCTGCCGGCGATCGTCGCCTCTCTGATCACGCGCTTGATCTCCTTCTCTGTGATCTCTTCCCCTTCGAGGAACTTCATCATCAGATCGTCATCCAGCTCGGATACGGACTCGACCAGTTTCTCTCTCCATTCTTCCGCAACTTCTGCCAGTTCCTCCGGAATCTCGGCCTTCTCGTATTCTCTGCCGAGCTCATCCTTGTAGATCTCAGCTTCCATTTTGATCAGGTCGATGATTCCCACAAAGGTCTCTTCCTTGCCGATGGGCAGCTGAATCGGAACTGCATTGGCCTTGAGCCGGTCCTTGACCATCTCGACGACACGGTAGAAGTCCGCGCCCATGATATCCATCTTATTGACGAAAATCATTCTCGGCACATGGTATTTCTCCGCCTGTCTCCATACGGTCTCGGACTGAGGCTCTACACCGCCCTTGGCACACAGTACCGTGACGGCTCCATCCAGAACACGAAGCGATCTCTCAACCTCTACGGTGAAGTCGACGTGTCCCGGCGTATCGATGATATTGATTCTGGTGTCTTTCCACTGGGCTGTAGTAGCAGCAGAGGTGATCGTAATACCACGTTCCTGTTCCTGATCCATCCAGTCCATAACGGCTGCGCCTTCATGGGTCTCACCCATCTTGTGGGTTCGGCCGGTGTAGAACAGAATTCTTTCCGTCGTCGTTGTCTTGCCGGCATCGATGTGGGCCATGATACCGATATTTCTGGTCTTTTCCAGCGGAAATGCTCTTTTTTCTGGCATTTTATCTCCTCCTTTCCTGCGAATTTCTCACCCAGATCACCATCTGTAGTGTGCGAATGCCTTGTTGGCTTCCGCCATCTTGTGCGTGTCTTCTTTTCTCTTGACGGATGCGCCTGTGTTGTTTGCCGCATCCATGATCTCGTTTGCCAGTCTCTGAGACATGGTCTTCTCGCCTCTGGCTCTCGTGAACTTGGTCAGCCATCTCAGTCCCAGGGTCTGCCGTCTGTCCGGTCTTACCTCAACCGGGACCTGATAGTTCGCACCACCAACACGTCTTGCCTTGACTTCGAGAACCGGCATGATGTTGTTCATCGCTTTTTCGAATACTTCCAGCGGATCCTCACCGGTGGATTCCTTCACCTGATCGAAGGCACCGTAGACGATCTTCTGAGCGGTACCTTTCTTGCCGTCCAGCATGATGCTGTTGATGAGCTTGGCAACAACAACACTGCCGTATACCGGATCCGGAAGTACTTCACGCTTAGGTACATTTCCTTTTCTTGGCACTTCTCTTCCCTCCTTGTAACTTGTTCAGTCGGTACTCGAAAACAACGCCCGGGATTTTCTTCAGACAGAAAGTGCGCTGTCTTACTCCCGCCATTGCTTCCGTGTGTGCCCTGTATGTGAATAAAGGGCACGAAATAAACCGATTACTACTTCTGCTTCGGCCGCTTGGCTCCGTACTTGGATCTGGCCTGTCTTCTGTCTGCAACACCTGCAGTATCAAGGGTTCCTCTGACGATGTGGTATCTTACACCAGGGAGGTCCTTAACTCTGCCGCCTCTGATGAGAACAACGCTATGCTCCTGGAGGTTGTGACCGATTCCGGGAATGTAGGCTGTTACTTCGATTCCATTGGTCAGACGAACTCTGGCAACCTTACGGAGAGCCGAATTCGGCTTCTTCGGGGTTACGGTCTTGACGGAAGTGCATACACCACGCTTCTGCGGAGAGTTAACGTTGGTCGCAACTCTTCTCAGGGAGTTCATTCCCTTGTTCAGTGCCGGCGCGGTGGATTTCTTCTCGCTGCTGGTTCTGCCCTGACGTACTAATTGGTTAATTGTAGGCATCCTTTATCTCCTTTCTTAAAATATTTTATTCTGTGCCCGCTCCGCAGTATACGGAAACAGACACACTTCAAACTGTGACCCTCTTCCGAGGATCACAGCTGAATGTCATTTTATCACTGAAAACATCTGAATGTCAATGGTTTTCCTGTCTTTGGGCCGGATTATTTCCTCTGAATAATGCAGGCCTCTTCCGTGATGGTCCCCCGAACCACATCCTCTGCAAATGCGCGGCAGGTGGGAGCCCCGCAGACGCCGCAGTCGATCCCGGGCAGCTCGCCCAGGATATGTCCCATCTCCTCCATCTTCTTGAGAGAGATGCTCAGATCATCATCCAGCTGAAGGACCGGCCGGAATTTTAATTCCTTAGTGCGTTCCAGATGTTCGGCATCCGTCGCGCTGTTCACGTACCGGCTGCCGTACTTCCGCTTGGCTTCATCGACCAGACGCTTCATATTCGCCCGGGCCGAGTAGCAGTTCTCAACGGTGAGGGATCCCCCCAGACAGCCGCCCACACAGGCATCCGCCTCGATGAAATCAATATCGCTGAGCTTGTCGTTCTCCAGCTGTTCGAAAATCTCCATGACCTCATAGATCCCGTCGATGGCGATGAACCGGTCTGTGCCTACCGCAAGGCTCTCGCCTCCCGGGCTCGTCCAGCGAAGTCCGGTCATTCCGGTCCGCTCCAGACTTTGCACCTGGGAATCCTTCAGATTCTTCAGATTGTGAAGAACCTGCCGGTACACGTCAGAGATCGCCAGCATCTCATCGATCTCG
Organism: Bacillota bacterium; assembly: GCA_017459895.1. Classification (GTDB taxonomy): domain Bacteria; phylum Bacillota; class Clostridia; order Peptostreptococcales; family Anaerovoracaceae; genus Lentihominibacter. The sequence continues at coordinate 11,836 of JAFUCA010000004.1, read as the reverse complement.
GTTTCATCGATCTCGTCGCTCTCTTTGATGAACGAGATCTTGGAGGTGCAGGGCGCGATGTAGAAGATCCCGATCTTCCTGTCCGGATGCTCCTGCTGCGCCTGGGTCCTGGCCATCTGCGCGACGATCTCCGCGGGAGGTCTGTAGTCCGATACGTGTTCGATCAGGTTCGGAAACTTCAGACGGATCAGTTTGAGGATCGACGGGCAGCCGGAGGAAATGATGGGCAGTTTCACCTTGCCTGACAGGAATCTGCGCCTGGTGGCATCGCTGACGATTTCAGCGCCGATCGCCTCTTCATAAACATCATCAAATCCCATCTGCTTGATCGCCGTCAGCAGATGGTTTCTCGACGGTACGTTTCTGAACTGACCCAGAAATGCGCTTGAAGGAATCGCGATCCGGTAATCGTAGCGATCCATCGCCTCCAGGGGATCGACCATCGGCCGCATCGCGTGGCGCGGGCACACCTTGATGCACATACCGCATTCGATGCATCGGTCCGGATCCACCACCGCCTTACCGCCGCGGATCCGGATCGCCTCCGTGGGGCATTCCCGGACACAGTGAATGCATCCGATGCATCTGGACGAGTTCAGGCGAATGGACGTGATGTTCTCATCCCCAGCAGTGGCAGGGCCCTCTGTGATACCGAACTGATGCAGTTTGCCGCAGACCGTGAAGGTCGGCAGCTGCGTAAGGGCCAGCGCGATATTGCGGTTCGCCGCCAGCAGGATCATATCCTCCGTCACGGGCTTGCTGCTGGTAATGATGATCGCAGAGAGATTCATCATCTCCGATGCCCGGATCACCTGGGCGTTGACCAGACTGGTAATGAGGATGCTGTCGTCCACATTCCCGAGCATGACATTGCTCATCAGATCCGTTGCTACCGCATAGGAATACTCCTTCTCCAGCGCTTCTTCGTTCTCGTACAGGAGCTCGGCCCCGACGGCTCTGAGGATTTCCCGGAACTTCATCGCGCTAGATTCCCGGCTGCTCCCTCAGCCAATCGATAAAGGCCCTTGCCGTGATCCCGCCGGAAGCTCCCGCAAGATCCGCAGCCACGGCCTCCAGATCCCCCGCATTCTCACGGGTGCTGATCTGTGACAGTGAAAAGGCGTCGGAGTTAAAGAAGACCAGCCGGCCGAAATCGCCCTTTTTCTCAAACATCGCTCTGCCTGCGGCATTATTGGTATATTCGATGGCCTTCGGCTGCGGGCGCTGCGGGATCATTCCCAGCACGGACAGCACGCTGTAGGCCTTCTGCTCCAGATGAGCATAAAAGGCCGCCCCGCCCATCTGCCGCGCCGCGTAGAATATCTCCTCAATGGTCATCTTCGTCCGGTAGCGAAGCATGCGCTTCTCGGTGTCCACATGCTCATCGTATTCGTCAACGATGAGCTGGTTGCCGAACTTCTCCGGGCGGTTCTCTTTGTCGTACATATTGGCTGCGACGATGCGCTGCATCCGGCTCACACTGTACACATCCGGGAACAGGCATACCACGTGTACCTCTTCGGAAGACTCTACCTCGATCCCGGGCACGAATGCGATCTTCCCTTCGGCATATTCGGCGGCGGCTGCAGCATTCCGCGCGGAGTTCGTGTCGGTGATCGCAATGATATCGAGACCGTTCGCAACGGCCTGATCTATGATTTTAACCGGCGTCATTTCATCGTCTGCGGCCGGCGAAAGGCAGGAATGGATGTGAAAATCGTATGCGATCATTTGAGCACCTCATGCGTTCTCCACGCCAGTTCATAGATTCCCAGTTCGCTGGACAGCAGGCATACGCCCATATCCTCTGCTTTGTCGATCAGACTCTGTTCCACACCCGCTTCTGCGGGAATGACGATTGCCGCGGCGTCGCTCAGGGATGCGACCTGCAGAATGTTCGGGTGCGTCTGCTGCGTGATCCAAAGGCTGCCCTCGCTGCAGGTGTTCATAACAATACTGAGCAGATCCCCGATACAAACGTCCCGGATCTCCGCATCGCCGGCTTCTGTCAGAACCGTCAGATTCATTTCTTTCGCAAAACTGTCAACTCTCATCTTGCTGCCCTTTCTCTTACTACTGCGGGGTCATTTCATGTTTACTGTCATGTGGACCTCCGTCCCCTCTCCGGGTGCCGTGATGATCCTGAGCTCATCGGTGTTGTTCCGGATATTCGGCAGACCCATACCGGCGCCGAAACCCATCTTCCGTATGGACTCATCGGCGGTCGACCAGCCCTCCTGCATCGCCAGTTCAAGATCCGCAATGCCTTTACCGTGGTCTGTGATCACTATATAGATGCGCTGATCGTCAATATCCACCGATGCTTCCCCGCCGCCGCCGTGGATAAATGCATTGATCTCCGCCTCGTACATCGCGATCGCCACTCTCCGGATGACCTTCGGTGAAACGCCGAGTTTGGTCAGAGTTCTCTTCACACTGCTGGATGCCTCTCCGGCCATATCAAAATTGCTGTCATCGATAATGTAATGCTGCTTCATGTCCACTGACCTTTCCGGCTTTATTATACTGCATTACGAAAGTATTAGTATGCCGAATTCCGGTTGTTTTCTCCGTACCGTAACATGCCGGGATTCGCTTCATTTCGTACTTTTTGGTTTTTTATGCGCTTTTATTATAACTAATTTGCTGCTCTTTTTTGACAGACAATCTTCCGTAGGCCCTGAAAAAAAGAGCGGCATATCAGATTTTACTCTGATTTACCGCTCCTGATTTTAGCGTTATTATGGTTCGGCTGTCCCCGGGCTACTGGTACGGATCCTCCATGATGTCGGTCTCCGCTGCGAAGACATCCTCCGCCGCATACTCCTCGGCCGCTGCCAGATCATTGGCTGTAGCCATCTCGGGAGCGATTCCGTCGAAATCCTCCACCAGTTCGATGTCGTCCTCGGCTTCCTCTTCCTCCAGCTCCATCTGTCTCTGCATCTCACGGTATGCCTCGATCAGCTCCAGGTTCACGCCGTAATCCAGATCGATGTTCCGGTACTTTCTCATGCCGGTGCCGGCCGGGATCAGCTTACCGATGATGACGTTCTCCTTCAGGCCTTCCAGATGGTCGGTCTTGCCCTTGATCGCCGCATCCGTCAGAACACGGGTGGTCTCCTGAAAGGATGCTGCCGACAGGAAGGAATTGGTCGCCAGGGATGCCTTGGTGATTCCCAGCAGGACCCGTTCCGCCTCCGCCGGCTGTCCGCCCTCGGCTACAGCCTTTGCATTGGCCTCCTCGACCTCGAACTTGCCGTACTGGCCGCCCGGCAGCAGTCCCGTATCCCCCGGATCGTTGACCTTCATCTTGGAGAGCATCTGTCCGACGATCACCTCGATGTGCTTGTCGTTGATGTCTACGCCCTGGTTCTTGTATACCCTCTGGACTTCCTTCAGCAGGTACTGGTATACGCCATCCACGCCGTTCAGCCGCAGGATGTCCTTCGGATCCAGCGGGCCGCTGGTGATGTTGGAACCGGCCGTCACGTACTCGCCCTCGGTGACGCAGATACGCGCGCCGTAGGGGATCTCATAGACCCTTTCCTCTTCACCTCTGACCTTGATCTCCGTCTTGTTGTCCGCGGTGGACTCGATGGAAACCACCGTGCCGTCCGCCTCGCAGATCTGCGCGAGACCCTTGGGCTTTCTGGCCTCGAACAGCTCCTCAACTCTCGGCAGACCCTGGGTGATGTCGGTACCCGCAACGCCTCCGGTATGGAAGGTACGCATGGTCAGCTGTGTACCCGGCTCACCGATGGACTGAGCTGCCTGGATGCCGACGGCTTCGCCGATGTTGACGCTTTCACCCGTTGCCAGGTTTCTGCCGTAGCACTTGGCACAGACGCCGGTCCTGCTCTGACAGGTCATGACCGAACGGATCGCGACACGCTTGATGCCCGCCGCTTCGATGGCACCGGCCGCTGCCTCGCTGATCTCCTCATCCTGCTCGACGATCAGTTCGCCGGTCTGCGGATCGGTGATGTCGTTCAGCGCGGTTCTGCCGACGATACGGTCCTTGAGCTTCTCGATGACTTCCTTGCCGTCATTGAATTCACTGACCTCGATACCCTCGTAGGTTCCGCAGTCATCTTCTCTGACGATCACGTTGTGGGAAACGTCCACCAGTCTTCTGGTCAGGTAACCGGAGTCCGCCGTCCGCAGCGCCGTATCCGCCAGACCCTTTCTGGCTCCGTTGGAGGACAGGAAGTACTCCAGAACGGACAGGCCTTCACGGAAGTTCGCCTTGATCGGGATCTCGATGGTCTTACCGGTGGCGTTCGCCATCAGACCACGCATACCGCCGATCTGGCTGATCTGTTTCTTGTTACCACGGGCACCGGAGTTGGCCATGATGAACAGGTTGTTCAGGGAACCCAGGTTGTCCATCATCGCCTCGGTGACATCGTCGGTCGTCTTCTTCCAGATGTCCAGAACCTTGTCGTAACGTTCTTTATCGGATACAAGGCCGCTTCGATAGACCTTGTCGTATTTGTCGACCTGAGCCTCTGCCTCCGCGATGATCCTCGCCTTCGCCTCCGGGATCTCCATGTCGGAGATGCTGATGGTGATGGCGGCCTTCGTGGAATAGTGGTATCCCATGTCCTTGATGTAGTCGAGCATCAGGACGGTTTCGGTATTGCCGTGGATCCGGTAGCAGCGGTCGATGATCTGTCCCAGCCGCTTCTTATCGCAGAGGAAGTCGATCTCCAGCGAATAGGGATCCGCCTCCCGGTCTTCCACGTAGCCCAGATCCTGCGGGATCTGCTGGTTGAAGATGAAACGTCCGACGGTGGACTCCACCAGCCGTCCGGTGGTATCATCCTCACCGGCGTACATTCTGACCTTCACGCGGGCGTGGATGCCGACCTTGCCGGTCTCGTAGGCCATCAGCATCTCTGCCATATCGGTAAAGATCTTGCCGTCGCCCCGCTCGGCCGGTGTGTTTCTCTGGCCCTCCTCCTGGCCCGGATGGGTCAGGTAGTAGCTTCCCAGAATCATATCCTGGGTCGGCGTAGTGATCGGGGAGCCGTCCTTCGGCGCCAGGATGTTGTTCACCGACAGCATCAGGAATCTGGCTTCCGCCTGCGCTTCGACGGAAAGCGGTACGTGGACCGCCATCTGGTCGCCGTCAAAGTCGGCGTTGAAGGCGGTACATGCCAGCGGGTGCAGCTTGATCGCCTTGCCCTCCACCAGTACCGGCTCGAATGCCTGAATACCCAGGCGGTGCAGGGTCGGAGCACGGTTCAGCATGACCGGGTGTTCCTGAATGACCTCCTCGAGGACGTCCCAGACCTCCGGCCGAACCTTCTCGACCATGCGCTTGGCGCTCTTGATGTTATGGGCCGTGCCGTTCTCCACGAGCAGCTTCATAATGAAGGGCTTGAACAGCTCCAGCGCCATCTTCTTCGGCAGGCCGCACTGATAGAACTTCAGCTCCGGTCCGACGACGATAACGGAACGTCCTGAGTAGTCGACCCGCTTGCCCAGCAGGTTCTGACGGAACCGGCCCTGCTTGCCCTTGAGCATGTCAGACAGCGACTTCAGAGGTCTGGAGCCAGGTCCTGTGACCGGCCGGCCTCTTCTGCCGTTATCGATCAGCGCATCCACCGCTTCCTGCAGCATGCGCTTCTCGTTTCTGACGATGATATCCGGAGCGTTCAGCTCCAGCAGTCTTTTGAGACGGTTGTTCCGGTTGATGACTCTTCTGTACAGGTCATTCAGGTCGGAGGTGGCGAAACGGCCGCCGTCCAGCTGAACCATCGGACGAAGATCCGGCGGAATGACCGGAATGACATCCAGCACCATCCACTCCGGGCGGTTGCCGGAGATGCGCAGCGCCTCGATGACCTCGAGTCTGCGGACGATCCGGATCTTTTTCTGACCGGTCGCCTTGGACAGCTTCTCCTTCAGATCCTCCGAAAGCTCGTCCAGATCGACTCTCTCCAGCAGTTCCTTGATCGCTGCCGCGCCGATGCCGGCCTTGAACTTGATCGCCGGATCATCCATGGCTTCGCGGTACTGGTTCTCCGTCAGGATCTCCATGTAGCTGAAGCCGGAGTTGCCCGGATCGGTTACGATAAAGTTGGCGAAGTACAGGACCTTCTCCAGCGTCCGGGGTGAAATGTCCAGAACCAGTCCCATTCTCGACGGGATCCCCTTGAAATACCAGATGTGAGACACCGGGGTCGCCAGTTCGATATGGCCCATGCGTTCTCTTCTGACCTTCGCCTTGGTAACCTCAACACCGCACTTGTCGCAGACGATTCCCTTGTAGCGGATTCTCTTGTATTTGCCGCAGTGGCATTCCCAGTCTTTGGTCGGTCCGAAAATCCGTTCGCAGTACAGACCGTCCCGCTCCGGCTTAAGTGTTCTGTAGTTAATCGTTTCCGGTTTGGTAACCTCACCATGAGACCAGCTGCGGATCTTATCCGGGGAGGCAAGTTCGATTTTCAGGGAGTCAAAATTGTTCAGTTCGTAGTTTGATTCATCACGCATCTTCATTTCCCTCCTTATTCCTCATCCGCCTTCATCTCATCATCTATATCGAAATTCTCGATGTCTTCCAGGTCCGGTTCCTCTTCGTAGGCGGACTTCAGAGCCTCCTCATCCGGTTCGATCTCATCGTCCTCCGGGAAGTCCTCTTCCTCATCGTAGTCGTCTTCCGGCTCCTCATCCTCGTACATCGCTTCCTGAGCGCGCATCTCCTGCTCCAGCTCCGCATCGACGATCCGCTCGATTCCGGCGAATCCGCCCACATCGTCTCTGTCCTTGATCTCGATCTCTTCGTTGTCCTCGGACAGGACCTTGACGTCCAGGCAGAGACTCTGCATTTCTTTGATCAGGACCTTAAAGGATTCGGGGATTCCCGGCTCCGGAATGTTCTCGCCCTTAACGATCGCCTCGTAGGTCTTGACACGGCCGACCACATCATCGGACTTGACGGTCAGGATCTCCTGCAGCGTATAGGCAGCGCCGTAAGCTTCCAGCGCCCAGACTTCCATTTCGCCGAACCGCTGTCCGCCGAACTGAGCCTTGCCGCCCAGCGGCTGCTGGGTAACCAGGGAGTACGGGCCGGTGGAACGGGCATGGATCTTATCATCTACGAGATGGTGCAGCTTCAGCATGTACATGTAGCCGACGGTAACCGGATTGTCGAAGTACTCACCGGTCCTGCCGTCACGCAGCCGCAGCTTGCCGCTGCCGTCGTACCCGGTCTCCTTGAGCAGCTCGATGATATCCTTCTCGTTCGCTCCGTCGAATACCGGTGTCGCGATGTACCAGTCCTTGCTCTTGGCCGCCAGGCCCAGATGAACCTCCAGAACCTGTCCGACGTTCATACGGGACGGTACGCCCAGAGGATTGAGCATGACCTGCAAAGGCTGGCCGTTCTCCATGAACGGCATATCCTCCTCCGGAAGGATCCGGGAGATAACGCCCTTGTTGCCGTGTCTTCCGGCCATCTTATCGCCGACGCTGATCTTTCTCTTGGTCGCAATGTAGACCCGGACCAGCTTATTGACGCCCGGGGGCAGCTCGTCGCCGTTATCCCTGGAGAAGGTCTTCACGTTGACGACGATACCGGTCTCACCGTGAGGCACCTTCAGGGAGGTGTCTCTGACCTCTCTGGCCTTCTCGCCGAAGATCGCTCTCAGAAGCCGCTCTTCTGCCGTCAGCTCGGTCTCACCCTTCGGAGTGACCTTGCCTACCAGGATATCGGAAGAATTGACCTCCGCGCCGATGCGGATGATGCCCTCTTCGTCCAGATCCTTCAGCGCGTCCTCGCCGACGTTCGGAATGTCTCTGGTGATCTCTTCGGGGCCCAGCTTGGTGTCTCTGGCCTCGGACTCGTATTTCTCAATATGGATGGATGTCAGAACATCATCCATGATCAGACGCTCATTCAGAATGATCGCGTCCTCGTAGTTATAGCCTTCCCATGTCATGAAGCCGATCAGCAGGTTCTTGCCCAGGGCGACTTCACCGTTGGATGTGGACGGACCATCCGCGATGGTCTCTCTCTCCTCCACGTGCTCGCCCTTGCTGACGATCGGTCTCTGGTTGATGCAGGTGCCCTGGTTGGAGCGCTTGAACTTCAGCATGTGATAGACATCCACGCCTTCACCATCGTCTCTGGTGATCTTAATGGTGTCCGCGTCCACATAGCTGATGACGCCGGCATGCTTCGCCAGCTGCACAACGCCCGAGTCTCTGGCCGCCTTGTATTCGATACCGGTTCCGACCATCGGCGCTTCCGTCACCATGAGGGGGACGGCCTGCCGCTGCATGTTGGATCCCATCAGCGCACGGTTCGCGTCGTCGTTCTCCAGGAACGGGATCATGGCTGTCGCAACTGAAACGACCTGTTTCGGAGATACGTCCATGTAGTCGACGATCTCACGGGGAACCAGATCGATGTCGCCGCCCTTACCTCTGGCCGCGACCTTGATGTTGGCGAAGTGGCCCTCGGAATCCAGCGGCTCGTTGGCCTGAGCTACGATCTTATCTTCTTCATCATCCGCCGTCAGATAATGGATCTCATCGGTAACGATACCGGTTGCCTTATCCACTACACGATACGGCGTTTCAATGAATCCGTACTGATTGATGACGCCATAGGTCGTCAGGGATCCGATCAGTCCGATGTTCGGACCTTCCGGCGTCTCGATGGGGCACATACGCCCGTAATGGGAGTGGTGTACGTCTCTGACTTCGAATCCGGCACGCTCTCTGGAGAGGCCTCCCGGTCCCAGTGCGGAAAGTCTTCTCTTGTGGGTCAGCTCCGCCAGCGGGTTGGTCTGGTCCATGAACTGAGACAGCTGGGAACTTCCGAAGAATTCCTTCACCGCCGCGGTTACCGGACGGATGTTCATCAGTCCCTGGGGTGTGACCTCCGCGATATCCTGCGTCGTCATACGCTCCTTGATCGTGCGCTCCATTCTGGACAGTCCGATCCGGATCTGGTTCTGCAGCAGCTCGCCTACCGTACGCAGACGGCGGTTGCCCAGATGGTCGATGTCATCGGTATTGCCGATGCCGTAATTCAGGTTCAGCAGGTAACTGATGGATGCGATCACATCCGCCACCAGAATATGCTTCGGGGACAGATCAAACTTGCGCAGCTGCAGCTGTTCTCTGACGGCCGCTTCTCCCTCTGCGCCGTATTCCTCGATGATCTCTCTGAGGACAGGGTAGTATACCTTGTCCGCGATCTTCAGATCGGAGATATCGAATTCAATGTAATTGCTGATGTCAACGAACTGGTTGCCGATGACCTTGGTCACAGCGGTCTCATCATTGGCTCCGTGCACCAGAACGCTCTCAATACCCGCGTTCTCGATCTGACGCGCCAGCTCCTTACTGATCGCCGCGCCGTCTTCTACGAGGATCTCTCCGGTGTTCGGATCCACCACCGTCTCGGCCGCGACTGCGCCTGCAAGACGATTGTAGAGTCCCAGCTTCTTGTTGTATTTGTAACGGCCGACTCTCGCCAGGTCGTATCTTTTCGGATCAAAAAACATCGAGTTGAACAGGGACTGGGCGCTCTCCAGTGTCGGCGGCTCACCCGGTCTCAGTTTCTTGTAGATCTCCTTGATGCCCTCTTCGAAATTGGAAGTCGGGTCCTTCTCCAGGGTCTTCAGAAGTCTCGGCTCCTCACCGAAGATCTCGATGATTTCTTCGTTGCTGCCGATTCCCAGCGCTCTCAGCAGGATCGTCGCCGGCTGCTTACGCGTTCTGTCCACACGAACGGACAGGATTTCGTTGGAATCGGTCTCATACTCCAGCCAGGCGCCCCGGTTGGGGATCACCTGCGTCGAGTACAGGTTCTTACCATACTTATCGATTTCCTTATCATAGTAAGGTCCCGGGGAACGGACCAGCTGCGTAACGACAACACGCTCCGCTCCATTATAAATGAATGTACCTTTCTCGGTCATCAGCGGGAAATCACCCATAAAGACTTCCTGCTCCTTGACCTCTCCGGTCTCTTTGTTAACCAGCCGGACCCGCACCTTCAGCGGAGCGGCATAGGTTACGTCTCTTTCCTTGCACTCCTCCTGCTCATACTTCGGAGGATCGGTCAGAGAATAGTCGATGAATTCCAGAACGAGATTATCTGTGTATCCCTTGATCGGTGAAACATCCTCAAAAACCTCACGAAGACCTTCTTCGACAAACCACTTGTACGAATCCGTCTGAATCTGGATGAGATTCGGCATCTCCGCAACTTCGTTGATTTTTGAAAAGGTCATTCGTTCTTTTCTGCCTAATTTAATGGGATTTGGCATTGTAATCACTCCTTAAATTCATACTAAATTACACTTGCAGGGCAGTTTAATATGATATCATTTTCGTGTCAAGTTGTCAATATTCAAGTTGCAAAACCCTGCAAAAAACCCTGCAAAAAAAGCCGTGTGCCAAACAAGCAAAGACTGCCGTCCCAACGGAACGGCAGTCCGAATGTTTCTGCCTGAATTACTTCAGCTCGACAACAGCGCCGACCTCTTCCAGCTGAGCCTTGATCGCGTCGGCCTCGCCCTTCTCGACGTCTTCCTTGACGTTGGACGGAGCTCCGTCTACCAGAGCCTTCGCTTCCTTCAGTCCCAGGCCGGTGATCTCTCTGACCGCCTTGATGACCTTGATCTTCTCGGATCCGATCTCCTTCAGGACAACGGTGAACTCGGTCTGCTCTTCTTCTGCTGCTGCTGCGCCGCCGGCTGCTACAACTGCAACGCCTGCTGCTGCGCTGACGCCAAACTCTTCTTCACAAGCCTTGACCAGCTCGTTCAGTTCCAGTACGGACATTTCTTTGATGGCTTCGATGATTTGATTCTTATCCATTTTATTATCTCCTTCTTATTATCAGTGTTTCTTACGCTTCTTCTTTCTCTGCGATCTGCTTGATGACTCTCGCGAAGTTCGCGATCGGGGACTGGATGCTTCCCATGAACTTCGAAATCAGTACGTCTCTGGACGGGATATCCGCGATCTGGGTGATCCCTTCCTTGTCATAATATTCGCCTTCCACGAATCCGCCCTTGAACTCCATTTTCTTGAATTCCTTGATGGATTCGTTCAGAACTCTTGCCGGAGCGGTGGCGTCACTGTAGCTGAACGCGAATGCGCTGGGTCCTTCGAGGACTTCCGCCATCTTCTCGAAATCGGTTCCGGCGATCGCTCTCTTAACGAGGGTGTTCTTGTAAACGGTGTAGTCTACTTCCGCTTCCCGCAGCTTCTTTCTCATGGCATCCGCCTGCTCGACGGTGATTCCCATATAATCGATAACGACAGCGCTCTCAGCTCTTTCGAATTTATCTTTGATCTCGTCGATGATAGCCTGCTTCTGAATATAAGCTTCTTTCATTCTATGCGTTTTCTCCTTTCATAGATTTTGCCGCAAAGACTGGTCCAGCCTTTGCGAAATGGTACTCTGTAAATACCCTACATGGAAAACCCCGCTTCATGATGTATATGCAGCGAGGTTACAATCTATCTATTTACATTGTACCTCGGCAGGAGATTAAGGGTCCGCCGGATGGTTCCGGCTTCGCCGCCTGCTGTCTACGGTGATAATATTCTATTCCGTGTTATCCGCCTGCCGGCTTATGCGGGGCCGATCTTCTGCGGATTGATCTTGACTCCGGGGCCCATGGTGGACGCCACAACGACGCTTCTCATGTACTGTCCCTTCGCAGCTGCCGGCTTCGCCTTGATGATGGCCTGTGCCAGAGCGTTGAAGTTCTCAGCCAGCTTCTCGGTTCCGAAGGAAGCTTTACCAATGGGGCAGTGGATGATGTTGGTCTTGTCGAGACGGTACTCGACCTTGCCGGCCTTA
>JAFUCA010000017.1 GCA_017459895.1 Bacillota bacterium | reverse complement strand
CTGCCTTCCTGATCCGGCAGAGACGACAGATAAATCTTGTGCGTACCATCATTATATTCGATTCCCGGTGCCTCTTCAACAATCGATGTGACTGTGTAGCGAGCAAGACCCTGTCCGAAGGGATCGAACGTGCAGAGAAAGATAATAAATGTTTCCTTGAGTTCACTATATTTGCTGCCCCGCTCCAGCTGATCGAGGTCGATCAGCCCCTGGTAATAGCGGCTCCTGCGGGGCAGTTCCTTCTTCTTGGCATTTTGCATTTCCAGGTTGAAAATACGTCCGTCGCCCTCCAGCCGGACGTCCAGCCGCACGCCCCTGCCGTCCGGTGTGATCTCAATCGGCGTCTGCCTCCCCACCTTCTCAACGATCTCGATCTTCACCCCCAGAATGAGCTCGATCAGCTCCCTGCAAAGCTCCGGATCGTTCTCCAGAACCTTGCAAAACATGAAATCATCAGTAAAACACAGTTCGTCATACGTTTTCGTTGCCATATTGATACCTCCTTTTTGATATTACCATTATTTGGCAGTTATGAGGATATCATATCAGCAAGTGTTTGTCAATATTTTACTGGTATATTTTAACAATTTTTCGTCCCGTCACACTATGAGCCTTGCAGAACGAAGTCATCTGGGGTCATATCCGGCGATCCTGTGGGGTTACATCCCCATGGATTTCTTAATATACGACCCCAGATTCGTCGCCGCAGCGCTCCTTTTCTGGGGTTGTATTCGATGCCTCTATGGGGTTACATCCCCATGGATTTCTTTATACGACCCCATGCAAAGTAAGCGCCAAATCTGAGGGTGGATTGTAACGTCTGATCCGACACCTCATAATATTAGGAGGAAATGGACCATTTCACTCTATGTCCATAAGAGTAGCGGTACCATTTAAGTCTAAGAAAAGAGGTACAGCATGAACACAAGAAATCTCACCCAGGAAGAGCGTTACGAACTTGTCCTCGAATGCCGCAGAAGCGGACTTTCGGATTATCAGTGGCTTGAAGAACATGGCATTCGAAGAAGCACGTTCTACAAATGGATTCACGACTTCAGGGAAAACGGGTATCCGGACATACCGGAGCCAATGAGACAGCGCTCACCCCATAAGCCGCAGCCACAGGAAGTCATCAAAGTAGACCTTGTGCCGGACACGGGGCACAGAATTCCAGAGCCAATGCCGCTGAGCACAGGACAACCAGTCGCAGAGATCATCTCCGGCCGGACAGTGATCCGGCTGACGAATGCTGTGGATCCCGCACTGCTCAGGACATTGCTGGCAGGTCTTGGAGGTACAATGTGATCGGTGACATCTCTCTGGCAACAAACATATATATCATCACCGGCTATACAGATATGCGCAAAGCCATCGATGGCCTGTATGCCATCATCATGGATAAGCTTTGGGAAGAACCGGACCGGCGATCGATCTACCTGTTCTGCGGCAGGCGCTGCGACAGGATCAAGATCCTGCTTCGGGAGCCGGATGGATATACCCTGCTGTACAAGCGGCTGGACAGCAACGTAAGCGGCAGGTTCCGCTGGCCCAGGAATGCTGATGAAGTGAGATCGATCAGCTGGAAGCAGTTGGACTGGCTGATGAGCGGACTGGAGATCGAGCAGCCGAAGGCCCTTAGGATCAGTACGTGAAGGCGGAGATTTTTGGCAGATCTGATGATGCTCAAAGCATTGGAAATACTGAATTTTTTCGTATTTTCCTGAAGAAAACTCTTTTTTTGTTTCCCGGTATTTGGTAAAATATGAGTAGCAAAGAAAAGGAGTTTCAGGCATGGAAAGCCCTGCAAGAGATGTTCAGCTCACAGAGCTGCGGGACATGATCAAAGAGCTGAATAAAACAGTCAGCGCACAGAGCAAGACCATGGAATCCATGACCGCGATGCTGGCGGAAAAGGATCAGCGTATCGCGGAGCTTACGGAAGAGCTGCGGCTTCTAAGGAGGAAGATGTTCGGTGCATCAAAGGAAAGAACGGTAATCCAAGCCGACTCCGACCAGCTGGATCTGTTCGCTGAACTTGGGATGGTGCCTGAGCAGGAGCCGGAACTGGTGGAAGCAGAATTCATCGAAGTCAAGGCACACAAAAAGGCGAAGAAGACAAAAGCCACCTTTGATGAGCTGTTCGGGGCCCTGCGTGTCGAGAAAGTATATGTCGACACTCTGTCTGACGAAGAAAAGACCTGCAGTGTATGCGGCAGTGAGATGAGACCGATCGGGACAGAACGGATCCGCCGCGATGTGGTCCACGTCAAACCCGAGATGTATGTGATCGAGTATATGGCGACCACCTATGAGTGCCCCAGGTGCAAGGATACGGAAGATCCGCAATTCATCAAGGATGAAGGGGCTCCGCCAGCGCTGCTGGATCACAGTTACGTGAGCGCATCGCTCGCCGCCTGGAGTTTCTACCAGAAATTCGCACTGGCGGTTCCCTACTATCGCCTGGAGAAGAGCTTTGAGGAACTTGGCGGACCCATCAACCGTACGACGATGGCGAACTGGACGGTGCAGTGCAATGAGCGGTATTTCAAGCCGATGACCGATCTCTTCCTGCGGAAAGCCATCGAACGAAGGTTTCTGATGATGGACGAGACACCGATACAGGTGCTCAAAGAACCGGGGAAGGCGCCCGAGAGCAAGTCTTATGTATGGCTTCTGCGAACGGGCGAGGACGGCTTGCCGCCGATCGTGTACTACCGATACTCGCCGACAAGATCGGGAGACACAGCGGTGGAAATGCTGCAGGGGATCCGAGCCGGGACCTATCTGATGTGCGATGGCTTTTCAGGTTACAACAAGCTGAAAGATGTACGCAGGTGTACCTGCTATGCGCACATCCGGCGGTATTTCTATGAGGCGATCCCCAAAGGACATGGCAATGACATCACCAACCCTGCAGTGCAGGGGGTCATGTATTGCAACAAATTATTTGAATACGAGAGAAAATATGCGGAGCGCGGCTACAAGCCCGAGACCCGAAAGAAACGCCGCCTCAAAGATGAGAAGCCTGTGATCGAGGCCTTCATCGCGTGGGCGGACAAACAGTCCGTAAGCGGAAACGGGAAATTCGCAAAGGCCGTGACATATCTGCAGGGTCGCAGGAACTATCTGATGACCTATCTGGAGGATTGCCGCTGCAGCATTTCGAACAACTGGAGCGAGAACTCGGTCAGACCGGTCACAGTCGGCAGGAAAAACTGGCTGTTCAGTTCTTCCATTGACGGAGCAAATGCAAGCATGGGAATCTATACGATCGTCGAGATGGCGAAACTGTACGGGCTCAGCCGTTACAAATACCTGGAGTATCTTCTCAGGCAGCGGCCGGACAGCGACATGACCGACGAAGAGCTGGAGCGATTTGCTCCATGGAACGAGGAAGTCCAGAAGATCTGCTCCAAAGGTTAACAAATGGACTTAGAGTAAAACACTCCAAGTCCATTTCTTCTTGTAACACCCTGTTACTTTGCGCTTACGATTATCCGGTGGCCTGGTCCCGCTTGTACAGTCCGTATTCCGTCAGCAAGTCAGCGAACAACTCCCGGTCCGCGATCGCCTGCTCGAATTCGTCCACGCGGTCGTCGGCCTTCATCGCAAGGTAAAGCCTGCCAAAGAGTTCCTCGCCCTCGGCACGGCCTTCTTTCAGTCCCTCTTCCAGGCCTTCGGCGCGTGCTTCTTCCTCGTGTTCATACAAAAACATGTATTCCTTCCTCCAGCTTTCCATTGATTTCGCACGAGCCACCGCTGTCTCTAATCTTCGGGTAAAATCGTCTTCAGCACTGTAGTCATTCATGTAATTCAGAAACCGGCGAAGTCCTTCGCTCATACTGCCTTCCTGATCCGGCAGAGACGACAGATAAATCTTGTGCGTACCATCATTATATTCGATTCCCGGTGCCTCTTCAACAATCGATTTAATGGTATAGCGTGCGAGGCCCCGTTCGAAGGGATCGAACGTGCAGAGAAAAATAATAAATGTTTCCTTGAGTTCACTGTATTTGCTGCCCCGCTCCAGCTGATCCAGATCGAGCATTCCCTGATAATAGCGGCTTCTGCGAGGCAGCTCCTTCTTCGCGGCGTTCTGCATTTCCAGATTGTAAATGCGTCCATCGCCCTCCAGCCGGACATCCAGCCGCACGCCCCTGCCGTCCGGCGTGATCTCAATCGGCGTTTGCTTCCCAACCTTCTCAACGATCTCGATCTTCACCCCCAGAATGATCTCGATCAGCTCCCTGCAAAGCTCCGGGTCGTTTTCCAGGACCTTGCAAAACATGAAATCATCGGTAAAACACAGTTCGTCATACGTTTTCGTTGCCATATTGATACCCCCTTTTTGATATTACCATTATTTGGTATTTATGAGGATATCACAACGGCACGCACTTGTCAATATTTTACTGGTATATTTTGTTATTTTTATTGTCGTGCAAAGGCTGGAGATCTTCGTCAGCCGCTCCCTCCTACCATGAAACTGCCAAAAGCTAGCCAGGATGGTAGGAATCTACCATCCTGGTCGGGATATCTCTGAATATGGTAGAATACCCTTTGTTTCAAACGAAAAGCAGAATTATTTTGCTGGTTTAATTCTTCAGAACTGAATCAATTTGCTCTTTTACTATCCCAGAGCGCTGCCGCCTACCATATTTTCACGAAAGCAAGCCTCCTATGGTAGCGTCCTACCATCCTGGACGAAAACAGCGCTCTCATGGTAGGTTCCGTAGTTTGAGCTATGCTTTCCTGCGGCAGAATCTATGACAAACTTCACTCCTGAAGAACACCTCTGATTATCTCTGGGGCTGTATTGCAATTTCTATGGGGATGCAGCCCCAGCCTTTGCAGATTTCCTGCCCCATAAATCCTTAATAGGAAAAAACCACAGCGCATTTCTGTGTCTGCACTGTGGTTATCTGATTTCTGAAACATGATTTACTGCAGTCTGCGCCGCGCGATCAGAAGAATGCCGCATCCCAGGATCAGCATTGACCCCAGAAGGTAGATCCACGTGGTGCCCGGTCCGCCAGTGGAGGGAAGTTCGTAACCGTTACTGTTTGGAACAATTACTGTCATTACTCCGTCATCACCGACCTGCACATTGTAAATTGTCACACTTCCTTCCAGAGAAGCACTTACTCCATATGCCGAAACTCGCACATGAATTCTGCCTTCAATGGGTATATATCCATCTGGAGCATGTATTTCTGTTAAATAGTAATCTCCAACTTCTAATGAACCTAAATTAATTAATCCATCTTCACCCGAAATTACCGAATTCACAAATATCTCATCGTCCTTTTCGACGGTGAACTCCGCTCCTGCTAGTACTTTTGAAGTATCAGTTGATGAAATCTTGAGAAGTTTCACGTTCTGCCGATTACGTGTATTGACATATCTAATTCTTGCGGTTCCACGAGTTAGTGATACCGTCGCTTTTCTCTCATTATTGTTAATACTGACCTCTGCCGTTGCCCCATCAGTACCATCACGGTTAATTGTTGTTGTATACGCATCATCCGTCGATTCTGTGATTGTAATATTTTTTCCCGTCGGCAGGGCCTCTAATGCGATGTGCTCACCATCAGATAATGTGAACTGTCTCGGACCAGATTCCCAGGTTCCGGAAGACTTCATGACCCCATTACTGTCATACATTTTGTAAAACGCATCGGTTTGTCCTTCAGGCAGTGTTATTGTGAAGTTATAGCTTCTGGTTTTATCAGTATTCAAACCGGAAACCGTCTTGTAGATTTCCAATCCTGCTGTCGTACGCTGATTGATAAATGTCGGATCAATCGACTCCGCATTGAAAGTGTCTGTAAAGGGTGAGGCTTCTACGGTATCTGGTTCCTTAGTACTGCTTCCGCCTTGCGTATACCCCTCAAAGCTCGGGCTATCGGTTATGTCTCCATCTATCTTAATCTTTCCCACTTTTCTGTTTGCTCCATTCGGCCAATAGTATTGATCATACACCTCTTCAGGAACAACATAGTGATAAGTAAGCGTCAAATCACAATAATCACTATCACTTGGCTTTGTATACAGATTGGTTCTAATAACTTCTGGCGTCACTTCAATTGTTTTAATATCACTGTTATTTGTATCGGATAACCGTAGTTTTAATACGAAACGTGATTCAGGATTCCCATTTGCTAACCGATAATTCTTTTTTTCAAAAGTTAGAATTATTTCGTCTCCGGCATTTACACTGTCAATTACCTGATTGTCCTTATTAAAAAACGTAATGTTTCCGGTGCCATCACCTGCTCCGCCCCCTCCAGAGGTGGTTTCTCCCTCTGTTGCAGTGACTACAAGCGATCCTGTATGATTTCCCGCTGTCACCGTATAGCGATGCGCACCGTAAGAATTGCTGTAATCCACATTAAATTCCGCATAATTACCTGTTGGAACTGCTGTTGTGACGGATCCGTTCTCGTCTGTTAGTGTAACTGTGTTATCTTCGCCAAGCGTTACATTTTCCACTCCAACCCTGATCTTTCCGACCAGCGGATTAGTTTCATCGTTCGGCTCATATACTGCAGTCAGCTGTCCCTCATCTGCAGGAGTATCTGAATACACGGGGTCAGCTATCGTTATGGCTCCGTCTTCACCAATAGTTGCCGAAACAGTAACATATACTTTATTGGTAGCATAGACCATACCCACCTCAGAGCCGGGTTCTTCTTCGATCATGTATTTTTTGGTAATTGTTTTTGGCCATGAAGTAGAATCTCCAAATTCTGCCGGTGCAAACTCTGCAGCTTTCCTAAACACCACATTTCCATGAGCATCATTGTTCGCAGAGGAAATCAAATCTCCTGCACTGCCATTTTCATTCACATTATAGATTTTGAATGTAAACTCTCCGTTCTCCAGTTCTCCGCCTTCCAGAATCTTTCTTGCTGTAATATCAATACTCTCTGAAGTCGCTTCATATGAATTACTAAACAGATTCGCAACATCTTCACCGTCATCTGTAGTGTATTTCACATCTGCAATATATTTGCCTGAAGGGCTCATTGTCACAGTAATCTCAACATTACAGACGTGTGTATCATAAGTATACCCATCATCGTTGCTAACGATTCCTTCCTCTTCCGTCGCAGTCTCAGGGATAACCTCTTTTATCGCATAGGTAAATTTCCTGGATTGTCCTGAAGATATTCCAAGATTCTCAAACTTAATAGGGTCAAACTTTATGTGACCATTTGCATCATTCGTCACAATGTCTTTATTGGAATCATTGATGTGTGGTGTATCACCTGTTGCTGAAAGTTCAAACGAGAACTGATTCGCATACAGACTTCGTCCAGTCAACTGTTTTGTAGCCTCTGGAGCTACGTAAACTGTAGGATTATTTATATCTGTATAGTGGTTGACCACATAAACATTCTGCCTGTAATCTTCATTATGAGAACTGACATTAAAGATTCCCGCAAAACTATCAGCGCTCGTGAAATCTTCCTGTCGGCTTTCCCAGACATAATCCTTCGCTGTATCACTCCACACCGAATAAGGTCCGGTAAATTCAATCAAAACCGGATCAATTCCATCGGTACTGGCAGCATTAACCTCAGTTAATTTATGCTCGTTTCCAACAGACAACGGCGGTGTTCTCCACTCAACATAGAAATCACCATTTTCATCTACTCCTTTCCCCAGATATCCCGTCTGATCATTCTCTCCGGTATTGTCATGTATTAGGGTTGGATCTGAATCCTCTTTTATTACCAGCGAGGTTATTAATTGGTCGCGAGTTGTGCCCGACGTGCTTTCATTAGTATGTGTCCACACCTTGATTTGGTAGTTATTTTTATCAACATTTTCCTCCGAAATCCCTACAAAAGTCTTTCGGATTATTTTCTGTTTGAACGGTTCATCATCTCCGGGGAATCCATACCATTCGTTTGTTACACTTACCCTGCCTCGGGCCACGATCCATCCACCGCCCTTATTTGCCGCATTGAAATCACCTTTCGGAACCAGAAATATTCCTCCAATGCAATTTGTGGCGGTCACCGACGGCGCGTCAGGAAAGTTCCAGATGACCTTGTTCCATACGTTACCATCTGATGCAGGAGCATTTTTCATACTATCTCCCGCCTCGTAGATATCTCCTATCTGCTTTCCTTCATCATCAACTAACTTGATCTTGATATTCTGTGGTGGAGCAGCATTTTCGCCATATATATTAAAAACTACTGTCTGTCCAGGTCGTTTAACAATAGTGAAGCCATTTTGCTCCCCGCTAATGTTTGTTGCATCCAAAATGATTGTCTCGTCCTTTCCATACGGACTGACGTCTACTGTCAATACGGATGGAAGTGTCAGCATATTCTTTTCTGGCTGTGCAAGTTCCTCGGCCTGTTTCAGCGTATTGGAAATCATGATCTCAATACGGTCTTCAATCTCATTTTTGTTCCGTAAAATTGTTTCTTCTGTATTGTTGGAACTTACCTTGCTTTTGTCATCTTCTGTCACATAATAGTTTGCAGGTTTATCCTGTGTCGACATGGGCTGACCATTGTGTGTTATACTTGCAAGAATATTGGGGACCACCTCGATTCCATCAGCCCTGTGGCTATAAATTGTACTGTCATTGCTATTTGAAATATCAATATGTTTCGCCGCAAAATTTGTGTAGGATCTGACATTATACTTGATATCCTCGGCCACAATACCGTAATTCAGGGCCCTGTCCATAATTGTAGATAAAGACACATTGCCAGCACTCGTTGTTTCGGATACACTTAATGCAAAACTTACTGTCTTATCACTTGAAGTGATTGTCTTATCCTCCGGCATTTGTGCAGAGTATCCAAAGATATATTGTCCTGTATTCTCAACAACAATATTTTCGTATACGTTATTCTTATTCCATTTCCCTTCCGTTAATTGCTGATTATTTGCCTTGTACGCAAGCACCAGATTATACGTCCCTACCGGCACATTTGATATTGTTCCGGTGAACTGTTTATTTGTAAAATTGATCTTGACACCATAAGCGTCCCCGCCGTTCTCCTGTACCAGATATGCGTAGACATTGTAATCGAGGGACTTCATAGTGGTCCCCTGAAGTGCCCCTGTCACGTTCACATCAGTAGTGGCCCCCGTCACCGTCACCACTGACAAACTATCCAGTTCGAAACTGACGGATTCCGCATCGTCTGTATCCAGGATCGTACCCGCGACGTATTCCCGTTCGACCCGGGATGCCTTCACGTTTTCGAGGGAGCTGCTGTTCTTCCCTTTCACCGGCAGGTGAATCACGCGGAGAGGCGCATTTTCATCCAGATCTCCGCCCAGCATCTCCGTCAGCTGGTTGTCTTTGAACTCCAGCTTGACTTCAATCTTGCCGTCCTTTGGTTCGTATTCCTGATCTCCCACCATGACGGATACGTCGTAGAGAAGGGAGTTCCCGGGGTTGTAGGTACCCGCATCAAACCCCCGGTTGAGCGCTTCGAAGTAAGCATCGTAAGCGTCCATGTCCGGGGTGATCGGCGTCACAACAAGCTCCGCTCCGGCCGGAATCTCTTCGTCCAGCGGTGTGGCTGTCACTCGGATGGTATCGTCTTCATAGGTAATGGGCTCTCCCGGTGCAAAGGCTGCCGCTTCCGTATCCTGGGCAGCAGGATCCAGGTCCCCCTCTGACGGAACTACTGCGTTATCATCATCCGCTGCAGCCGCTTCCTGCGGCTCGCCAGCCTTTGCATCAGCGTCCGGCCCAGCCTTTGCATCAGCATCCGGCTCATCCGAAGCGGCCGCAGCCGTCTCCTCTTCCTCCGTCTGCAGTTCGATGGCCTGCTCCACATCCACTCCGCCCATCTCCTGAGCCTTGTCCTTCTCGAGGGTGATGGCCGGCAGGATCAGCGCATAGGTCGTGCAAAAAACGACAATAACAGCGAGCGCTCTGACGAGCGTCCGCCGATAGCTTTTGTCTGTAAGCAGTTCCTGCAATTGTTTTAACGACCAGTTCTGCACTTAATAATTTCCCTTCCGGCTTCACAGATGGATGCTTGCTGACAGCGGTGTCTATGCCACCGTTCTGAGAGCAGTATACCCGGCGGGGCATCAAAATAACCGTCAATAAACCGTTAATCGTGCCTGCCGCCGTGCGAATATGCAATAATTACTCAGAGTAAATTTTATCACATAAACCTTGTATTTACTTGTTCCTGCCCGCCCACATTCTTGCCAGAAACTTGACTTTTACGCCTATCAGGAGATACTGCGGGTCAAAAGCACTTTCATTCAACAAAACTTTTTTCAAAAACCCCTTGACGGATCCCTTCGTCTATAGTATATTATGGTTAGTTAAAGTTAACTAACTTCCTCAAACAACATTTAATTCGTCCTTTTGCAGTTGTATATGGAAATGATATGAATTACTGATCGCAAAAGACTCCGGCTTTGCCGGAGTCTTTTGCGTTAATCTCTTATCGTAGGTTTAATCCGTCTTCTCCCGATTTCCCCCGCCGATCTGGGCAATGAGAAACGCGCTCATCATCAGAACGCAGCCGATGATCTCCCGGCTCGAAAGCTGCTCTCCCAGAAACAGGGCGCCGCAGATGACGGCAAACACC
Organism: Bacillota bacterium; assembly: GCA_017459895.1. Lineage (GTDB taxonomy): Bacteria > Bacillota > Clostridia > Peptostreptococcales > Anaerovoracaceae > Lentihominibacter. The sequence goes on along the minus strand of JAFUCA010000017.1, from coordinate 50,950 downwards.
GACTCCAGGCTGAGGATGATGGCGGTCACTGAAGGCGCCGTCGTCTGCTGGCCGAAGATCTCCAGCGTGTAGGCAGCGGCGACCTCCAGGAGGCCCGTGTAGAGGATCGGCACCGCGCAGGCCAGAATCGCCGCCAGGACAACATGCTCAAACAGGAGCATGCAGATTCCGGACAGGATGCCTGCAATGAGAAACTGCAGTGCCGCCAGGCGGATCGGATCGGTCCGCACCGCATAATAGTCGATCAGCAGGATCTGCAGCGCATAGACCACCGCGCAGCCAAAGACCAGACCGTCTCCCAGATGGAGGCGGAATCCCTCGGTAATACAGAGCAGATACATGCCAAACACCGCCAGCGCTACCCCGATCCAGGTGATAAACCCGACCCGGCGCCGCAGGAAGATCATCAGCACAGGGACGATCACGATGTGCATGGATGTGATGAAGCCGGCCTTCCCCGCCGTCGTATAGATCAGACCGATCTGCTGCAGGCTTCCCGCCGCGAACTGCGTCAGTCCGCACAGAAGGCTTCCGACAAGCAGCGTCCGGTCGGTCAGCGCTGCAGCCCCCGGGCGGGGAGTTCGCGCCCCGGTTCCCGCTCCAGTCTCCGCAGCCCCAGCCGTTTCCGCCGGCCCCTCCAGCCTTTGCCTGCGGCGGTCAAACAGCCACACCACCGGCACCAGCGCCAGTGCGCCCAGGCAGAACCGGCAGAACCCGAAGGTAAAGGGACCCACATAGTCCATGCCGACCTTCTGAAAAATATAAGCTGACCCCCAGATGACGGAGGCCAGCAGTAATAACATTTCACCCTTGTGGTTCTTCATGATCAGCAGATCCGCGTCCCCTCCGGTACCATATCGTCAACGAAGATAACCTTGCAGCCGCAGGCATTGTTGGTCGCCGCCAGCAGCATGCCTTCCGAAGTCACGCCGGTCATGCGGGCGGATTCCAGGTTGGCCACGACGATGATCTTCTTGCCCACCAGTTCCTCCGGCTCGTACTCGCCCTTCAGGCTGGACACGATGACGCGTTCTCTCTCTCCGTCAAACAGAGTCAGCTTGAAGTTGCTGCGGGCCTTGCGGATCTCCTGGCACTTCAGCACCTTGCAGACGCGCAGATCCATCTTGAAGAAATCGTCAATGGAGATGTCCGGCTGGGTGATCGGCGCCACAGGATCCGGATCGCCGTAAACGCGCTCCGCCTTCTCCTCCTCGGCCGGGCCAGCCTTTGCAGCCTCGTCCGCCGCCTTCTCCTCCTCCGTCTGGGGATAGGAGAAGTCCAGCAAAGGCAGGAACCGCTCCTTGTCGATTGCGTAGAGGAACAGATACAGTCTCGGACCTCTCTCCTTATCGATCAGCATCTTGTAGACGCTCTTGAAGAAGGCGCCCTGCAGCTTCTTCAGGTTCTCCGCGTCCTCACCGAAGATCTGCTTCGGGATCGCGTAGAGCTCTGCATTCAGCGCGTCCAGATCGTATTCCTCGTTCTTCAGATAATCGTAGAGGATCGAGATCATCTTCTGGCCGTTCTCGTCCAGGCTGTTGTAAGTCTCCCAATCCCGGGTAGCCCGCAGCTTATTGGCGTTCTCCGGCGCGCATTCCTCCAGCCAGAACTTCGCCCGGTCCAGCCGGTCCTTAAAGTCGTCGTACTTGTACGGCTGATTGATCTTCTCAAACACGGTCTCGATCATGGGCACGTTGAAGTCCACGATGGAGCCGAGCTGTACCAGCAGGGACATAGGCACGGTCTTGATCCGCGGTCCGAACATCAGAGCGTTCTCCATGACGGTCTTGTCGTGCTCATTGGCGGTGCCGTCGATGTACTGGTTGTATTTCTTATCGAACTCGAAGTACTGCCGCAGGATCTCGTCGTCGAAGCAGAAGTTGAACGCCTTCTGGGGCTCGCAGCGGGAATACAGCCAGATGATGATCTCCGGCTCGTACAGCTTCAGCAGCGTCTCCGGCGTCAGGTTCAGGCCGGAGGATCCGGACATCTTACCGGTGGTTCCCTTAATGCCGATGAATTCGTATCCTACAAAGACTGGCGCTTCATAGCCGTAGATCTTCTTGGCGATGACCTTACTGGTGTCGTAGGAACCGCCGGGGCTCGCGTGATCCTTGCCGCCCGGCTCGAAGTCAACGCCCTCGTACATCCAGCGCATCGGCCAGTCGATCTTCCAGGCCAGCTTGCAGTTGAAGTCCTTCGTGAAGTCGAAGGTCCCCTTGTGGCCGCATTCGCACTCGTATTCCGCGACGGTGCAGTCCTCATTGATGGAGGTGATCTTCGTAGTGTCCTTGCCGCAGTGCGGGCAGAAAATGCTGACCGGATAGTAAGCCTCCCGCTCGCCCGGCTGCGCTTCCTGGGTCCGGAAGCTGTCCAGAATATCGAAGATCTCGCCGCGCTTCTTCAGAGCCGTGATGATGTGCTCCACGTACTTGCCGCTGCGGTACATGTCCGCCTGATACCGGTAATCCATGGTGATCCCGAACTTCTCGATGGACCGCATGAATTCCTTCTCGAAGAAATCGGCGTAGTCGGTCTCTTCGGTGCCGAAGGGGTTCGGAACGTCCTTATAGGGGAGTCCGATGTAGTCTTCGTATTTGTTCTCCGGATCCACGGCGCTGACATTCACCGGGACCTTACGGAAACGGTCGTACTCATCCCAGGAGAAAAGCAGGCGGGCTTTCTTGCCCTTTCTCTCCAGGGCCTGACATACGAACAGCGCGGTTGCGATGTCCCGGAAGTTTCCGATGTGGATGGAGCCTGACGGGCTGATGCCGGCAGCGCATACGTATTCTTCTTTGTCCGGATTTCTCCGGATGACTATGTCTGCAATCTTATCTGACCAGTGCATTTATATCCTCCTGATTACTTACTACTTGCTGATCTTCACGATCTCGTATGTGATGGTACCGTCCGGTACTTCAACGGCTATGATCTCACCCTGCTTATGTCCTACCAGCGCCTTGCCGACGGCGGATTCGGTGGTAATCTTCCCCTCGAAGGGATCGGATTCGGTCGCGCCGACGATGGTATACTCCGCGGTCTCACCGGTATCGGTATTCTTCACCTCAACCTTCAGGCCGATGCCGACGGTGTCGCCCTTGACATCCTCGTCCTGAACGATCTTCGCCTTGCGGATCATATTCTCCAGATAAAGGATCCGCTCCTCCAGCTCCGCCTGCTCGTTCTTCGCAGCATCGTACTCCGCGTTCTCGGAAATGTCGCCGTAGGAAATCGCTTCCTTGATTCTCTCCGCCACTTCGCCGCGTTTGACCGCCACCAGTTCCTCGTGCTCCGCGACGATCCGGTCGTACCCTTCCTGCGTTAAGATGATTTCTTCGTTGATGATCTCAGCCATTGATCAAATCTCCTTTTTCTAAATATTGAGCGCTCCGGCGCCCGTATTAGCTAAATAAATATTATAAAAGAAAACCACTGCCCTGTCAATGCGCGCAAAGCCTGCAGCGGCAGTGGAATGAGGCTGTTTCGCCAGTTGTTTCATCCGGCCGGTTCACGCGGCCGGTTCACCCGGTTAGTTCACCCTGCCGGTTCACACCCGGAGCCTGCTGCGGTCAGCTCCGGCTCAGCCCTTCGCATTCTGGCGAAGCCACGCCTCCTTCTTCTGGGCGTTGATCTCCTGGGTGATCTTGGATGCGCTGTCCCCATGGCAGGGATCCTCCGGCGGCGCCGGAGCCGGTTCCGGGCTCTTATCGATTCCCTCGGCATCGCCGATGCCCAGGGTCTCTCCCACCGCTCCGATGATGGAGACCACATCGCTGAGATCCGTCGGCATGAAGATCTTCGTCGCTCTGCCGTCGGCCACATCCTTCAAGGCATCGATGCCCCGCAGCCGCAGAACGCTCTCCTGAATATTAGCCTGAGACAGGTATTTCAGACCGGTGGCCTGGGCTTCGTAGGTCAGCCGGATGGACTCCGCTTCACCCTTGGCGACCGCGATCCTTGCCTGCATCTCGGCTTCGGCGGCCAGGATCTTCGCCGCCTTGTCACCCTCGGCCCGCTTCATGACGGATTCCTTGTGGGCTTCCGCCTCCAGCACGGCCTGCCGCTTCTCACGCTCCGCCTTCATCTGCTTCGTCATGGCTTCTTCGATGTCCCTCGGAGGATTGATGTTCTTGATCTCAACACGGGTGACCTTCAGGCCCCAGGGGTCGGTCGCCGCGTCCAGAATGGCCTCCATCTTAGCGTTGATCTCCTGCCGGGAGGACAGGGTCTGATCCAGCTCCATCTCGCCCAGGATATTTCGCAGAGTGGTGGCCGTCAGATTCTCCAGCGCATACAGAGCGTCCTCGATGCCGTAGGTGTAATCCTTCGAGCTGAACACCCGGGAGAATACGACGGAATCCACTGTGATGGTGACGTTATCCTTGGTGATAACGTTCTGCGGCGGGAAATCCAGCGTCTGCTCCTTCAGGGAGATCTTCGCCACGACCGCTTCCAGGAACGGGATCTTGATATGCAGCCCCGCGCCCCAGGTTTTGCGGTATTTCCCGAGAAACTCCACGACGTACTCATGCTGCTGCGGGACGATGACCACGTTCCGCACGATGATACCGATGAGTATGACCAATATAATAATCAAAATGACTTTACCAACCATGCTGTCTCTTACCTCCTGTCTTCTGTCATATGCAATAATTTCCTGTATATATCATACTGTATTTCCGGTGTTTTCTCAAGGTCAGATCAGGCGTTTTCGCGGCGGCCTTCGGGGATGGTGCTGACCTATCGAGGGATCTGGGGTAGTATTTGAAATTCTGTGGGGAAGTAACCCCATGTCCCTTCGCTGTGCTACCCCATTTTGGGGTAGTGTTCCAGGATCTCATGGGGCTGCCTCCCCAGGCTTTGCGCCATACAACCCCATATTGCGGCGGCCGCGCAAAACCTGCCCCGTTGTCTTCGCCGGCGGTTTCCCGTATAATTAAGAAAGAACACAGAAAAGGAGCCTGTAACCATGATCGTACCTGATGACGCATTCCTGCAGCATGAAATCGAGAAACTGGCGGTGAAAGCCGGCCGCATGATCCGCAGCGCGGACCGGGATGTTAAGGTGTCCACCAAGTCCGGCCGCCGGGATCTGGTCACTTCGAAGGATCTGGAGATCCAGAGGATGCTCATGCAAAGGCTGGACATCCTGTGTTCCCCCTGCTCGTTCCTCTGCGAGGAGGATCTGTCTCTGCCCGGGATCCGGCAGATCGCGGATCCGGAGGAGGTGAATGAAGGCGTCTGTTTCATCATCGACCCCATCGACGGCACCGCGAATTTCGTCCACGGACTGCAGCATTCCTGCACATCCATCGCCATGACGGTGGACGGTAAAACGCGGATCGGCGTGATCTACGACCCCTACCGGGAAGAGCTGTTCAGCGCGGGCCTTGGCCGGGGCACCTGGCTGAACGGGCACCGTCTGCCGGAGTTTGATCTGAAGCTGGCGGATGCGATCACGGTATTCGGCACGGCTCCCTATGACGATTCCACCAATGCTCCCACCTTCCGTATGGCGCATCTTCTGTACGAGCTCTCAGCGGATGTGCGGCGCACGGGATCGGCGGCGCTGGACTGCTGCTGGACCGCCTGCGGCCGCTTCGGGCTCTATGCGGAGCTCAGTCTTTCGCCCTGGGATTTCGCCGCCGGCAAGCTGATCGCCGAGGAAACCGGATGCTCCGTCACCGACATCAACGGTGCTCCCTTGAAATTTGAAGGGAAACCATCGATCCTGTGCGGCCGGCCTTCAGCAGTGAAGGAGTTTCTGGCAGCGTGGAAGGGAGCACAAAACGCGGAGGCGAAGCACCGATGAAGCACACCGACCGAAGGGGGAGGCCTGCTGACCCGGAAATTCTGCTTCCCCAGAAACATCTGAATATGACGTTTTTCGTCATCACCATCATGGTCATTACGACGATCCAGTGGATCACTTTGGATATGTATCTGCCGGCTCTGCCGATCCTCAAGGAAGAGTTCCACACGACGGAATCCATGCTGAACATCACAATCAACGCAGGGATCGTGACGACGGCAGTCAGCACGCTGTTCAGCGGCACGCTCTCGGACCGGTTCGGCCGCAAGCCCGTGCTCCTGATCGGTCTGATCGGAAGCGCTGTCTGCACATTTCTGTGCGCTTTCTCGGGGAGCGTGCTCAGCATGGCTGTGCTCCGGGCGGCCGGCGGTCTGGGCACCGGAAGCGTTCTTACAGTAACCTCGGCGATGATCAAGGACAGCTTCTCCGGCCGCCGCTTTGAGCGGTCGATGACGCTGCTGCAGTCCATCGCGGCCATGGGCCCGCTGCTTGCGCCCACGCTGGGATCTGTACTGATCAACATCAGTTCCTGGCATTCGATCTTTTATTTTCTCGGCATCGCCACCGGGATCACGGCGATCCCGATTCTGATCTCCACCGAGACCTGGCCAAAAGAAATCCGGGTCGCGGAGCATATGTCCGCGGTAATAAAAGAGGCACTCTCCATCGCGAGAGCGCCAGCCTTTGCATTATTCCTCGGAATCGCCGCGTTCCTGACAATCCCGGTCTGGGCGTACATCGCCGTCAGTTCCTATGTGTACATCAACGATTTCGGCATCAGCAATGTAGCCTACGGCATCCTGTACGGCGTCGGCGCCGGTATGTCCATCATCGCGCCGTTTCTCTACATGCTCCTGGTGCGCCGGCTCAGCGGAGCATGGGTGGTCACTATCACCGTTGCCATGGTGCTGACGGGAGCATCGTCGCTTCTTCTGATCGGGCGGCTGCATCCGCTGATCTTCCTGTTCTCCATCGTACCCCTGATGATCGCCGAGGGCATGATCCGCCCCCTGAGCATCGTGGTCCTGCTGGAGGAATACAGTCACGCCGCCGGTTCCGCCAGTGCTCTGATGCAGTTTGCCTGCAATCTGGTGGGCATCGTCGGCACCAGTCTGGCGACCCTGGCCTGGAGCTCAATGATCACCGGCACCGGTCTGATCTCTCTTGGCTGCGGTCTGATGGCTCTGCTCCTGTGGATCCTGATGCGCCGCCGGGATCTGCTGCGCGGGCGGCTCGGGTACTGATCAGTCCAGAAAATCCTCCCGCTGAGGCGCGAACAGATCGATAATCAGAGAATCTTCGACCGCCACCGCGCTGTGCACCGTGTGGGGCCGGATATAAACGGAATCACCGCTGCGCAGCGTCTTCGTTTCTCCGTCGACAGTAAATTCCAGTGCTCCCTTGATAACGTAGGTGATCTGAGCGTGGAAGTGCTCGTGCTCCGGCGCCGTATCTCCCGTCATGAACTCGTTCTCCACCAGCATCAGATCCTCTCCGTGGGCTGCGATCCGCCGTTTCGTCCATGTCGGCATATCCTCCGCCGGAATGTCCGCGTGCATGACGAATTCCTGTCCTGTTTTCGGTTTCTCCATGGCTTTGCCCGCTCCTTTCGTGTGCTTGGGTAGAGTATATCATATTTGCGGGGATGCTTCACCAGGTGATTAGATAACTCGCATAATCCAATCGAAACGGCGTATCACTTGTTACCTCTCTGCCTCGGTTACCGTCTTCCCTTCTAATTTCATAGAAATCTTTGTCGTCTTCAAGATTCACTCTGGCGATCACATCCTCGTCTGACTCACCGAATGCGTTCGGTTCTCCCTGGACAAACTGCGCGGATAATTTCTGCGCCAATTCTTCTTCAGAAAGGGCATCCTTGTTCTTAATCCCGAACAATTCTTCTGCACTTCCGAGCATCTCGCAGCAGATGCAATCCTCATTAAAAATAATATCTACGTCTTCTCCCTCTTCATACTCCCTGCTCAAGTCAGGCAAATAGAGGTCATGATTTAAAAACCCAACCAGTATATCACCTTTGGTCCTGTAGTAAACCACGCTGTTCTTCTCATAATCTTTTGCCAACGGCCCGAATTGATCATTGATGTTCTGATACGTTTCACCGATCACATTTATCTTGTTAATGCTGCTTCCCTCTGTTCTTCCGCCTTCTTCGGAACGATCCTTCAGATCGGCTCTGTGCCTGGCGAGCAGGTCAATATTGCTCTTCTCGTATTCATTGAAGCAACTGTCATCAAACTCCTCGGCAGGATAGATCGGATGATACCACTCGAAGGAGTTGAACCGGCTGTAGTCTGGATCCTCTCTGAAAATTCTCCCGTGACGGGCGTAGATCTCGTTGATGGCGGTCTGCGTGTCATCCAGATCCAGATCCTCGATATCGCTCTCTTCATAAAAGAATTCATCACTTCCCGGAAGAATGAAATCATCGGCGTAAGCGTCATATGCACCCGGCATATATGCCTCTCCGGATTCAGCCTGCTCGTCTGATCTGACATCAAATCCGCTCTCCTCTGCCAGCAGATGCATCACAACAACCGTTCCGATAACGGCCAGCACCGTAGCAATGATTGCAATGATGATCCAACTGATCTTCCCAGCCTTTGCATCGGCCGTCTTCCTGACGAATAGATGAAGGAACTGGGATTCAAGGAATGCCGTCGGAACGAGTAAAACAAGAAACCCTGCCGAATGCATGAGTATCCCGATGGGCATAACAATAATGTATTCAAAGAACCCCACATCCTGCTCCGAAATTGCTGCGGCCGTCAAAATGCCGGCGCCCCAGATCACGAAAACAATCAGGCCGGCCCCCATGACCCTCAAAAACATCCTTCCGGCGGTCGTGTCCCGGTTCTTCAGAAAATGTGTCCTCACCATGATAGCAGTGATGAGGAACTGGAGCATCCAGGGGATCACGATAAGTGTGAACTCATTTCCAATGGTAGTGAAGGCCTTTTCCAGATGCTCCGGAGCATGCTTTACCGAGAAAAGCAGCGCGGCACCGACGGCGATGATGATCAGGATATGAACGATTCCCAGAGATGGGACGGGGACACCCATGGCGCCGCCCGAGGAGGATTTCACCCCACTGTCATAGTTGTCAATGACGGTATCACCGAAAAAGTCCTTCCGGATCTCAGAACCGCGATCTCCCTTTATCCCGCCGAAATAGCCTTCCTGAAAACTCTCCCTGGATCCATCCGGTTTGTACACAGTAAATCCGTCATCCAGGTAGTGCTCCCGGATGGAGGATCCTTTATCGCCGTGATACCCGTCATCCCACGTGTTCTGATAAAAATGCTCAACTGTGCCATCGTCGTAACGGACGTGAAATCCGTCGTCGAAGGTGTTGTTCTCAATTCTGGCCATACCTGTACCCACCGATACTTCTAATTGACATTTTCCAGTCTGAAGAAATAGTCATCCTCGCCCACATAATTCCTATATATAAAGTAGTATTCCTGTATATCATCAGACCACTCTATATCATATTCCTTTACTCCTCCAGATGGATCAATCAGTCTCATTTTTCTGTTGTCTCTGTCAATATCTACAGTAACTGCCATTTCTCCAACACCGTACCAGTAACCCGAATAGTTATCCTTCAGGGTAAAGCCTCCGTGATGGCCGTCTACAGTATATCCCCCCTCCGTCTTGATCTTCACCATCTTATCGTATTCGCTCATTCCCTCCAGGCTTTCGTTCTGAGCTTCTTCGTAATAATTTCCCGAAAAATCGTACGCCCAGATATCTGAAGGATCAACGTAAATATACTGCTCATAATAAATAATGGCACCCTCATACCCATCAACAAGAGTAATATCATCATCAAAATATATCGCGGTGTATCCCGAGTCATCAAATGTCTGAGGATTGCATATATTAGGATCTTCCTGTCCGTCAATGTAAATCTTGATCGTATCCTCTGTTGCATCAAACCTTCCTACCAAAGAGCCATCACTTTCATCTGTGATCGTATAATCTTCATTGAACATATACGGTTCTCTCTCCGGATCCTGAGCAAAGTACCATTGACCAACCCATTGATCAGCATATTTGTTTGTCCCTGCACATCCCATACAAAGAATCAAAAATGTGCATGCAAACACCAAAATCGTTATTTTCTTTAACATGGCTAAACATCTCTTTCTCTTTGTTTATTTGCTCTTCGTCCACACCGGAGTCAGAATGATCTTGGCTCCCGCAAAACCGGCATTGTATCCGAACTTGATTTTGCTCCCTACCTTCTTCTTATACTTCTTGTAGTTCTTCGTTCCAGATGGAACCCAAGCGTATTTCCCCGTCTTGGTATTTTTCGAATAGTACTGGTTCGTATATCGGTTGTTTTCTTTGCTATAATCTTGTCGATAGATGTACCAATACGAATAAGTATATCCCTGCCTCTTGAACTTCTTAGCGCTTGTCTTTACTGACTTCCCAAAAGTTGCTTTATGGGGAGGATTGATCTTCATATCGTTTGTGATCGTTGTACTTGCCAGTCCGTCTGAATAATGCACTTGGTACCAATTTGCCCGCGGAACGTAGTAGGTTACATCGTGCGGTTTTCTGATTTTCACTGTTGTGTATCGCCAGGATGCCGTTCCATCATTTCCGTAAACAGCCTTTTTTGAGGAAATCATGATACCGATATGCCCGTTGTTATTCTCTACAACAATATCGCCAGCCTTTGGAGTATACTTGGATGGATTCTTTTTCGTAGTCCCGTTAAACCTAGCGAAATTCTCTGCCATAATATTCGCATATGTGCTTTTGGCGACTTGCTTCATGCCCGAATAGTTACCGACATAAGCTGCGTTTGCTATATTTGCAACGTACCAGGCGCACCAGTCATAGTCATAACTCATCCTCCAACCGTTATACCCCTGCGACTTAATCGCTGCCTTGACCTGACTCAGCGTCTTTCCTGTATACTTCGTACTCTTTGCCTGATTGATCAGAAACTGCGTTGAGCCTCTAACCTCAGCTGATGCAAAGGCTGGCGCAGCCAGTGTCATAATAATAGTCATTATGATAATGGTTGTTAGTTTTTTCTTCATAATCTCTGCCTCCTTGTGATTCGGCAAGGCGCTACAATCATCTGATACATTCCATGCCAAAACCGAAATATCATTTTGTTTTTACTGCCCTCTTCGGACTCCACGAAGAATAATACGTGACTCCGCTGATCGTCCGGGCGACTCGCACCCGTACATAATAGGTCCTCTTCTTCGCAAGCTTCTTGATCGTTCTGCTCTTGCTCTTGTTTGAGACCTTTACCGTTTTCGCCCGATTCCACCCGTAATCCTGGTAGGTGCCTTTTTTGATATACTGCACCTGATAGAACGAGGCCTTAGCCTTCTTGTTCCATTTGACGGTAAGCGCCTTTTTCTTTCCTTTGACGGAAGTGATCGTTGTTTTGCCGATGGAATATGCGACCTTAAAATGATATGAATAGGAATACCCGCTGCCCATTCCCCAAAATGTATGAACTTTCAAATAATATGTCTTTCCATGGGATAATCCAAATGTTCCATTTGAACCCGAATCTGTCATCCACGAATCATTCACAGAAATAATCTCATTCTGGTTTGCATCATATACAGTAACTTTTGTCCTATCCCATTCGTGATCATCTGTCGCTCTGTCTTCCCATAGGCTAAGCTTTGCTGTTCCTGATATTGGAGCCGTGAATTTATAATAATCTATATCGCCATATGGAATATCACCATACACAGATGCTCCAACCGAAATTGTGTTTGCAGTGGATTTATTATCATTTGACTCTTGTTCATCTATTGCCGCAAAAGTCGGTGCAACTGTGACTAACGTGATAAAGCAAGCAAGCACTAGGATCTTCCATGTCCTATTTCTCATTGCATTACCCCCCCCTACAATAATCTGCTTCGCGAGCGGCCCGATCACATAGAAGACTCCCCCAGGTAGTACGTCCCCTTCGGTGTCTTGAGATACGATTTGATGGTGTTGCCATCCCCCGACCAATTGTTGATGATTCGGTAGCCTTTGGCATTCGATCTTTTGTTCTTCTCCAGAGGCTTGTGCCTGGTCTTTTTCTTGGATTTGCCGTTCAGCTTCATGACCTTCTTCGCGTACCTGTCGCGTCCAGGCATAAAGTATGCGTAATAGATTTTATTCCCCGAAATGACAGCAATCAGTTCCTCTTTCCACCCTATTAGCGTTTTTATCTTCCCTCCGGACATTTTGACCCGTTTCAGAGTTCCAGCACCTGTCTTGCCTATCTTCATATAGTACAGGTACTTGCCTTTCTTTTTTTCCCAACTCATGAACCCCTTTTCCAGGCGCTTGATCTTCTTTACCTTGCCTGCCTTGGTCACCGTAACCTTGAACAGGCCTGCCTCCGCACAGCAATATACAGCCTTTCCATGCTTATAGATCTGGTAATAGGCTGTCATGGATTTCATTCCCGCAAAGGCTGGTGCCGGCATGAATGACACCATCACTGCAAGAGCGACCAGAAACGCTGCAACCCTTGTTCTTTTTCTCTTCATGTTGTTCTTCCGTTTACTTTGTTTTAACTGCCCTCTTCGGACTCCACGAAGAATAGTACGTGACTCCGCTGATCGTCCGGGCGACTCGCACCCGTACATAATAGGTCTTCTTCTTTGCAAGCTTCTTGATCGTTCTGCTCTTGCTCTTACTTGAAACCTTTACTGTCTTCGCCCGATTCCATCCATAATCCTGATAGGTGCCTTTTTTGATATACTGTACCTGATAGAATGAGGCCTTGGCCTTCTTGTTCCATTTGACGGTAAGCGCCTTTTTCTTTCCTTTGGCGGAAGTGATCGTTGTTCTGCCAATGGAATATCCGACCTTAAAATGGTAATACATCCCACCGTTCATGTACGTACCCCCGTAGCATCGGATATAATATGTTTTCCCTGACAAGACTCCAAAAGTCACGGATGACGCTCCATCCGTATCAAGATCATCACTGCGACCTGCAATCTCATTTGAACTGGAATCAAAAACATCCATTGTCACCCATGGAAACATACTACTACTATAATTTGCATCCATTTGTAGCGTGAGTTTTGCAGTTCCGGATATTGGAGCCGTAAACTTGAACCAATCATAACCGCTTCTTTCGAACGCCTCAAAGTCATCTGTCGATCCGTACACAACGGCTCCCATCTTTATCAGATTTGCACTCTGCTTACTGTCATTCGGCTCCCGCTCATCCACGGCCGCAAACACCGTGGCCGTAGCCAGAATCATTACCAGCACAACCGAAATCAATGCAAAGGCTGTCAATCTGATTTTTCTCATTTCCTTCATCTCCTTTCCGATGAACACCTTCCCCTTATACCATTACTATTTCAACACGATGATCTGCACGACGGATCCCTTGTCGTGAATAAGATTAGATCTACCTTTGATATGAGTGCTACTTGCCACGGTCTTTCCCAGCGGGTAGTAGCCTGCCGGATCATTATAGTAGAATGAACCCCCTCCATACTTCGCCACATAATAGTGGGATCCGGTATTGCATATAACACCCTGGGGATATTTCTTGGCTTCCTTCATGATCGTTGTCTCAGAATACGGCGCATTTTTCGTATAAACAATAGAACTCAGCCCGTATTTTTTCGCAACCGTCTTCCATGCCGGAAGATCCGGACAAACCGTTCGCTTTTGACTGCCGAACATCTTCTTATATACATCATCCGGCGAGATCTTCTTTCCTTTCTTGTTCGAAACAACCATCGCAGTTGCCGTTACAGCACAACCTTCATTCTTAAACATGCTCCATCCAAACTGCTGAAATGAATATCCGCTGTAATTCTTTGAATAGAACACATAGTTGCTGTAATTGACCATCACCTTCTGATTCAGAATTCTTTTCGTTTTCCCGTTTCTTTTAATCTTAATCTGATAGTAATACGTTCCCGTTGGCAGCTTCTTGAAGTTAACATATGAATTGAATTTATTTAAGTTGACTGTCTTTGTGTTTACCTTCAGTGTCTTTCCCGTCTTAAGCGAACCTTTCGGAGTATAGACACCCACGGTCGCCGTTTGGATTTTATACTTGCTTGTGGATGTTACTGTTCCCTTAATCGTGAACCCATTCCCCTGCTGCAAAATGAACGGTTTTGAGATGCCGCTGGTAGCGTAATCTGCAGCGGATGCATATTCTGTATTAAATGATATTATTGTGATAATCAAAAGCATCACGGTCATTGCAAGTGCAAAACTTCTCCCTTTCAACTTCGTTTCCTCTCTTTCAAATTCATCTGGCGATAAATTAATCTATACGCACATTTTATTTGTTATATGTTGTTATAAGCAATTATAACCTCTCCTGTTCTGCTGCACAATTAAAATATAAAGAAATTTATTCCCCATATATGTGTATACAACTGAATTCGAAGAGAGGCACCTATGAGCAGACATACTGATCCAGATACACAACTTGATTATGCAGCTATCGGCCTTCGCATTAAAAACGCCCGCAAGCGCAAGGGAATGACACAGGAGCGGCTGGCGGAGAAGGTTGATCTGTCCACTCCACATATGAGCCATATCGAAAGCGGGAAGACCAAAGTCAGTCTCCCGTCTCTCGTTTTGATTGCCAATGCCCTTGAAACGACCGTCGACAGCCTGCTGCACGACAACATTACCGTCACACAGACTGCTTTTGATAAAGAATTCAAGGATCTGACCGAAGACTGCACAATGCATGAGAAGCAGCTGATATACACGGCAGCCAGAGAGGTAAAAAAGGCGTTGAAGAAAGGCACTTTATGACCTCCTTGAAATTAATTGTTGATTTCGTGAAGGAATCGTGAAATCCTGCCTCTGCTATTGCTCCTTTCATCTCTCAATGGTATAATATGGATGTGAGAAAATTCGATTTCTGATATCTATGATAAATGAGAAGACCTTACGATAAATACTTTGAACTGATACAAGGGTTTCGTTTACTGGATGATGACTATATGACGAAATTCTTTGACGGGCAAATTGATCTTGCTGAATTGATTCTCAGAATTATCACTCCTGAGAAATCATTACGCGTTGTGAGCGTGACTGCTCAGAAGGAAATTAAGAATCTCCAGGGGCGCTCCGTACGTTTGGACATCCTTGCAGCAGATGATCAGGAATGGCTCCATAATGTAGAGGTTCAACGGGAAAATAAGGGAGCCCAGCCAAAACGAGCACGTTACAACAGCAGTCTCATTGATGCGAATTCCATAGAATCCGGCAGTGAGTATTCTGATTTGCCCGAGCAATATGTGATTTTTATCACCGAAAATGATGTTTATGGGCATGGTCTCCCTATGTACCATATAGAACGAATGATTCTTGAACTGAATCAACCCTTCAATGACAGTGAGCATATTGTCTATGTTAACGGTGCTTATGAGGGGCATGATCCGATTGGTATGCTTATGAATGATTTCAGAGCCACAACGGCTGCTGAAATGCATTTTCCCGAACTTGCCCGGAGAATGCGCTATTTCAAAGAAACCGAGAAAGGAGTGCGTGAGATGTGTGAAGCTGTAGAGAAAATTGTTAAAGAAGAGAATGCACGTGTTGAAGAGCGTTCTATGATTTCCGCAGTCCAGAATGCCTCCAGATCTTTTCACGTTTCCGAAGAAGATGCTGCCGAGAAACTGGGCTACGATCCTAAAAGATATTTTGAAGCTAAAGAGAGGACTCTGCTTTAAGTCCACCGAACAAACACCGAGTGAAAGAGAGCCGACTGGCACAGACCGGCTCTCTTTTTGTTGGAACTATATACATCTGCGGATTCGCAAAGGCTGGAGCTACCTGGTCTTGATCTTCCTGGTCTTCGACCATGCGGAGTAGTAGTACTGGCCGCCCACCTTCCTGTAGGTGCGGATCTGCACGTAATACTTCTTCTTCGCCTTCAGCTTCTTCTTTCCCTTCGTCACCTTTGAAATGGATGTACCCTTCGGGTTGATCGGGAATTGCTCCGTGGTTAATAACACTAAAACTTCCCAGATGAGAATGGGAACGGAACATTGAAATCTCAGACCTTTAGCTCCGGCAAACAGCTTCGCCCGTTAGCTGGGATGCAGCTTATGGTGTAGATTCCTTTTCTCATGTTTGAAAGTGACAATTGCAGTCCGAAACCAGGCTGATAATCGGAACAAAACCAGCCTTTGGATCTGAATGGTTGTCACATTTCTTCGGCTGATTTATAAATGACAACGTTTCCAATTAAAATGATGCCAACGATCAACTTCGAATAACTCTTCTACACCATATGGGCTTTCACGCCCAGCCACGGGCTCCTGAAAACGGAATATCTGTCATTTCATAGCTGCGATTGAGAAATCTACACCATATCCTGAACTCTGAATGCGCCGACAACTTTGTAATGCCGTTTCCTGCCTGTTTCCATGTGGGAAGTTTGAGTAAATAGAAGTTGGTCTTTGTCTTCAATTGGCTGACCCTACCATATTATCCGTAAAGTTATCAAAAATGGTAGGGTCCTACCATATTGGTCATAAAAATCATGATTCGTGGTAGGGATTCGTTTCTCTCAGCCAGCGCACAGAACAATTTTGCTCATATTTGTCATCAAGTCAGGATTTGCTTGCTGCATAGCGGTGTTAATCGGGGCGATGTCTACCATATTTTCTTAAACATCGCTTGATATGGTAGCGCCCTACCATATCAAGACAGATTCCGCCATTTGATGGTAGCCTGATCCACTGAAGTGCGCTGAAAACGCGGTCCGCTGCCATTCCCAGCGCCCCGACCCCTTACTTCTTCACAATAATCGACACCAGGACCGCGATCAGCAGGAACCCCTGATAGAACAGGAAGGGCACGATGGCGACGCTGCCTATTCCGGCCAGGCCCGCGGCCACCAGAAGCTGTGCGCCGTAGGGGATGATCCCCTGCCAGATGCAGGAGAAGATGTCCAGGATGGACGCCGTCCGGGCCGGAGGAACATCGAATTCCTCGCTGACGTTCTTCGCCAGGGGGCCCGCCATGACGATGGCGATGGTGTTGTTCGCTGTGGCGATGTCCATGATGGACACCAGGATGCCGATGCCCAGTTCGCCGCCCCGGCGGGATTTGAAGCCTTTGTGGATCAGGCCGAGGATGAACTCGAATCCGCCGAATTCCTTCATCAGAGCGCCGATGGCCGCCACCAGGATCGCTACGATCATAGTTTCAAACATGCCGGAGGTCCCGTCCCCCATGGCGGAGAGCGCCGTGCTCACCGAAAGGGATCCGGTCACCAGGCCCATGATCATGGACAGGATCGCGCCGCAGCCAAGGACGATGAAAACGTTGACCCCGGCGAGGGCCGCGATCAGGACCGCGAAGTAAGGCAGCGCCTGCAGGAAATTGAAATCAAAATGACCGATGGCAGCGCCAGAGCTGCGAAGGCAGAGGATCACCAGCAGGATCAGGGTCGCGATGGCCGCCGGCAGGGCGATCCGGAAGTTGGCCCGGAACTTTTCTTTCATTTCGATGCCCTGGGTCTTGGTCGCCGCGATGGTCGTGTCGCTGATAAAGGACAGGTTGTCGCCGAACATAGCGCCGCCGACGATGGTGGCCACGCACATGGGCAGGTTCAGCTCCGCCGAAGCCGCGACGCTGGCGGCGATCGGCGTCAGGACCGTGATGGTTCCCACCGAGGTTCCCATCGCCATGGAGATCACGCAGGCAATGACGAACAGTCCCGGGATCGCGAATCCGTCCGGCACCACATCCAGCAGCATATTCGCCGTGCTCTCCGCGCCGCCGGATGCGCTGGCCACACCGCTGAAGGCGCCGGCCAGCAGGAAGATGAACAGCATGATCGTGATGTTGTCATCTCCGATGCCCTTCGCGCAGGCCGTGATCTTTTCATTGAAGGACAGCTCCGGATTCTGTACGAAGGCTACCGCCAGGGCCACCATGAAGGCGACGACGACGGACATGACGTAGAATCCCATGCCGCCCTCCGGGGGATTCACATACTCGTAGTAGATACCGCTGCCGAGGTACACCACCAGAAATACGATGATCGGCAGCAGCGCCAGACCATTGGGTTTTTTCTTATTCATTTTCTCACTCCTCACACACACGTTGTCTTTCCGGGCCCCCGCCCGGACCTGTTCCAACCGGTTCTCCAACCGATCCTAAAACCGATTCTATATGTACACCTTCTCGATATTCGGCGAGTTGGTCAGATAGACGATGGTCGCGTACTTCACATCGAACTCGATGATGTCGCCCACCTTCAGGCTCCGCTTCACGTCCTGCACATCCAGAATCGTATGGTCGCTGGATGCTCCCAGAACCTCCGCGCCCTTCTCCCGGCACAGAAGCTCCGAAGGATCGCCGTAATCGCACTTGCCGATGCCCACCAGCGCCCGGCGGCGGATCCCCCGGTCCTCATACTCGATCCGGTGCCCGAAGGCGTCAAATCCGATCTCCCCCACCGGATGGGAGGGCTTATCCTTGACCTCGATGACCTCCGCCCGCAGCACAAAGGCGTCCTGATACATATCCTCCATCTCGTATCCGTACAGGTTCGGCAGATCGTAGGCCAGCAGGATCCCTTCGCCGACCCGCAGCATATTGATCCGCTCCGGCAGGTTTCCGTCCATGACCCGCATCAGGGAACTGGTCGCCCCGCCGGAGATGATTTCCAGCTCCCGGCCGATCCGCTCCTCGATCCGCTCCGCGATGTCCACCAGCTCCTGCAGTTTTTCCGGTGTCGCCAGGACCGAACCGTAGCAGCCCACATTGACGCCGACCCCCGCCAGATGGAGATTGCGCAGGTCGTTTTCGACCATCTCCGCTGCATCCACCATCTCGTCCTTGTCCCAGAAGCCTTCCCGCAGATCCCCGCAGTCCGCCATCAGAATGACATTGTGCTCCCGGTCCTGCAGCCGGGCCTGCACGTTCAGCTCCTTCAGAACGCTGACCTCGCTGTTCAGCGAATAGTCGCAGATCCGCACCACGTCGGCGGCTTCACTGAGCATCGGCACCCGCACCATCATCAGCGGCGCCTGGATCCCGTTTTCCCGCAAAGGCTGGAGCTGCTCCAGCCGGGATGACGCGATATAGCTGCACCCGGCCCGTTCGAACTGCTGAGCGCAGGGAATCAGCCCGGAGCATCCCTTGATGACACCCGCGATCTCCACACCGCGATCCGCGCACATGGACTGCACCCGCTCGATGTTGTTCCTCAGCTTGTTCAGATCGATAACCAGCTTCGGATATCCCGGTTTCTTATACATTGCTTCCTCCTCTCAGATACTCCCCGAGGAGCGCAACCGCGTCCTCGATGCAGCCGTTGCAGCTGCGCAGCACCTTTTTCGTATCCACACCCTTGATCTCCCGGCAGATGATGGAGCCGTTTTTCTCCTGAAAACGGCGGATCAGTTCCTTGGAGACCTGATAGCTTTTTTTCTTCGTTGCCGGCTTTTCCAGGTTGCCGTCGGATTCCTTCATCCCGACCACCGCCGCCATGCCGGATACGGCGCCGCAGGTTCCCATCATGCCCATGCCAAGGCCAAAGGCCTCCATGATCTGAAACACGTCCTTCTCATCCCGGCCCAGCTCCTCCGCGAAGGCGCAGGCCACCGCCTGGGCGCAGTTGTATCCCTTTTTATGATACGCCAGGGCACGCTGTACCCTGGGGCTCCCTTCCGGCGCCGCCTGAGAATCCAGTTCCTGCGCCGCCCGGGGCTCCAGCCTTTGCATCTTCTCCGGACTCATCCGTTCTTCCTCCCGTACTTATCCGCCAGGATCCGGCCCACGTGCACGCCGCTGGCCGACGCCTGGGACAGAGAATGGGTCACGCCGGAGCCGTCGCCCAGGGCGTAGAGCCCCTTCACCTTCGTCTCCAGATGCTCATCCACCTCCACCTTGGAGTTGTAGAACTTGACCTCCACGCCGTACAGCAGGGTGTCTTCATTGGCCGTGCCCGGCGCCACCTTGTCCAGCGCGTAGATCATCTCGATGATGTTGTCCAGCTGGCGCTTCGGAATGACCAGGGACAGATCCCCCGGCGTCGCCTGCAGGGTCGGACGGGTAAAGCACTTGGCCATCCGCCGCTCGCTGGAGCGCCGGCCCTTGACCAGATCTCCGAACCGCTGCAGCAGCACGCCGCCTCCCAGCATGTTCGACAGGCGGGCGATGGACTCACCGTACTCGTTGCTGTCCTCGAAGGGCTCCGTGAAGTTGTTGGAGACCAGCAGCGCGAAGTTGGTGTTCTCCGTCAGCAGGGACGGATCCGCGTAGCTGTGCCCGTTGACGGTGACGATGCCATTGGTGTTCTCGGAAACCACCTCTCCGTAGGGATTCATACAGAAGGTCCGCACCATGTCGTTGTATTTGTCCGTTTTGTAGACGATCTTGCTCTCGTAGACATCGTCGGTGATGTGCTTGAAGATCTCCGCCGGAAGTTCCACCCGCACGCCGATATCGACCCGGGTCTTCTTCTGTTTGATCCCCATCTTATCGCAAACGCTGGCGATCCACTTGGACCCGGAGCGGCCGGTGGCCATGACCAGATCTTTGCAGCTGTAGGCCTCCCCCTTGTCCGTCACGACGGTGAAGGCGCCGTCCTCTTCATGGATCACATCCTCGATGGTGGTGCGGAACTGCATGTCGATCTTCTCCGAGCAGTAATCAAAGATCCGCCCCAGGATCTTCACGTTCCGGTCGGTTCCCAGGTGGCGCACCTTCGCCTCCAGCAGGTGCAGGTCGTTCTTCAGACAGATGGTCTTCAGATCGGAGCTGGCGGTGGAATACAGCTTCGCGTCCGCGCCGCCCATGCTGCAAAGCACCTCGTCCACATACTCCATCAGCTCCAGCGCTTTGTCGTGTCCCACGTAGTTGTGCAGGTCGCCCCCGAACTGGGTGGTGATGTTGTACTTCCCGTCGGACAGGGTTCCCGCGCCGCCGTATCCGTTCATGATGTGGCACGGGTTGCACTTGATGCAGCTGTCGGTCTTGCCCAGCTTGATGGGGCAGACCCGCTCCTCCAGGCGGCCGCCCTTGTCCAGGATCAGCACGCTGGCATCGATGTCCAGCTTCGCCAGTTCATAGGCGATGAACACGCCGCCGGCTCCGGAGCCGACCACGATAATGTCGTATTTTTTCATCTCATTTACTCTCCTTGATCTCTTCCAATACTTCCTTAATTAATACCCGCTCGTCCATGTCGTGCTTGACGCCGCCTATCTCCTGATAGGTCTCGTGGCCCTTGCCGGCGCAGATGATGATGTCCCCCGGCTCGCCGTGCTCGATGGCGTAGCGGATGGCCTCCTTGCGGTCGATGATCTCAACGTATTTGCCGTCGGTCCTGCTGATTCCCGTTTTGATGTCATCGATGATGGCCTGGGGCTCCTCGTTTCTCGGGTTGTCCGAGGTGATGATGGTCAGATCCGCTAGTCTGCCGGAGGTCTCTCCCATCTCGAAGCGCCGCTCTCTGGACCGGTTGCCGCCGCAGCCGAACAGGGAAACCAGACGGTGGGGATGGTACTCCCGCAGCGTCGTAAGCAAAGACTGGAGTGCCATGGCGTTGTGGGCGTAGTCGATCATCAGCGTGAAGTCATCGCTGACCTTGATCAGCTCGACCCGGCCCTTGACCCGGATATCCTTCAGCGCATCGATGATGGCCTGGGGCCGGGCCCCGAAGTGGCGGCAGATGGCGATGGCGGTCAGGGAATTGTAAACGCTGAACTTGCCGGGAATGTCGATCTGAACCGGGAAATCCATCAGTCCCCGGACGTGATAGGAAATTCCCAGATACCCCGGCCCGGATACCAGCTGCATATCGTCCGCCCGCAGGTCCGCTTCCTCCGACAGTCCGTAGGTCTCGATCTCACAGGTCGCTCCCTCGATGATCTGATCGAAATGGGAGTCGTCCCGGTTGACGATGCCGATGCGGCACTGGTTTAAGAGCATTTTCTTGCAGGCCAGGTAGTGGTCGAAGTCCCGGTGCTCGTTGGGGCCGATGTGGTCCCGCTCGATGTTGGTGAAGATCCCGTAATCGAACACGAAGCCGGCGGTGCGGTGGAGCATGAATCCCTGGGAGGACGCCTCCATGACCACGCAGTCGCAGCCCGCCTCCACCATCTCCCGGAAATACTTCTGAATCGTATAGGATTCCGGCGTGGTGTTGGGCGCCGGATAGGTCTTCTCTCCGACGATGGCCTCGATGGTGCCGATCAGGCCCACCTTGTGGCCGGTTTTTTCGAGGATGGACTTCACCATGTAGGTCGTGGTGGTCTTGCCCTTGGTCCCCGTAATGCCGATGGTGGTCAG
Organism: Bacillota bacterium; assembly: GCA_017459895.1. Taxonomy (GTDB): domain Bacteria; phylum Bacillota; class Clostridia; order Peptostreptococcales; family Anaerovoracaceae; genus Lentihominibacter. Next base: position 28,824 of record JAFUCA010000017.1, on the reverse strand, counting down.
CTCCCGGGCGGGATGGCCGAACCAGGCGGCGGAAATGCACGCCAGGGCATACCGGCTGTCGGCGACCTTCAGCACCGTCACCTCCGAAGAGATCTGTCCCATGTCGATGGCATCCTGGATAACGATCACGGATGCGCCAGCCTTTGCGACATCCGGCGCGAACTTGTGGCCGTCAAACACCGCGCCCTTGATGCAGACGAACAGATTGCCCGGTTCGATTTTCCTGGAATCCAGCTGTACGGCGGTGACCTCCGCGGCAAGCGGATCCCGACCCCCCGGCTGGATGATTTCATAATTGATGTATTCGATCAGCTTCTCAAGCTTCATAGTTTTCACTCCCGTCTTATCACTGCAGCTGCGCGGCAAAAACAAATTACCGCAGTATAATATGATACTATACTGCGGTAGATTTTGCAATTATATCTGCGGGGCGTGCCGCTGCTGTTCACACATCGCCTGCGAGATGCAATGGCTTGCCCGACTCCGTCCAATAACAACGATAATATTGGCGCTTTTGATGCGTGCGGATCGAAAACTCGTATATCTTAGGATCCTTTGGGACAAATCCTCGATTTCAAACATCAGCGAATGGGATTTGTCCGGATTATCTATGTTTTATGAGTCCGATTGGACCGAGAAAGAGCATATGGATCGAACCCGCGAAAGAAATGCGGTGTTTCGTTCCGTCATCATCAAAACAGCTAAATTTCACTCTCGTTTCGTGCCGCCGACTGGTGCACAGTCTGTGGGCAGGTGATGCATCGCTGTGCCTGAGCCTGGCGACCGTCTGAAAAGTAACTGCGGCCTTCGGGGCTCAGCCTCCCAGTTCGATCATCCGGTCGATGGGCCGGCGGGACTCGGCGATCTCCTCCTCGGAGAGCAGGATCTCTTCGCCGCAGGTTCCCATGATGCAGCCGTAGAGATCTTCCAGAGTGGTCATGCGCATATTGGGGCAGACGCACAGGGGGGACAGGGCAACAAACTCCTTGTCCGGACACTCGATGCGCAGATGCTCCACGATGCTGTTTTCGGTTCCGATCACGAACTGCCTGCCGTCGCTTTCCTTCGCGTACTTCATGATGCCGGTGGTGCTGCCGACGTAATCGGCGCCCTCTGCCACCGCCGCCACGCATTCCGGATGAACCAGGATCTGCGCCTCGGGATAATCCCGGCGGGCCCGCTCCACATCCTCCGGCGCGATCAGCATATGGGAGGGACATCCACCGTCAAAGAAGGCGAAGGTCTTCTCCGGCATCTGCTTCGCGATCCAGCCGCCCAGGTTCCGGTCCGGGATGAACAGGATCTTCTCATCCGGCAGCTGACCGATGATCTTCATGGCGGAAGAAGACGTGACGACCACGTCCACCGCCCGCTTCAGATCCGCTGTGGTATTGATGTAGGCGCAGACCGTGTAGTCCGGATACTGCTCCTTCAGCCGGAGCACGTCCTCCCGGTCCATCTGATCCGCCATGGGGCAGCCCGCCCGCTCGTTGGCGATCCACACCCGCTTGTTCGGTGCCAGGGTCTTGACCGTCTCTGCCATGAACCGGACGCCGCACATGATCACGTTCTGCTGCTGTGCCTTCTCCGCCTGAAGGGAAAGACCGAAGGAATCCCCCATGTAGTCGGCAACCTCCCACAGCTCATGATCCTGATAGGCATGAGCCAGAATGCAGATGTCTTTTTCTTTTTTCAGTCGCAGGATCTCCGCCTGCAGTTCCTTCTTATCCATTGAATATCTCCTTGTTTTTTTGCGGTAGTGTCATTATTCACTTTACAAAGTGTCACGCAGCTTCGACTTTTGACTCATTCCATGACAATCCGTTTTTCATTTTGTCACAAAGGACACTGTTTTTGAAGTCACTGTGACAAAACCTTATGAAAAAGCCAGCTGGACATATCACTATTGTCACGTAACTCTACCCTTTGACTCTTCCCATGACAATCCGTTTTTCATTTTGTCACGTAGCTTCAGTTTTTAGTCCTTTCTGTGACAATCCATTTTCTAATTTGTCACGACATAGCTCGCTTTTGACTGTTCCATGACAAACCCTGCGTTCATACGGTATTCGACGCTACCGTTCCTGCAGCCTTTGCATCTATTTTAGCAAAGCTTCCGTCTATGTCAAGCCGTATATCTATATAGCTGTCTTGACACCCTGCCGGGATTATGTTACATTTCTTACGAATCAATACATTACGGCAGGATTCACGAAAGGAACCTACATTATGAAAACAGATATTCTGATCGTCGGCAGCGGATGCTCCGGCCTCTATGCCGCCCTGCATCTGCCCCAGGACAAGCAGATCACCATCATCACCAAGGCGGACCTGGAGAGCAGCGACTCCTTCCTGGCCCAGGGCGGGATCTGCATGCTGCGGGACGAAGACGACTATAACAGCTATTTTCAGGACACGATGAAGGCCGGCCACTACGAGAACAACCGGCAGTCCGTGGACATCATGATCCGGGAATCCCAGCGGGTCATCGCCGACCTGATCAGCTACGGGGCGGATTTCGAACGGGAAGCCGACGGAAGCCTGGCCTTCACCAAGGAAGGCGCCCACTCGGAGAAACGGATCCTCTTTCATGAGGATGTCACCGGCAAAGAGATCACAAGCAAGCTCCTGCGGCAGGCCGAGAATCGACCCAACATCACACTGATGGAATACACCACCATGGTGGATCTGATCGAAGAGAACAACGTCTGCTACGGAGCCGTGCTGCGGCTGGCGGACGGTCATCTCGAGACCATGGAGGCGGATTTCACCTTCCTGGCCTGCGGCGGCATCGGCGGCCTGTACCGCCACTCCACCAACTTCCGCCATCTGACGGGAGACGCGCTGGCCATCGCCATCCGGCACAACATCCGCCTGGAGAACATCAATTACGTGCAGATCCACCCGACGACCTTCTATACGGAGAACGAGGAGGAACGGTCCTTCCTGATCTCCGAATCGGTCCGGGGGGAAGGCGCCCTTCTGTACAACAAGAACATGGAGCGATTCGTGGACGAGCTGCAGCCCAGAGACGTGGTCACCAAGGCCATCCTCAAACAGATGGAGATCGACGGCACGAATCACGTCTGGGAGGACATGCGGCCCATCCCGGAGGAGGAAATGCTGAGCCACTTCCCCAACATCGTTGCCTACTGCCGGGAGCACGGATACGATCCGGTGAAGGAATGCATCCCCGTCGTCCCCGCCCAGCACTACTTCATGGGCGGCATCAAGGTCGACTCCTCCAGCGCCACCTCCATGCCCCAGCTGTATGCCATCGGCGAGACCGCGTGCAACGGCGTCCACGGCAGGAACCGTCTGGCCAGCAACTCTCTGCTGGAAAGCCTGGTCTTCGCCAGCCGCGCCGCTACCGATGTGATCCTCCATTACGATTCCGTCCGCAGGAACCCGGAGCTCTTCGAAAAGGTCCGTCTGGAGAAGTACGAGAACGCGGAGGAATACGGCCGGGAGAGCAATGAACTGGTCCTGAAGGCAATCGAGCAGGCCGAATGGATCATGACCGAAGAAGAAAAAGTCAATTCCGAAAGGGGGATGGAATAATGCGTTTCAGTCCCGTAACCATGGCCCTGCAGGTGGATCCGCTGATCCGAAGCGCCCTGCAGGAGGATATCACAAGCGAAGATGTTTCGACGAACAGCGTCATGCCCCGTCCCTGCCCCGGTCAGGCCGATCTGATCTGCAAGCAGGACGGGATCATCTGCGGCCTTCCGGTCTTCTGCCGGGTCTTTGAGCTGCTGGATCCGCAGATTCAGGTGGATCCGGAGGTCAGCGAAGGCGATCCGGTGCGCGCCGGGCAAAGGCTGGCCACTGTGACCGGAGACATCCGGGCGATCCTTTCCGGGGAGCGGACCGCCCTGAATTATCTGCAGCGGATGAGCGGCATCGCCAGCTATACCGCCAGGACCGTCCAGCTTTTGGATGGCACCGGCATCAAGCTGCTGGACACCCGCAAGACCACCCCGAACAACCGGATCTTTGAGAAATACGCCGTTTCCGTCGGCGGAGGAAACAACCACCGCTACAACCTGACCGACGGGGTCATGCTTAAGGACAACCACATCGGTGCCGCCGGCGGTGTGACGCAGGCCATTGAAGCCGCCAGGGCCTACGCCCCCTTCGTGCGCAAAATCGAAGTGGAGACGGAGAACCTGGACATGGTCCGGGAGGCCGTGGAGGCCGGCGCCGACATCATCATGCTGGACAACATGGATCACGATCAGATGCAGGAAGCCATCGCTCTGATCGACGGCCGGGCCGAGATCGAGATCTCCGGCAACGTGACGGAGGAGCGGATCCCCGCCCTGCGGGACCTGGCGGTGGACTACATTTCCAGCGGCGCCCTGACCCACTCCGCGCCGATTCTGGATGTCTCCCTGAAAAACCTGCACCCGCTGCCATAAGGAGGAACACGTTTGAAACCGAGTCAGAAAGGAAATCAGAGACGAGAAAACATACGGGCGGATCTGAAGAACGCTTCCGGTCCCATCTCCGCGAGCCAGCTGGCCTCCCGCTACGGCGTCAGCCGGCAGGTCATCGTGCAGGATGTGGCCCTGCTGCGGGCGAACGGGGAGGACATTCAGGCCACCTCCAGCGGCTATCTTCTGCAGGACGCGGCCCGGTGCAGCCGGGTCTTCAAGTCCTACCATTCGGATGAGGACACCGCCGCGGAGCTGACCCTCTGCGTGGATCTGGGGGGCTGCGTCAAGGACGTCTTCGTCTATCACCGGGCCTACGATGTGATCCGTGGAGAGCTGAACATCCGCTCCCGCCTGGACGTGCAGCGGTTCCTGGAGGACGTCTCCAGCGGCAAATCCACCCTGCTGAAGAACACCACCTCCGGCTACCACTATCACACGGTCACCGCCGACAGCGAGGAGATCCTGGATCTGATCCAGCAGGCCTTGACGGAGCACGGATTCCTGGCGCCGCTGACCGATTACGAGCCGGTGAACTTCTGGGAAGAGGACTGATCCCAAAAACTGATTTAGTAGATATCTGCCTCCGAATGTAGTATAGTATATGTTACATAAGGAGGTGTTTATTATGGCAGATAAATTTGATGTCAAGGGCTCCATCGTGGCCCTGATCACCCCGTTCCACGAGGACGGCAGCATAAATTTCGAAAAACTGGAGGAGCTTCTGGAGTTCCACATCGCGAATAAGACGGACGGCATCCTGATCCTGGGCACGACCAGCGAATCCCCCACCTTTACCTGGCAGGAGGACTTCGAGATCGTCAAGAAGTCAATCGAGGTCTGCAAAGGCCGGATCCCTCTGATCGTCAACGCGGGCTCCAACGACACCCGCACTTCCTTCGAGAAGGCGGAGCGCTTCACCAAGGCCGGCGCCGACGCCCTCCTGTGCATCTCGCCCTATTACAACAAGGCGAACAAGGCAGGACTCTATCACCACATTTACGATGTGGCGGATTCGGTGGACATTCCGGTCATCATCTACAACATCCCGGGACGCACGGGCATCGGCTTCCCCATCGATGTGATGGCGGAGCTGGCGAAGAAGGACAACATCGTCGGCGTCAAGGAAGCCTCCGGGGACATGGGCTACGTGGTCAAACTGGCCAAGGCCACCGAAGACTGCGAGTTCCACATCTGGAGCGGTAACGACGACATCACCATCCCCCTTATGTCTGTGGGCGGCAGCGGCACGATCTCCGTCTGGGCCAATCTGATGCCGGAGAAGGTCCACGAGATGTGCTGGGACTATCTGGAGGGCCGCACCGCAAAGGCTGCGGCGACGCAGCTGGAATACCTGCCGCTGATCAACGACTTCTTCATCGAGGTCAATCCGATCCCGATCAAGGAAGCAATGAACATGGCCGGCATGGACGTCGGCGGATTCCGCCTGCCTTTGTATGAGATGGAGGAGAAGAACCGTGCGGTGCTGCGCTCCGAGATGCAAAGGCTGGGGATTATCTGATTAAAAGAAAGGACTGAACTGAAATGAAAGTAATCATCGCCGGCTACGGCCGGATGGGACAATTGATCGAACAGACGCTGCTGGCAGAAAACGGAGCCGGGGCGGACGGAAGTACCGCGGCAAACGAAGTGGTCTGCCGCATCGACCTGGCGGCGGACGAAGCCCGGGGGATCATCGACGCCGCGGGACTTGCAGGGCTTGATAAAAATGCGGACCTGATCATCGACTTCAGTAACCCAACGCTGACGGATGATCTTCTGGCTTACGCGGGGCGGACAGAAACGCCGCTGCTGTCCGGAACCACCAACCTGACCACAGCACAGCTGGATCAGATCCAGGCGCTGGGAGAGAAGGTCCCGGTCATCTGGGCTTCCAATTATTCCTTCGGTATCAACCTGTTCCGCCACATCCTCGGAGAAATCGCTCCGGTTCTCGAAGGCTGGGATGTGGAGGTCACGGAGACCCATCACAACAAGAAAGTGGATGCTCCCAGCGGCACCGCGAAGACTCTGATCCAGGCCATCGATCCCAAGGGGGAGTGCGAACTGGTCTACGGCCGGGAAGGCAACTGCGGTGCCCGCACGAAGAAAGAGATCGGCGTCCATGCGATCCGCGGCGGCACCATGGTCGGGGAGCACAAGGTCGATTTCTTCGGAACGGATGAAGTTTTCGAGATCACCCATAAGATGGGAAGCCGCCAGATTCTGGTGGACGGAGCCATCGGCGCAGCGAAGCGCCTCCTGACAAAGGAGCCTGGCTTCTACACCATGGACGATCTGCTGTTCGGCTAAAAAAGACAACACAAAAAGGAGTCCGCTTCCCTGACTAAGGGAGCGTGCTCCTTTTTTGAGTTCTTATTGCGCTATGCCTCTTCGACCGCCAGCTTCTCGAAGACAGCGACGACGGCCTTGTATTCTTCGTCGTCGGTGATATCGATCAGATCATAATCCTCGTCGTATTCCTTGTAGCCGTAGATATAGACGTCCTCGGTTCCCAGCGGATTCAGTGCGATGTATTCCTTATCGAGCGCGTCAAACACGCCGAGGATCCCGCACTCCTCTTCAGTGCCGTCATCAAATTCCAGCGTCAGAATATCGTCTTCTTCGTATCCGTATAATTCTTTATCCTCTGCCATGTTCCCTCTCCTTTTCGGTGATGTACCGTTACTATATCATTTTATCCGGCCTTTATCAACAGGGAATTCACAGGTCTTTGCGCAGGATATGCCGCATGGCGCCCTCATAGAGCGGTCTTGTCTCGATGATCTCATACCCGGAATCGATCAGGTTCTGCAGACTGTATTTGTTGTCCGGCCCGATGGTGACCAGGGCTTCTTCCGCGCCCATCTGCCGCGCCGCCTCCTCCCTCAACTGCACGAACAGCCTTTGCATACCGAAGCCCCGGCAGGGCTCGTCCACGATGGTGATCTCCATCGAAACACACTTCGCCTGCCGCTGCGGCCCGTAGCCGACGTAGGAGCCGTAGTTGCGCGGCGAGACCCGGTTCGCGATCATCATCGTAAAGGCCACGATCCTGCCGTCCAGATACACTCCGCAGCAGTAGTCCTTCTTCAGTGACTCCAGGATATCCTCCTCGTCCACCAATACGTAGATCCCGGGATCGGACAAATCCTCCGCGATCCTCTGCTGCAGCATCAGGATCTGAAAGAGATCGGTCTCCTCGCAGCGCCGGATCAGAAACGTACGCTCCTCACCGGACCTGCGGGACAGTGTTACAGTCGCCGGTAGATTCATTGTACTTTATCTCCTTATGTTTAAGAATGTTATTACATATTATACCGGATTAAAGTGATAAAGCAAAGAATTAATTTCAACTTTCTTGAACGTTTGTGCTATACTGTCCATAGAAAAAACGAAAGGGAGGAATCTGGTATGATCCAATTGCCATTTGATATTGAACTGATGAACGGAAAGGGCGTCCCGAAGAAGTTTCACATCCGCCGCGCTACTCCGGATGATCTGGACGCGGTCATGAATCTGCAGCAGACCATTGTGGACGCGCTGCCGAATAAGGATGTGTACGCGACCTATAACCGTGAGGAGTCGCTGGATGCGCTGGAGACAGACTACTGCTACATCGCCACAACGGAAGACGGGGATGTGGCCGGCTACTCGGTCCTCATCGCAGGCACCACCCCGGTGGTCGAGAAGAATTACGGGCACTACTTCGATTACGACGAGGAGCATCTGTCCCGGACGGCTTCTCTGGATCTGACGATGGTGGCTCCCCCCTACCGCGGTCACGGTCTGCAAAGGCTGTTCAACAAGATCCGGATCGGCCAGGCGATCGAACTGGGTGCGACCGAAGGCCTGACCTCCATCGCCCCGTCCAATCCCTACAGCTATAACAATTTCCTGATCATGAATTTTCACATCGCAGACCGCAGGAAGCTTTACGGCGGCAAGGACCGCTACCTCCTGCGCAAGGAATTCTTCAAGGAACCGGAGAAAAAACCGGATCTGCTGTAATCTGTTGTAATCTGCTTTGATTTGTGATTGGAAGATTGAGACAACTCTGCCATACGCTGCCTTCCGTGCTTCAATTGGCAGAGTTAAGCACGTCTAATTAGCCTGAAACCCTGCCAATTTCCTATGTTTCTATCGCTTTTGGCCGAGTTCCTGCGTCATAGATCTTCCCAGAACGATAAAAACTCTGCCAGATGCTTAAAATTTGTGAAGGCTGGCAGAGTTTTGCATTTCATGATCTATTTCTGAAAATATCGGCACACGGCTTCGGCGGCGGAGGTGTTCATACCGGGCACTTCCGCCAGTTTTTGTGTCCCGTCATCGGAACGTGCGGCATCCCGGATAGCCTCCACGCTTTTGAAGTGCTCCAGCAGAGCGTTGCGGCGCTTCGGGCCGATGCCGGGGATCTCATCGAGAATGGATCCGGTCTGGTGCTTGCCCCGGACCTTCCGGTGGTATTCGATAGCGAAGCGGTGCACCTCCTCCTGCATCCGGCCGATGTAGCTGTAGAGCAGGGGCTTGTCCGACAGAGAGATCTCCACATAGTCCGAATCGGATCCCGCGTCAGAACTGCTCAAAGCGCCGCCGGCCCGTGTTGGTCCGGACGCGGCGCCGCCGTCCCGTGCTGGCCCGGATGCTGCATCGCCGGCGCCCGCCTTGCGGTAGATCAGCGCCCGGGTGCGGTGATGATCGTCCTTGACCATGCCGACCACCGGAATGTCAAAGCCGGTGGCGTCGATGACCGCCAGCGCGGTGGATACGTGTCCTTTGCCGCCGTCCATGAAGATGATGTCCGGGAGCACGGAGAATTTGTCATCTCCCTGAAAGACCCGGGCAAACCGGCGGCTCAGCACCTCGGTCATGGAGGCATAGTCATCCTGCCCCTGCACGCTGCGGATGCGGAACTTGCGGTAGCCCTGCTTGTCCGCCTTCAGCCCGTCAAAGGTCACCATGGCGCCGACGGTGTCGATCCCGTTGGTATTGGAGATATCGTATGCCTCCGCCCGGAACTGACGGCCGTCGTAGCCGGGAAGTCCCGTTGCGGGATCGATGCTCCCCTCAATGACCGACGATGCTCCCATGGCATGGAGCACATCGTAGATCTCCTGCCCCAGCGTCTGCCGGCGCTCCCGGGCAGCCTTCGCCCGGTCGTCGATGGTGCGGATCATTTCCAGCACATCCCGCCGGGCCATTTCCACCAGCGCCCGCTTCTCACCTCTCTGGGGGCAGAGCAGCTTCACGCTGTGTCCCGCCAGCTGGGTCAGATATGCCTCCAGCACCGCCGCGTCGACGGGCATGCGGGGGAGCAGGATCTCCTTCGGGATGTTGGGCAGCCGGCTGTAGTGCTGGTTCAGGAATGCGGACAGCAGCGCCGTCTCCGCCTCTTTCACGCCGGAAGGTGTCTCCGCCTCTTTCGCGCCGGCAGATGTCTCAGCCTCTTTTGCTCCGGCAGATGTCTCCGCCTCTTTCGCGCCGGCAGATGATCTGTCATCCTGCGCCTCGATGGCCGCTGTCGTGTCCACCTCCAGCGCGTCCAGGGCGAAGCTTTCCCGGCCGATCAGCTTGCCTTCCCGCACGAAAAAGACCACCATATAGGTTTCTTCAGTGCCCCTGGCGGGCATGACCACATCGGCTTCCTCGCTGTGGTGCATGACCACCCGCTGGGTCTCCGACAGCGCCTTCGCCGCCTCCAGGTAATCCCGATAGACGGCCGCCTCCTCGTACTCCATCGCCTCCGAAGCCGCCTGCATCTTCTCTTTTAACGCGGTCTGCAGCTTCTTGCTGCGCCCGCTGAGAAAATCCGCCGCTCCTTCCACGGCGCGGGCGTACTCCTCCGGATCCACTTTCCCGCTGCAGATGCCCCGGCACTGCTTGATGTGGTAATTGAGGCAGGGTTTGAATCCCGGCGGGAACGCGGCCGTCGAGCACCGCTTCAGCGAAAAGCTGGTGTTGAGCAGATCCACGATCTTATTCACCGCCCCGGCATCGCTGTAGGGGCCGAAATAGCGGCTGCCGTCTTTTTTGATCAGCCGGGTTTTCATGAGCCTGGGATATGGCTCGCTTGTGATCCGGATATAGGGATAGGTCTTATCGTCCCGCAGCAGGATGTTGTACTTCGGATGGTGTTTCTTGATCAGGTTGCACTCCAGGATGAGGGCTTCCATCTCACTGCCGACCTTGATGTATTCAAACTCAGCGATCTGGCTGACCATGCTCCGGACCTTCGGATCCATGTTCCGGGACGACTGAAAATACTGGCGCACCCGGTTTCGAAGGGAGATCGCCTTGCCGACGTAGATGATATTTCCCAGCTTGTCCTTGTGCATGTACACCCCGGGACAGTCCGGGAGTTTTTTCAGGTTTTCCTGGATATCAAACATTGTCCTGCTCCGGTTTTCTGTCCTCCGCCGCTTCGTGATCCGGTGAGCGCATCACTTCGATCATCTCATCCCGGGTCAGGCCCGCGTGTCTGCGGGGCCGGTTCCGATCAACGCGATTCGTCTGCTCCAGCAGAGCGAACAGTTCCTCATCGGTGAGGGAGCTGCGGCCGCGTCCCGCCGGCTGTCCTTCTGCCTGCTGCGCACCCCCCGGGAAATCTCTGCCGTAACCGCCCCGCTCGCTTCGTCCGCCGAAGCGGCCTGCCTGGGGACCGGCCTTGGATGCGCTGACGGTGCTGGTCCAGGCGGTCAGCTCCTCATCGGAGATCCGCGCCGGGCCCCGGTCGATGGGCTTGATCTCTTCCTTGCCGGTCACCTCGCTGAGCTCCGCTATGGTCATTCCGACGCCGGCCGTGCGCATGGTCGCAAGCTCTCCGCGGATCTCATCCTGCTGTTTCCTGCGGCTTTTGCGGCTGCGGCTTCGCCGGAGGATGGTCAGAATGATGATCAGAAGCAGCAGCGCCCCGGCAGCGCCGAGCACCATGGGCGCGTCCTTATCCGCGATCCCGATGTACGAAAGGGGACCGCCCTGTCCCACGGCCGCGAGGGTATAGAGTTCTTCCCTTCCCACCAGCTGTCCCTTGCTGTTAAAAACAAGCGCATCGCCGACGCTCTGGCCGGCTTCGACGGGAGCCGTCAGACGGTCTTCCTTCAGCTGAAACTCCGTAGTGAATTCCCCGTCCGCCTTCGTCCCCTTCGGAACGGTCAGATAGAGATCCTCCTTCGTACCGACTTCCACGGTCTTTGTCTCGCCGCGGCGCACCCGGCTGATGCCAAGGGACTCTCCGGCCTGCAGGATCTGACTGGTCTCGTACTTGCTGAAGGCATCGTTCCACAGGATGACGCCGTCCTTGTACCGCTGGGAAAGTTTCTCCGAATTCAGCGATACCACCAGGATCTCGGTCCCGTCCCGCTCCGCGCTTCCGACGAAGCAGTTGCCCGCATCGCTGGTGAATCCGGTCTTGATGCCGGTGCAGCCGTCGTACTTGTACGGAACCTCTTTCTTATTGATCACCATCTTGCTCTTCTTCCAGAGGCACCAGTTGGAGTTCTCCAGGTCCCGTTCCTCGGACAGATTGGTGGCAGGCACGGTGTGCTTCGCTGTTCCGACGATCTTCCGGAAGTCCGGATTCTTCATCGCCTCTCTGGACATGATCGCCAGGTCTCTCGCCGTGGTGTAGTTCAGCCGCTGGGGATCTTCGTTGAGTCCGTTGGGGTTTCGGAAGTCGGTATGCACCGCACCCATCTCCTTCGCCCGGGCGTTCATCATTTCGCCGAAGCCGTCGATGCTCCCGCCCGCCGCGATGGCCAGAACCTCCGCCGCGTCATTGCCTGAGGGGAGCATGAGTCCGTACAGCAGCTCCTCCACCGTCAGCTTCTCTCCGGGCATCAGCCCCATGCTGCTGCCTCCCATCTCGATGCCTTCCGGTACGGTGACGACCTCATCCATCGGCAGATTCTCGAGTATGACCAGACAGGTCAGGATCTTCGTGACGCTGGCCGGCTGCCGGACCTCATCCGCATTCTTCTCATACAGAACCGTTCCGGTCCGCATATCCATGGCGAGCACGGAGGTTCCGAAGGTCTTCGGGGCCTTCACCGCGCTGATGTCCACCGACGGCTGGATCTGCAAAGGCTGTTCCTGCGCGGCGGCAGCGGCCGGCTGCGCTTCGTCTGTATCCGCCGCCCACGTGAAAGAAGGCACTGCTCCGGTCAGGAGCAGCGCCGTGATCACAATCGAACTTATAAAGTTGGTTAATTGCTTCGCATTCAGCTTCATTGCTGTCTTATTTGTTCTCCGCTTCAAATTTCTTCATGAACTCGATGAGCTTGTCCACGCCTTCTTCCGGCATCGCGTTGTAAATGCTGGCGCGCATGCCGCCGACGGTCCGGTGGCCGCCCAGGTTGTGGAGCCCTTCCGCCTTTGCATCAGCAACGAACTTCTTCTCCAGATCCTTGTCTCCGATGACGAAGACTACGTTCATCAGGGAACGGTCTTCCTTCTTCACCGGGCACTTGTAGAAATCGCTGGCGTCGATGAAATCATAGAGCTTGCCAGCCTTTGCGATATCTCTCTTGTTCATCTCCGCGATGCCGCCGATGCTCTTGATGTACTTGAAGACCTCGCCGGATACGTAGATGGACCAGCAGTTCGGTGTATTGTAGGCGGATTCCTTCTCCACGTGAGGCTTGTAGTCCAGATAGGTCGGGATGTCTGCCGGAGCGTTGCCGATCAGATCCTCGCGGATGATGGCCACTGCCACGCCCGCCGGAGCTACGTTCTTCTGCACGCCGAACCAGATGATGCCGAACTTGCTGACATCGACTTCCTCGGACAGGATGCAGGAGGACATATCCGCCACCAGAGGAATGTCTCCGGTGTCCGGAATGTAGTTGTAGTGGGTTCCGTAGATCGTGTTGTTGAAGCAGATGTGCACGTAGTCTGCGTCCGGACGGATATCGTCCTTCGTGATCTTCGGAATCCAGGTATAGACATCGTCTTCGGAGGAGGCGATGACCTTCGCGTCAAAGCCCAGCTTGACCGCTTCCTGATAGGCCTTCTTCGCCCACTGGCCGGTAACGACAAAGTCGATCTTGCCGCTCTTCGTCGCCAGGTTCATGGGAACCATCGCGAACTGCAGCGTGCCGCCGCCCTGGACGAACACGACCTTGTAATTATCCGGAATGTTCATGATATCTCTCAGGGAGGCCTCGGCATCTGCCAGGATCTGCTTAAATTCCGCGGACCGGTGGCTCATCTCCATGACGGACTCGCCGCAGCCTTTGTAGTTCAAAAGGTTGTCCCTGACTTCTTCCAGTACCGGAAGGGGCAGCATAGACGGACCTGCCGAAAAGTTATACGCTCTTTCGTTGCTCATTTCTGTTCTCTCCTTTCTGCTGACACCCTCCGGCGCCGGCACGTGTCATTTCAAATCTGTTTCTTGTTGCGCTCTGTTGTTCCGCTTGTTCGGTGCATTGTAACACGCCAAGTAAACTTGCTGTCTTATGCGATTTTCTCCTTTTTCCGGCAAAACGAAAAGCATGGTGCACAGGGGAGATTCTCCGATTTAGAGATTTCATAAAAGCAAAGCAGACTGTATTTCCTTCCGAATATTGTGTTATAATAATTTGCTGGCTACTTCAAATTATTCCGACAACAATTTACCGGAGGCTTCTATGAAGACCGGACAGTTTTCTGCCAGATACAACCTGACACCGAACGGCATTCGCTATTACATTGAGCAGGGTCTTCTGACACCGAAGAAAAAAGGACACCAATACGATTTTGATGAGGAATGTGTTCAGCAGATGGAAGAGATCCAGCAACTGAAGCAGATGCATTACTCTCTGGGCGAGATCAGCAGGATCTTTCATGTCAATGGTCTGATCCAGCATACCTTGAATGCCGATGCCCGCAGCAAATACAACCGGATCTTTCTCACAAAGATCAGCGAACTTGAGGGAACGATTGCGGAACTGCGCCATTGCATCGATATCCTGAAGCAATCCACCCTGCCGACCGATGAGGTGGCATCGAATTTCATCGCCGGTCTTCCTGTGAGCTGCATTTCAATGCTAACCTGCCCACACTGCGGACAGACGCTCGATTTCAGCGATGCAGAAATCCGCAGCAACAAGATCATATCCGGTCACGTCACCTGTTCCTGTGGCTATTCTCTTGATATCACCGATGGAATACTGATCAGTGATTATGAAGATCCCGGACAAATGCATATCGAATGGAGCAATCTTCTGAATCTGCTGTCCGAATACTCAACGGAGTACCTCAATCTGGAGGCCAACTCCTACTACCTTCTGAAGACAAGTATCCTGCAGGAATGCGGGAAAAATGACAGGGAAACCATATCCGGCACCATCTTCACCTCCGGAGGATACGCCGGGGACTTCATCTGCAAATATCATGGGCTGTTTGATTCATCCTGCACATTTATAATCGCAGATCAAAGTCTGGATGTTCTCCAGTATATCAAAGACAAGATCGGACGCCTGAACGACCGATTTAAGATCATCTACATCTGTGACAATGCGTTCCATCTTCCCCTCAGGAACGGGCTGATCGACTTCTTTCTGGATGATTACTCTTCCAGTGAGTTTGTGTTTTACAATCCCGACTATCCCATCGAGAAGATCCGTCCTCTGCTGAAAGACGGTGCCCTTTGCGGCGGAGTATATACCTACTACTCTCATTCAGCAAAAACGCTGGCAACGATCAAAAGAGAGTATCCGAACACAAACATCCCGCTGTTTTATCTGGATACCTTCAAACGCCGCATGACTTCAAACGGTGTTCAAATTGAGGAGAACCATCTGGTCGGCAGCACGTCCTCTCCCGGGATCGGCGCATCTTTTGACTATCATTCCGAAGGCGATTTACTGTATTTTTACACCTATTTCGGACGCCTGGATAAAAACCTCCTCAAAGATTACTGAGAATCGTCCTCCATCAGCCCCCTCCGGCAAACCGTTTGACACTGACTCTGTCGCCCTCTTTTAGTTCTGTGCTTGCGTAGGCCACCGGTCGAACCATTTTATTGTTGACCCATGCTCCGACATGGCTGACATGCTGACTGCCTTTGAATTCCTCCACAAGCATATCCAGCGTGGTCCCTTCTCCGTATTCCCGTTCCTGATTATTGAAGAGGATCTTCATCTCCTGTTCCTCCATAGCTTCGTCATTGGGATTAGTGTTTGAATCAGACTTGTTTCCGATTATCTACTATACAACGCACAGTTAACTGTGTGACAACAGCTTTTCGGACTAAAAATCATCTCATTTTGATGCAAAGGCTGGACTGGATTCCCGCCACAAGGGTTTCGTTTCTTGCCGGCCGGGACTCCCTCGCAGGGTTCTGGTTCCGGCGGGCCGGGACTCCTGCAGCAGGGTTCTGGTTCCGGCGGGCCGGGACTCCTTTGCAGGGTTCTGGTTCCGGCGGGCTCGCCTACCACGAAATCGCAATTCCTGCTCAATTATGGTAGCACTCTACCATATCCTGCGGAAAATCAGATGATATGGTAGACGCGCACCTGCAGAATGATTGTTTGCAGCAAGATCGTCCTATATGAGGTTGTTTAACAGCAAATTTGTTCCATCCCTCTGCTGCAGGCATCCCGTATCCTACCACCAGACAGGCATTTCCCGCTTCATATGGTAGGAAGCTACCATATTTTGCAGACTTTGCATGTTCCGTGGTAGGCAATACCCTGAAGTCAGCGATATCCCCTACCCCCCATCCGCTCGCGCACACAATATACCCATGACTTACGCAGAATCTACGAACACTCATCACAATTCTTTCACAGATCTGGGGGAAACTATAACTGCTTAAGCAGGAAATCCGCAGAGGAGTCTATCCGGCTTTCTCTGCTTCACAGAACCACCGAAAGGAACGCACATGAATCGAACGAGAAAGAATATCATCATGATCGTGATCGCAGTTCTGCTCGCAGCAGGTATGGTCTTCACGGCCCATCGCGCCGCCGGTTCCCTTGCCGGACCTCCGGGTATAGGTGAGCAACCGCAGATGCAGGGCGGACCCCAGTCCGAGCAAAGGCTGGAGCAGCCGGACCAAAGCACCAGCGATCAGAATTCCAGTGATCAAAGCACCAGCGATCAAAGAAAAAGCGATCAGAACTCCAGCGACCAGAGCGCTGCAGACAATAATACCGACAATCATTCCGGTGCTCAGCCGCCGGCTCCCCCGGATGGCAGCACTCCGCCGGACGGAAGTGGCGACCAGAGCAGCACCAGTCAAGGCAGCTCCGACCAGGGCAACTCCGGCAACCAGTCCCCCAGCCCGCCTGATGGAAACGGCGGCCCCCGGAGCGGCGACCAGTCCAGTTCCAGCCAGGGAAGTTCCAACCAGAATGGCGGCCCCGGCAGCAGTGACCAGGGAAGTTCCAACCAGATCAACCCCACCCATAACGGCGGCCCGGGCGGTCACAGGGGCGGCGCATCCCTGAGAGATATTTCCGCTCCCTACTACATCCTGTTCGGAGCCGAGGGTCTGGCCTTCGCGCTGATCCTTCTGCAGCTGATCTTCTCCAACATGAACCAAAGGACTCTGAGGGAGACTTTCCGCAGCCGGAAGAGGCTCGCGGCGTACATCATCGCAGCGGTTCTGCTGGCGGGATGCCTTACCGGAGGACAGGCCGCTCTGACCACCAAGGTCTTTGCCGGAGGCCACGGCCGGATGCAGGAACAGATGCAGGGCAGCCCGGGCGGACCGGAGAACCAGGGCAGCCCGGGCGGACAGGAAAGCTCCATCGAGGCGACCGGCGCCACCACAGTCGACGGAACTGAGGAGACCCTGAACGATGAGTACACCTCCACCAATGCGGATGAGAACGCTATCCTCGTAACGAACGGAGGCACCCTTACCTCCGACGGCGCGACCATTAACAAGGAAAGCGGCGACAGCTCCAACACCGAGAGCTCCGACTTCTCCGGTGTCAACGCCGGACTTCTGGTCCAGGAAAACTCGACCGCGACCGTGAAGAACGCGACCATCACCACCAGCGCCAAGGGAGCCAACGCTGTCTTTTCGACCGGTGAGAATTCGAAGATCACCATCAGCGATTCCACCATCACCACCAGCGGAGAAAGCTCCTCCCGCGGATTGGACGCCACTTACGGCGGCACCATCGAAGCGGACAAGGTGAGCATCACTACCCAGGGCGGCTCCTGCGCAGCGATGGCCACCGACCGGGGCGAGGGAACCGTGTCAGCAGCAAACTCCACACTGGAGACCAATGGCGCCGGCTCCCCCCTCATCTACTCCACCGGTAACATCACGCTGACGGATTCAAAGGGCACTGCAAACGGTGCCCAGATCACCGTCGTCGAGGGCAAGAACAGCGCTGCCGTTGAGAACTCGAAGCTCACATGCAGCGGCGCCGGCAACCGGGGGGACGTGGACATCGCGGGCGTCATGATCTACCAGTCCATGTCCGGTGATGCGGACGAGGGCACTGGCAACTTCACCGCGAAGGATTCTGTGCTGAGCATCAGCAAGGATTCCAGTTACTACAAGACCGCACCCATGTTCTTCGTCACCAACACCGATGCTGTCATCGATCTGACGAATACTGAGTTGAACTTCGGCAGCGGCGTGCTCCTCAGTGCCCAGGGCACCAGCGAATGGGGCACCGAGGGCTCCAACGGCGGCAACGTGACCCTGAAGGCCGCGGAGGAGAAACTCACCGGAGACATTCAGCTCGACGGACTCTCCAGCCTTTCCATGAAGCTGACCGATTCGACCTACGAAGGCACCATCAACGGAGACAACGAAGCCGGATCCGTCGCCCTGACCCTGGATAAAGATTCCAGGATCACCCTGACCGGTGATTCCTACGTGAGCTCTCTGGAGGACGCCGACGGGGATTACAGCAACATCGACTTTAACGGCCACAAGCTGTATGTTGACGGCAAAGCGATCAACTGATCGGACCTTGCGGGGTGGTACAGATGTACTACCTCGCAATTTTTATACCCGCCGCCATGGATTCCGCAGCGAAGTTCGTATATAATAGCTCCAGAAAGGAACCGACCAATATGATCAATACAGTATTATTCGACTTTGACGGAACCATCATGGACACCAACGATGTGATCATCCAGTCCTGGCAGACCACCTTCCGCGCGCTGGAGGGCCGCGAGGAGGACGTGGACACGCTCCTTCGCACCTTTGGGGAGCCGCTGGAGAAAACGATGCGGGACTTCTTCCCCAGCCACCCCCTGGAGCAGGCCCTGGAGATCTACCGCGGATATCAGCGGGACAACTTCCTCTCGGACATCCATCTGTTCCCGGGTATCCGGGAGCTCCTGGAGGAACTGTCAGGAAGGCAGATCCGGATGGCGCTGGTCACTTCCCGGCTGAAGAGCACCACGATGCAGGCGCTGGACGCCTTTGATCTTCGGAAGTACTTCCGCTTCGTGGTCACCGCGGATGATGTGACCCGGCACAAGCCGGATCCGCAGTCCATTGAGATCGCTCTGGATCACCTCGGCTCGAAGCCGGAGGACACCATCATGGTAGGCGATTCCCCCTTCGACATTCACTGCGCCCGCAACGCCGGCGTCAAACCGGTGTTGGTCTCCTGGAGCGTGACCCTGGCGAAGCAGCTGCAGGAAGGGCTGCCGCCGGAGCAGACCCCGGACGCCATCATCGATGATCCGATGCAGCTTCTGCAGCTGATGTGAACGACCCTCAGAACCCGAACAACACGAGAATCAGGAAAACCCCCTGACCGCGCCCGGCCAGGGGGTTTTCCCGTGTATAAAAATGATTTTAGAGAATTTCTTAATAACCACCATACATGCAGAGCATGACGCCTGCGGCAACGCCGGATCCGATAACGCCGGCAACGTTCGGGCCCATGGCATGCATCAGCAGGAAGTTGGTCGGATTCGCCTTCTGGCCCTCTACCTGTGATACACGGGCTGCCATCGGTACGGCGGATACACCGGCCGATCCGATGAGCGGGTTGATGGGGCTCTTCGAGATCGCGTTCATCAGCTTGGCGATCAGAAGTCCGCCTGCGGTACCGAAGCAGAATGCCAGCACGCCCAGGATGACGATCTTGATCGTCGCCCAGGTGATGAAGGTCTCGCCCGTCGCGGATGCGCCGACACAGGTACCCAGCAGGATGACCAGGATGTTGGACAGCGCGTTGGACGATGTGTCAGACAATCTGGCGGTACGTCCGCACTCCTTGAACAGGTTGCCCATCATCAGCATACCGATCAGCGGAGCAACGGAGGGCAGGAGCAGCGCGATAACGATGGTAACCGCGATGGGGAAGAGGATCTTCTCACGCTGGGATACCACCCGCAGCTGTTCCATCTTGATCTCACGCTCGTGCTTGGTCGTCAGCAGCTTCATGATCGGCGGCTGGATGACCGGCACCAGAGCCATATATGAGTAGGCGGCAACCGCGATCGGTCCCAGCAGATGGTCTGCCAGCTTACCGGTCAGATAGATCGCTGTCGGGCCGTCCGCACCACCGATGATACCGATGGAACCGGCTTCCTGAGCAGTGAAACCCAGCGCGATCGCCGAGAAGAATGCGAAGAAGATACCCAGCTGAGCCGCCGCTCCCATGAGCAGGGATTTCGGGTTCGCGATCAGCGGGCCGAAGTCCGTCATGGCGCCGACACCGAGGAATATCAATGACGGCAGGACCGGTTTCAGCAGATAGAATATCGAGAATATACCTGCGTCCGTTAATTGATTCGAGTTGGTAATACCCTCATGAACGACGTCATTGAGGAAGATCGCTGTCATCGGCAGGTTGGAAAGCAGCATACCGAAAGCGATCGGAACCAGCAGAAGCGGTTCAAATCCGTGTCTGATCGCAAGATACAGGAAGAACAGAGCCGCAATGATCATGATACCGTTCTGATAGCTGAAGTTCGCAATACCCGTTGACTCCCAGAACGTCACCAAAGTTTGGCCTATGGCACCCATTTCTTATCATTCTCCTTTTTCACACAACGACTAAAGCGATGCATCTGCATCACCGAATCCATAGTAGCACAATAAAAAAACCAAAACAAGGCGTATTTTTTTAAATACTGTATACAAATATTCCCGGTTTCGCCGGCTTAAAAAGACTGAAATTTCAATCAATCTCTCGCCTTCAGCTTTTCGTTGATAAACAGGTCGATGTCGCCGTCCATCACTGCCTGCACGTTGCCGACCTCCGCCCCGGTCCGGTGGTCCTTGACCATCGTATAGGGCTGGAAAACATAGGATCGGATCTGGCTTCCCCAGGTGATCTGGTTGTAGTCCCCCTTCAGCTCATCCAGGGATTCCTTCTCCTCCCGCTCCTTCAGCTCGATCAGCTTGGACATGAGCATCTTCATGGCGAACTCCCGGTTCTGGATCTGGGACCGCTCGTTCTGGCAGGTAACGACGATGTTGGTGGGCAGGTGGGTGATCCGCACCGCCGAGTCCGTCATGTTGACGTGCTGCCCGCCGGCGCCGCTGGACCGGTACGTATCGATCCGCAGATCCTCCGGATTGATCTCCACGGTATTGTCGAATTCGATCTCCGGCGTCACGTCCAGGGAAGCGAAGGAAGTGTGCCTCCGGCCGGAGGAGTCAAAGGGCGAGATCCGAACCAGCCGGTGCACACCCTTCTCGTTCTTCAGATACCCGTAGGCGTAGTCTCCCTCCACCAGCAGCGTGGCGCTCTTGATGCCCGCTTCCGTATCGTCGTTCATGTCCATCAGCTTGTACTTATAGCCCCGCTTCTCACACCAGCGGGTGTACATCCGAAACAGCATCGCCGCCCAGTCCATGGCCTCCGTTCCGCCGCTGCCGGCGTGAACCGAGATGATGGCGTTGTTCTTATCGTATTTCCCGTCGAGCAAAGTCTGGAGCTTCAGCGCTTCCAGGTCCTGCTCCAGCTTTTGCCTGGCCTCCTGCGCCTCGGTGACCATCAGCTCGGCCGACTCGCCGTCCCCGGAGGAATCCGCCTCATCAGCCATATCCAGCATGATCTCAAGGTCGTCCATCCGGCCGCTGAGATCCTCCAGCGTGTCCAGACTGCCTTCGATGGATTTCTTTTCTTTCATGACCTTCTGGGCCGATTCCGGATCGTTCCAGAAATCCGGCACGTTGATCTTCTCGTCCAGGGCCGCCAGCTCTTCCCGCAGCTGCTCCGGACGCAGCGATTCCTCCGCTTCCCGCAGCATGCTCTTCAGGCCCGGAAGCTCTCCTCTGATCTGTTCTGTCTGTATCATCTATGACTCCTGTTATAGCTTTCATATATCCTTTCCGCACCATAGAACGGGCCATGCCCGTTTCTCTGGCGCGGGTCGTAAGGCATCCTCCCTCGCTTCGCTCGGGCAATCCTTACGACTTTCCGCAGCAATGCTTATACTTCTTCCCGCTGCCGCACGGGCACGGATCGTTTCTTCCTACCTTCGGGGTGTCGCGGCGCACCGTCTCCTGCTTGCGCTCTCTGGCCGGAACCGCTGCCGCTGCCGGAGGCTGCTGCCCGCCCGGCTGCTGCGGAGTATCGTCCACGTATTCATCCTTATGGGACTCGCCCCTGCCGGTGACGTTGCGGCGCTCCGAAGAGGTCTTGACCGTAACGTTATAGCAGAACTTCACGAATTCCTCCTGGATCGCTGCGACCATCAGCTCGAACATGGCAAATCCTTCGTGGGCATACGCCGCCGCCGGATCCTGTCCGCCCAGGCCCCGCAGTCCGATACCGCTCTTCAGCTGATCCATCGCATCGATGTGATCCATCCATTTATTATCCACGACACGCAGCAGGATCATACGCTCGACGTCACGCAGCCGCTCCGCTCCGATCTCCTTTTCTTTTTCTTCGTACAGATCCTCGAAATCCTGGTACAGGCCTTCCTTCAGGGACTGCTCGTCCATGTTCTGCAGATCCGCCACCGTCTCCGGATCCTCCAGATCGAATTCCAAAGGCTGGAACCGGTCGGTGATCTTCAGCAGGCCCTTGTTGATCGTGTCGAAATCCCATTCCTCTGCATATTTGGAGGCCATGACCACCGGATCGACGATCTCATCGATCAGCTTTCGGGTCATGTTGGAGACCTCGTCTCTCAGATCCTCCCCGAACAGGACTCTCTTTCGCTCGCCGTAGATGATCTCCCGCTGCTTGTTCATGACGTTGTCGTACTGGAGAACGTACTTACGGATGCTGAAGTTGCGCCCCTCGACCTTCTTCTGGGCGTTCTCGATCTGCTTGGTGATCATGCCCGATTCGATGGCTTCATTCTCCTCGACGCCCAGCTTTTGGACGATGTTCTGCATCCGTTCACCGCCGAACAGCCGCATCAGCTCATCCTCCATGGAGATGCAGAACTGGGTCTGGCCCGGGTCTCCCTGACGTCCGGAACGGCCTCGCAGCTGGTTGTCGATACGTCTGGATTCGTGGCGCTCCGTGCCGATGATGCACAGGCCGCCAAGCTCCACGACCTTCTCCTGCTCCGGCTTACGCTCCGCTGTATATTCCGCCAGCAGTTTCTGGAAGGTCTCTCTGGCTTCCAGAAGCTCCGGGTCATCGCTCTGAATGAAGCTGGTGGCAAAGGCGATCTGGTCCTCGTCGTACTCCAGCTCCGCCATCTTCTTCCTGGCTTCAAACTCCGGGTTGCCGCCCAGAATGATGTCGGTACCACGGCCTGCCATGTTGGTGGCGATGGTGATCGCTCCCAGACGGCCCGCCTCCGCGACGATCTGCGCTTCCTTCTCATGATGCTTCGCGTTCAGGACGTTGAAGTCCTTGATGCCCCGTTTGCGCAGCATGTCCGCGATCAGCTCCGACTTCTCGATGGAGATGGTACCTACCAGGACCGGCTGTCCCGTGCTGTGGGCCTGCTCCACCAGATCGGCGATGGCGTGGTACTTGCCCCGCTCCGTGGCGTAGACCGCATCCTGCAGGTCACGCCGGGCGATGGGCTTATTGGTCGGAATGACCACAACGTCCATATTGTAGATGTCGACGAATTCGGATTCCTCGGTCTTCGCCGTACCGGTCATGCCGGCCAGCTTCTGATACATACGGAAGTAGTTCTGCAGTGTGATGGTCGCCAGGGTCTTGGACTCGGAACGAACCAGCACGTTTTCCTTGGCTTCGATGGCCTGATGCAGACCGTCGCTGTAGCGGCGTCCGAACATCATACGGCCGGTGAATTCGTCGACGATGATGATCTCTCCGTCCCGGACCACGTAATCCACGTCCCGCTTCATCATGTTGCGGGCCTTCAGGGCCTGCTGAACGTGATGGTTGATCTCCATGTTCTCCGGATCGGAGAAGTTCTCGATGCCGAAATGGACCTCGCACTTGGCCACGCCTTCCTCGGTCAGAGCGATCTGATCGTCCTTCTCCTCGATGGTGAAGTCCTGATCCTTTACCAGCTTCTTGACGAAGTTATCCGCCTGCCGATACATGTCCGTGGACTTGTCTCCTTTGCCGGAAATGATCAGCGGCGTTCTGGCTTCATCAATCAGGATGGAGTCGACCTCGTCGACGATGGCGTAGTTCAGTTCCCGCTGCATCATCTCTTCCTTGTAGACGACCATGTTGTCTCTCAGGTAGTCGAAGCCGTACTCATTGTTCGTGCCGTAGGTGATGTCCGCCATGTAGGCTGCCCGGCGCTCCTCCTCGCTGATGCCGTGAATGACGCATCCCACCGTCAGTCCCAGGAAGGTGTAGAGCTTGCCCATCCACTCCATGTCACGCTTCGCCAGATAATCGTTGACGGTGACGACGTGGACGCCCTTGCCTTCCAGCGCGTTCAGGTAGGCCGGCAGGGTCGCCACCAGCGTCTTACCTTCACCGGTCTTCATCTCGGAGATCCTGCCCTGATGGAGCACGATGCCGCCGATGACCTGCACCCGGAAGTGCTTCATTCCCAGAGACCGCCAGGCGCCCTCCCGGCAGACCGCGAAGGCCTCCGGCAGCAGATCGTCCAGGCTCTCTCCTCCGGCGATCCGGTCCTTGAACTCCTGCGTCTTCCCCCGGAGCTCGTCATCGCTGAGAGCGGCCATCTGACCGTCCAGCGCCATGACCTTATCGGCGATCTTCTCAACCTTGCGGACTTCCTTCTCGTTCAGGTCTCCGAAGATTTTTTCCATGAAACTCATCTGTCTTTTTCCTCCGTTTCCTCTTCATCTGCGATCGTCTCACAGACCAGATTGATTTCGATTGCTTTCCGGTCATCTGCCTTAGTCACCCGGACCTTCAGCAGTTTATCTCCGATCGTTGTTTCGAATTTATCGTCCCGTTTCGGCAGGCGGTCCAGGTTCATGGCGACCCATCCGTTGATCGTGTTGACCTCCTGGATCTCTTCGTCGATGTCCAGGTAGTCGAATATCCGGGCCACGCTGGCGCTGGCCTGCACCCGGTAGCTGCCGTTCTGCAACGGCAGGATCTCCTTGTTGATGACCACGTCGTGCTCATCGTAGATCTCTCCCACCAGTTCCTCGATGATATCCTCCATCGTGACCAGGCCTTCTGTGCCGCCGTATTCGTCGATGACGATGGCCATATGGGTCTTGAGCTGCTGCATCTTCCGCAGCAGGTCGAAGATCTTAATGGTCTCCGCAACGAACACCACCGGGATGATGCAGTCGATGATCTTCTTATCCGTCCCCACGATCTGATTGTGAAAATCCTTCTGATTGATGACGCCGATGATCCGGTCGATCTCCTCTTCATACACCGGCAGACGGGAATACCCGGTCTCCCGGAACAGATCCGCCAGTTCCTCCTGCGTACAGTCGGTATCGATGGCGACCATGTCCGGCCGGGGCGTCATGACATCCTCGGCGGTGAGCTCGTCGAATTCGATGGCGTTCTGGATCAGCTCGCTTCGGCCCTCATCGATGGAGCCCTCCGTCTCGGCCTCCTCCACCATGGTCAGGATCTCATCGTCGGTGATGGTCTCCTGCTGTCCCAGCTTAAATATCTTACCAATGAATTGTTTCCATTTGGTGAAGATAAAGGTGATTGGCGTCAGAATTGTCATCAGTGCTCCGATGAAGGGTGCCGAAACCATCGAAAATCCTTCGGATTTCTCCTTGGCGATGTTCTTCGGCGTGATCTCTCCGAAAATCAGAACAATGACGGTGATCGCGATGGTGGCGATGGTCGCCCCGTGGGCCCCGTACAGCCATATGCAAAGGCTGGTGGCGATGGCCGTCATCCAGATGTTGACCACATTGTTTCCGATCAGGATGGTCGTCAGCAGCTTGTCGTATTTCTCTGACAGGGCCAGGACCTTCTCGGCCTTGCGGTTGCCGTCGGAGGCCAGATTTTTCATGCGGATCCGGTTGACGGACGTAAAGGCTGTCTCCGTCGCGCTGAAGTAGGCGGAGAACAGGATCAGTATTGCGATGAGTACCAGCTGCCCGGGCAGACCATTCATTGTTCATTCCTCGATTCGATAAAAATCCATTTAATAGTATATCTCAAAGACCGCCGGATTGTAAAGTGGTTCCGGGCAAGAGGGCAGCGTCAAGTTGTTGTGGAGTTTTCAGTTGACAAACATATCAGAAACGAACATTCGAGATTTGCGGCTTCTAAAGAAAGATGGATCTCGAATAATCCTTCTGAACTTTATGAATATCAGTTTCAAGGCTACCTTGATTCGAGATTTTGACCCTTCGTATAGGTCGGAATCTCGAATTGGTGGGAGACGTCCAGACTTTGCAGAAGGAATATTCGAGATCAGATATACTCTCAATCGCTAAAATCTCGAAAGTTCCTTTCCGTAGAGAGCATAATTAATTGTGGGACACTACGTTTCCCGCAGCCATCTTTTTACACTATCTTGGTACAATCGCCTTTCTTCGGGAGATTTCGAAAGGATGAGAGAAATCCGCTTTATCTGCGGGTAAACATTCAATCAGGATTTCTCAGATTATGTACCATCGCCTGTAAAACAAGGGGTTTGTACGGTCTGATCGGACTCTTCGGTAAATTTGTCGCTTCCTAATTTGCAGAATGTGTACCTGAGCAGCTATATCCGGTTCATAACTTGTGATGTACGAGGGCAAATCTTTACCTTAGAGGGACAGAGTACAAAAAAAGGCTGCCCAACAACATCTCAAATGTCGATACGGCAGCCCCGAATGTCTCCCTGTGCTCCGGAATGTTATTTTTTCTCTACATCATGTCCGTAAATCAGCACTTTGACGCTGGCCGTTTTCCCCGTATCCTGATGATACTGGTCGACAGCGTCTTGAAGAATCACATTGCAGCGCTCGGTACACTTCTCCGCCTCTTCCCCTTCGATCTCCTTCTGTGTCAGAGCGTAGTAG
Source organism: Bacillota bacterium (assembly GCA_017459895.1). Lineage (GTDB taxonomy): Bacteria > Bacillota > Clostridia > Peptostreptococcales > Anaerovoracaceae > Lentihominibacter. The sequence goes on along the minus strand of JAFUCA010000017.1, from coordinate 2,112 downwards.
GTCACCGTTACTTCCGGGCCATCCTCCTTGTACTGAATCGATCCCTTGGCGTCAGAGCTCAGGATCGCCAGCTGTGTTTCGATCGCGGAACGCATCGCCGGCTGCCCCTTCATGTAAGTGGCGAAGTCGTTCTTATCTCCGCACCCGGTCAGAAGGAAGGCGCCCATGCAGAGCACTGCCGTAATGACAGCTGTCCATTTCTTGATTTGCTTTTTCATTTTCATTAACTCCTTTGCTTATTTCCAGTAGCCTCCAAAGAGGACCAGCAGATAGACAGTAGCAAGCACGATCGACATCAGCATGACCGGAGCGCCGATCTTCAGGAAGTCGATAAAGGTGATCGGATAGCCTCTTCTGCCGGCGATGCCGGTCAGAACGACGTTGGCTGAGGCGCCGATGATGGTGCCGTTGCCGCCGAAGCAGGCGCCGATGGACACCGCCCACCAGAGGGGCCAGACATCGATGCCCTCGGCTTCCATGGTCATGATCAGCGGGATCAGCGTGGCTACGAACGGAATGTTGTCCAGTACGGCCGAACAGATGGCGGACACCCACAGGATGACCAGCATCAGGACCACGTAATGGGTCCCCGTTGCCGAGATCATCAGGTCGGCGATGGCCTGAATGATACCGACCTTCTCCAGTCCGCCGACGACGATGAAGAGGAAGGCGAAGAACACGATGGTCGGCCATTCGACGTCGTGCACGGTCTCCTCCACATCCTGCCGCCCGATCATGATCATCAGAGCCGCGCAGGACAGGGCGATGATGCTGGTCTTCAGGCCCAGCGTGTCGTGCAGGATGAAGGCGAGGGCCACCAGGAAGATCATGATCACGCTCTTGACGAACAGGGCGTGATCCCGGATCTGTTCCCTTTCGTCCATGTTCATGATCAGCTCCATCTTCTCCGGCGCGACCGTCAGTCCCTTCTTATAGATGAACTTGAACATGAATACTGCGGCCACCATGGAGATCACAACGATGGGAGCGTCGTACATGACGAACTGAGCAAAGGAAATATCCGCGGCGCTGCCGATCATGATGTTCGGCGGATCTCCGATCAGGGTCGCGGTTCCCCCCAGGTTGGACGACATGATCTGGGTCATCAGATAGGGGACCGGATTCAGCTCCAGCTTCTGACAGATGCTGAAGGTCATCGGACCAATGAGCAGCACGGTGGTCACGTTATCCAGGAAGGCAGAAAGAACCGCGGTGATGATCATGAAGGCGATCATGATCCTCCACGGATTCCCCTTCGCGATCTTCGCCGATTTAATGGCCAGATACTCGAATATCCCGGAATTCTTGACAACGGCAACGAACATCATCATGCCGATCAGAACGCCGATGGTGTTAAAGTCGATGAAATCCAGTGCTTCCGCCGGCTCCAGTATGCCCAGCAGCACCAGCAGCATCGCCCCGATCAGCGCGCAGGCCGCACGATGCAGTTTTTCCGATACGATCACGCCGATGACAGCGACAAAGATCGCAACGGCAATTACCTGAGATAACATGTTTTCCTCCTGTATCCTCTTTCATTATTAACTGGATTCCACGCCGCTCGCTGCGCTCGCTTTGCGCCGCGTTGCGGCGCGCGTGGCACCTTGGTTAACCTGACTGCTCGGCGCAGGGCCGAGCCACATTCACACAAAGACCCGGGTGGTGACCGGGTCTTTGTGCTTACTTATTCAGTTCGGAAGACTGAGTCTTCCTGTATGTGAGAGGGATCAAGGGATCCCTGCTCCTGCAAATAAGCAGTCTTTATGAAACTGTGCGTACCGGTTCTAAGCCTCCGCGGCCTCCAGAGCCGCCTTCTTGTCGGCTTCTCTTTCTTCCAGGACCTTCTGGTACTCTTCCTCGGTCATCTCCTCCATGGTGATTCCGGTGACGCCGTAGAACATGGATACCAGCGGGTTCACATAGTTCAGTACCGCGAACGGAATGTACGCGCTGTTCACGCCCAGGAAGGAGCGCATCGTCGCTCCGCAGGTGTTCCACGGGAAGAAGTTCGAGGTGATCGTTCCGGAGTCTTCCAGACATCTGGACAGGTTCTTCGCCTTCAGTCTTCTGTCTTCGAATGCTTCCTTGTACATTCTGCCCGGCAGAATGATG
>JAFUCA010000016.1 GCA_017459895.1 Bacillota bacterium | reverse complement strand
GGCCAGAAAAACGTGAGACCTTCGGGGTGGTTTGCGGTATAATGGTAATGTACTTTATTACCATGAATATAGGAGGAAATGCACGATGTTCATCGGTGTGAACGGCATCCAGCTTTACTACGAGAAAACGGGCCAGGGCAGGCCCCTTATTATGGTGCACGGAAACGGCGAGGATCACACGATTTTCGATGAGGCGGTGGCGGTGCTTAAGGAGAAGTTTACCTGTTATACCGTCGATTCGCGGGGGCACGGGCAGAGCAGTCCCTGCAAGGAGCTCCACTACAAGGACATGGCGCAGGATATGATCGCGTTTATGACGGAGTTGGGGCTTGAGGACGTCGCCTTTTACGGCTTTTCGGACGGAGGGATCGTCGCGCTTCTGGCTGCGATGACCTGCAGCCGGATCACAAATCTGGTGGTCAGCGGAGCCAACATCACGACCAAAGGTACAAAGTTGTGGTTCCGTATTTATCTGGACGTCGTTTCGATCGGCAAGAAGGATCCGCTGATCGAGCTCATGAAGAAGGAGCCTTCGATCACTACCACAGAGCTCTCTGCAATCAAGGTGAAGACGCTGGTAACCGCGGGCAGCAAGGATCTGATCAGGGAGTCGGAGACGAGGGCGATCGCGGAGGCGATCCCGGGCGCGCGCCTCAAGATCCTGAAGGGCGAGTCGCACGGCAGCTATATTGTGCACAGCACTAAGATTGCCGATATTTTGGCAGAGGAACTGCTATAAGGAGATGGCCATGTTTCCTTTCGGAGATAAGAAAGAGATCAATCTGAGCCAAAACAGAGAAAAAGCCGGCTATGAACAGATCATCGACATGAATGACGGAAGGATCAATGTGATGCTTCTGGGCACGTCGGGCTGCGGGAAGAGCACGCTGATCAACGCGCTGCTCGGGGAAGAAAGGGCCGTCACCGGAATCGGGGAGGCCATCACAAAGGAGATCGCGGTCTACCAGAACGACACGCTGCCTTTCCGCATGATCGATACGGTGGGGTATGAGTTCGACTTTTTCCACCAGCACAAGATTAAGAATGATATCGCCAAATTCGGCCGCGAAGGCGTCCGGCAGAAGAATATGGAGAAGCTGATCCATATGATCTGGTACTGCATCGACGGCACGGGAAAGCGGATCGATCAGTCGGTGCTGGAGTACATCAAGTCCGTTCAGGATGACTGGAAGGGCGTCCCTATTTTGCTGGTCATCACGAAATCCTACTCGGAGATCGAGGAGGAAGAGAACGTGCAGATGGCGAAGAGCGCCATCCACAAATACAACAGCAGGCATTTGAAGAATCCGCTCGTGATCGAAGATATTGTGCCGGTGGTCGCCAAAATATACCCGATCAACGCGGCTTTCAGTGTGGCGCCGCGAGGGCTCGATGTTTTGGTGGAGAAGACGAATGAGCTGGCGCCCAAGGCCATACGGATGGCGAACAGCGCGGTGAAGGACATCGATGTGAAGATCAAGCGCAGCATGGCGCAGTCGATCGTCGTGGGAGCGACGACGGCGGCCGGCGCCGTGGGGGCGATTCCGCTGCCGACGCCGGACGCGGCCGTGCTGGTTCCGGTGCAGACGGCCATGATGGGGGCCATCGCCAGGACTTACGGGATCAAGGAGAATTCGCAGGTCAATGAGATCATCAACAGCGTCCTGAAGGTCGGGATGACCACGATCGCGGGCAGGACGCTGCTGAGCCAGCTCAAGCTCATTCCCGGGCTTGCGGCGGCCGGCGCGGTCCTCAATGCGGTGACAGCGGGGATCATCACTTTTGTGGCCGGAGAGATCAGCATCACGATGTTTGAGCGGATCTATAAGGGCGATTCCGAATACAACGGCGTCGACTGGGAGGCGGAGGTGATCTCTCTTTTCAGCAAATATATGCCGGGCATCGTGACGGTTGTTAAGAATTATGCGGACAAGCACGGCGGGAAGATCGATCCGGGGTAGCTGGGGAATTTGCTCTCTGAATTTTTTGCCGGGGACAAATCGCGCTGAAGAGGCGGAGCATTGAAGGCAAGGGTGGCAAAATATGATAGAAGAATTCAGGATTGAAACAATGGACCAGCTTTCGATTCTGGTGGCGGAGCAGTATTACAGGCCGGAGCTCAAGCGGCACAGGGACCTGCACATCTATCGCGGGATGAGCAACGCGGATTTCAAACTCACAACTAGTCTGAGAATAAACTGTAAGTCCAGGAGCAAGGAGCTGGAAATGCCGCTTCTGCACAATTTTACAAAGTATGCGGTTCTTGAGGAGCCGATCATGGAAGGCAATGTCTGGAAGCAGATGATTCTCGGGCAGCACCATGGGATTCCGACAAGGCTTCTGGACTGGTCTTTCTCACCGCTGATGGCGCTGCATTTTGCGACGACGGAGAGTGATCTGGACCAAATGGATGCCCATGACGCCGTGGTATGGAAGATTGATGTCCATGAGCTTCACAGCCGGCTTCCGGAGAATTATCAGAAGGTCATGAAGAAGTATTCGACTACGGTCTTCTCAATGCACATGCTGGAGGAGGCGTGCGAGTCGCCGGAGCAGTACGACAGGGACATGAAAATGGACAATATGCTGGTCATGGAGCCGCCGTCCCTGGATCGCAGGATCATAAGTCAGTATTCGTTCTTCTCGATCGTTCCGAACGATATGCAGGATATTGAGAAGTTTCTGGATGTTAATACAAAGAAGACTGCGCGTTACATTATTGACAGGAAGCTGCGCTGGCAGATCAGGGATTTTCTGGACCATCAGAATATCACGGAGCGGATCGTCTATCCGGGGCTGGATGGGCTGGCGCAGTGGCTGGGGCGGCATTATTATGTGAGGGAATGACCCTTAAGGTGTCCGGCAGGGAATGACCCTTAAGGTGTCCGGTACCCTGAAGGTGTCCGGTACCCTGGAGGTGTCTGACTACCCTGAAGGTGTCCGATACCCTGAAGGTGTCCGATACCCTGAAGGTGTCCGGTACCCTGAAGGTGTCCAACTAAAGATGGAGGTAAACAGTGAATATCGTTTTGCAAAACCTGAACAAACGGTATCCCAAACGCAACAAGAAG
>JAFUCA010000015.1 GCA_017459895.1 Bacillota bacterium | reverse complement strand
CAGGCTGACCGCTGTTTCTTTATGCGATTTTTTGAAATCGATTTTTCAAAGTACATGGGGAGGATATCTGGGTATGCACATCTCCCCAAAACGGCGATTAACCGTTATTGTTGCTTAAGTTCAGTTGTTGAGCAGACACTACATAGGATTCTTCCCAATCCCCGCAGCCGGGGCAGCGCGAGGGATTTCTAATACTCATTCATCAGCCGGGTCAGCAGATCCCCGTCGATGTTGCCGCCGGAGAGCACCAGCGCGATGTTCGTCCCGCCGATCCGCTCCGGGTCCTCCATCACCGCGCCCACCGTCAGGCAGCTGGAGGGTTCCACAATGTACTTCTCGTTCTTCGCCATGAAGCTGACGGCTCTGGCCGCGCTGGCTTCCTTCACCTCGATGAGATCGTCGCAGTAATCCCGGAGCATGGCATAGGACAGTGCTCCCACGCCGCCCACCACTGCGTCGCAGATGGTGTCTCCGATGGGATATTCCTCGTAACAGACGTTGTCTTCGTAGGATTTGATCATGGCCGGGCAGGCCTCGGTCTGCACACCAATGATGCGGATCTCCGGTTTCAGATGCTTCGCCGCGACAGCGATTCCGGTGGAGAGACCCCCGCCGCCCACCGGGATGACGATGGTATCGATGCCGGGATTCTGCTGCAGGATCTCGATGGCGATGGTCCCCTGCCCGCCGTAGATCTTCGGATCGTCGTAATACGCATCGATGTAGGTCATACCGCTCTCTTCGATGTGCTTCATTCCCAGGGCATGGGCTTCATCGTAGTTCGCTCCCATCTGCAGCACGGTGCCGCCGAAGTATTCGATGCGCTCCACCTTGCTCTTCGGGGCCGTCTCCGGCACGATGATCTGTGCCTTCTCGATGCCCAAAAGGCTGGCCGCATAGCTGACGGAACTTCCGTGATTGCCGGAGGAGATCGTTGAAACTCCCTTCGCCTTCTCTTCCTCCGTCAGGGTCAGCATCTTGTTCAGCGCACCCCGCACCTTGAAGCTCTTCACCGGCTGAAACGATTCCAGCTTGAACCAGTATTTGCGCGTGCCGTTGCCCAGATAAAAGGACGGTTCCAGCGGCGTATCCTTCAGGTAGGGTTTGATCCGGTCATAAGCTTCCTTCACATCAATATATCCAAAACTCATTGTCATTCCTCCTCTATGAACAAAGGCCTTGGCATCAGCCTATCACAGGGTCTTTCGGGATGTCAATGATAAGGTTCGAGAATGAATGCATTGCAGTTTCAAGCCGGATGGCTACCATCGTTTCGGTTTTTTCAGCAAAAATGGTAGCTTCCTACCATATCAAACAGGCTTTGCTTATTTCATGGTAGGCAACATCTTGCTATGGCTCGAGAATCAACAAACAAGTGCTGATTCGCCATCCAATATCAGCAAGATAGTACTTCCCGCTGCTGGAAAGAGTCTCCTGCCTACCATATTTGATGCATTCCCGTTCAGATATGGTAGGATCCTACCATATCTGACCAGCTTTTGCGATTTCGTGGTAGGCGGGCCGTGTGAAGTGGCAGGCGTTTCGTGTGAAGTGCGGCAGGTGAGCCGCGTGGCGGCGGCACGGATGTGCTGCAGCCACACGGGGAGCTCACTCCTGCATCTGCAGCGCCGCCATCCGGGCGAAGATGCCTCCCTGCTCCATCAGTTCCTCCGGGGTCCCCTGCTCGGCTGCGATGCCGTCGCTGAGGACCACCACCTTATCAGCGCCCGCGACGGTGCGCATGCGGTGGGCGATCACCATCACGGTCTTATTTCGGATCAGCCTCGACAGCGCCGACTGCACCAGCGTTTCGTTCTCCACGTCAAGAGAAGCCGTCGCCTCATCCAGCAGAATGATGGGCGCAGCCTTCAGGAATGCCCTGGCGATGGAGATTCTCTGCCGCTCTCCGCCGGACAGTTCGCTGCCGTTTTCTCCGATTTCCGTCTGATACCCCTGAGGAAGATTCTCCACGAAGGCATCGCAGTTAGCCATTGCGGCTGCAGCCAGCACCTCCTCATCGGTGGCATCTTTCTTGCCGACCCGGATATTCTCCATGACCGTATTGTTAAACAGCGTCACATCCTGGAACACGATGGAGAATACGGAGAGCAGCGTCTCCGGATCCACCGTCGTCACATCCACGCCTCCCACCAGGACTCTGCCTTTGTCCGCGTCCCAGAATCTCGCCGCCAGGCGGGAGACCGTGGTCTTGCCGCCGCCGGAGGGTCCCACCAGAGCCGTCACCTCCCCCTGCCGCGCGGTAAACGATACATCCCGAAGCACCGTCTTGCCGTCCTCGTAGGAGAATCCCGCGTGGTCAAAGGTAATATCATAGCCCTCCGGGGCAAAGTTGGCCGACCCGGTCTGCTCCTCACAGTCACTGATGGCATTCATTCGATCCACATTGATCTGCAGGGCGTTGATCGCCGCCAGATTGATGAGGGTCGCCGACATCGGCTCATACAGCCTGGAGGCTACCAGCAGGAAACAGAAAAACTGCATCAGTCCGAGTTCTCCCCGGATCAGGAGCACGCTTCCCGTGAGCGCCACCGTGGCGATGCCGAACTTCAGGAGCATCTGCGAGGTCACAACGAAGATCGCCGCCCCAAGCTCGCTGAAGACCTGCCGCTTCTCGTACAGCCGGATCGTCCCGGAAAGCTCCAAAAGATATCCGCCCTCGGCATTGTAGCTTTTGAGATCCCGGGAGGCTTCAATGAACTCCTGTACGCCCTCGTTCAGGCGGACTTTGGTCTCCGTCTGCCTTCTCGTGAACAGGTTCTGCACCTTCCGGGAGGTCAGGACGATCACGACGGCGATGGGGATCGGCCATACCGCGGCGATGGCCATTTTCCACTGCATGAAAAACAGCGGAATGCAGATGAGCATCGTCGATAGCATGCTCCCGTAAAACTGCGGAATCTGATGCGAGCCCGCGTGCTCCAGCGCCTCGGCGTCTCCCATGATCGCCGCCGTCAGATCCGCCAGATCTCTCTTCCCGAAAAACGACAACGGGAGCCTCCGGAGTTTCTCGGCGAGGGATACCCTCCGCGTGCCGGACTCAACGTACGTCGCGAAATAGGTGGCATTGTACTGCCAGATGGACGTGACCGCGATCAGCGCGATGCAGACGGCGATCCCGGCCAGATACAGCCCTTTGCGGGATGCGAACACCTCCGCCAGATAGTCTCCGGTGAACACATACAGCAGGCCCACCGGGAGCATCAGCGCCAGGTTCGCGGCCACCACCGCCAGAATGGCGAGGATCATATCCCTCGCGCCGCGATCGGAAAGAGCAAATTTATTTCTGAGCATCGTCTTCATACGGTTTCACCTCCTACATTCCAGCTGATGGCCCGGGCGTATTCCTGCCACATGGCGCAGTACAGGCCGTTCTTCTGCAGCAGTTCCTCGTGCGTTCCTTCTTCCTCTGCGGTTCCATGATTCAGCACATAGATCCGGTCCGCCGCTTTGATGGTGGGCAGCCGGTGGGCGATCATAATGACGGTGGAATGCTTTGTCAGCTCCCGGAACGCCTTCTGCACCAGCGCTTCGTTTTCCGGATCGGCGAAGGCCGTCGCCTCATCCAGGATCACCACCGGTGCCTTCTTCAGAATGGCCCTGGCGATGGCGATCCGCTGCTGCTCGCCACCGGAGAGATACGTCCCCTCGCTTCCCAGCACGGTATCGATCCCATGGGGAAGACGCCGGATAATATCGTCGTACTGGGCCCGGTGCAGCGCTTCCCGGATCTCCTCCTCCGATGCGTCCGGTCTGGCAATGCGCAGATTCTCTGCGATGGACCGCTTCAAAAGCCTGCTGTCCTGAAATACATAGGCTACAGTATTCATCAGTTCTTCCTTCGGAATATCACGGACATCCGCGCCGCCGATCCTGACGGCCCCCTCATCCACATCAAAGAACCGGGAGATCAGAGCGGCAGCCGTCGTCTTTCCGCTGCCGGAGGGTCCCACCAGCGCGATCATGCTCCCCTCTTCCGCCCGGATCGACAGATCCTTCACCGCTGCGTTTTCACTGCCGGCGTAATGGAACGTCACGTGCTCCAGCTGCACCGATGCTCCCTGAGGATGTCCAGCCTTTGCACCATCCTGCAAAGGCTGGAGCTGCATGACTTCGTCGATTCTGGTCATGGCATCCTCCAGGATCATGGAATTCTCCGACAGGAACATGACCCGGTTCATGGTCGTAACGATCACGGGGGTGAAGATCACATAGAACAGGAAGTTGACGAGGATGTCCTGAGTGGCCGCGCCTCCCCGTGTCAGAAACAGCGTGAGACCGATCAGGGTGGCGAAGGTCGCGTTGATGATCACCGTGAAGGCGATCATGTGCGGGCGGCACCGCTTCGTATACCGGATGCAGAATTTGCTGTAGTCGTCGATGGACTCCTTGAACCGGTGAAAGGAAAACACCGTCTGCCCGAAGGTCTTGACCACCGGAATGCCCCGCACGTATTCCACGGCTTCGTTGCTCATCTTCTCCAGAGAGTTCTGGTACTGCTTCATGTCCTCCGCCATGGCCGGTCCCGCCATTTGCATCATGCAGGCGAAGGCGATGATGACCGGGATCAGGCACGCCAGGCCGAAGCGCCAGTCGTAAAGGAACAGCATTCCGATCATGCAGACCGGAGTCACCACCGCCTGGATCATGTCCGGAAGGTTGTGCGCCAGGAGCGTCTCTGTGGATGCGGTCGTATCCAGCACCACCCGGCGCAGTTTGCCGGAACCCAGCTCATCGGCGAATCCGACGGGGAGCCTGGCGATGTGCTCCAGAAGAGCCTGTTTCATATTGCCTGCCGTTCGAAACGCCGCGATGTGGGAGCACATCAGCGCCGCGAAGTAAACGAGCATGGTGATGAGGGAAAACCACACGGCCATCCACCCGTTGTGGACGATCCCCACAGCTTCTCCGTAATCGGGGCTCACCTCGATCACTTCCCGGAGGATCCTCCACAGATACACAAAGGGCATCAGTCCCGTGACGGCCGTCGCCGCGGACAGGACGAATGATCCGTAGGTCAGTCCTTTGTAGGCGCCGGCGAAGGCAAGCGTCCTCTTCAGCGCGCTTTCTTTTCTTTTTTTCATGAATACCTCCTTGTTCTTCGGGTAATCGATTCTGTCTATTGACCGCTGTCAATGCGAGCATGTCGACCGCTGTCGATCCGCGCGTTTTGATTACTAATAAAATGACAAAAGGCCCGAAGGCCTTTTGTCTGTTCTCTGTATGTTCCTGTGGTTTCGTATCATTTGCTTCTTCTCAGCAGCCCATCAGATCGTGCCATCCGGGCATGAAAAATTCCTCAATGGTTTTCAGGTGGTGCATGGCTTTTTCCAGGGGATAATTGTGGACGACAGGCTCGAACATGGCTGTCGTATAGGCGCTCATGAGAATATGGAGTTCGTCCTCACTGACGTCCTTCACCGGAACGCCCTTCCCGCGGAGTTTCTCAAACACATCCATCATGATCTTCTGATGCTCCGCGACGAGGTCATTGATAAACGTCTCATACTTCGTCCCCTGGGAGCAGCACAGGATCAGCCGGAAAGCGTCGAGGTTCGGGTAGACGACCTCCCGGATCATATCGATCTCGTTGTCCTTCCACATGGCGTCATAGTCCGCGGACATAGCCCCGCCGTACCCCCGGCGGATGTGCGCATCCATCCAGGCATGAAATTCCTTCTCCGCCGGTTCCACCAGCGCGGCGAACATATCCTCCTTATCCCGGAAATGGCGGTACAGCCCTCCGGAGGTCATTCCGGCCCTTGCCGCGATGGAGCGGGTGGAGGCATTCTGATAGCCTTTTTCCATGAATTCCTGCATGGCGGCTGCAATGACCCGGTTATGGCTCTCTGTCTTATCCTTCGGCACGATGCACCCCGTCATTAGTAATCACCGTTAGCGGTCACTGATTACTATAGCGTATCACAGGTCGAAATGTCAAGAGTTTTTACTTCAGCGCGGGTCCTCAAACGGACTGTAGAGCCCCTCCCGGATCAGCTGCTGCTCCAGGATCTTCTGCTCGATGGATGTGATATCATCTTCATTGCCGGCGACCGACCGGTACAGGTTGTTGACCGAGATCGTCACCACCTCCATGGTATGGCGAAGCGCCCCAGCCTTTGCGGCGTCCGGATGCGAGCAGTAATTGGATACCGCCCGGATCAGCGTGGGAAAATACCGGCGGATGAAATCCTCGGTCCTGACCTCCATCTCCACAGCGTCTTCGGACTTCTCCAAAAGCTGGCGGATGCTTTCGATGAGGTGATCCGCTTCTGCCTTCAGCTCCGGCGGCAGCTGCCCGGCGCAGGCTTCGAATTCCTCCAGCTCGGTGTATTCCTCCGGCATCGGGATGAGCCCCGCAGCCGCCCGCACGTATTCGTTGTGGAACATTTTGTGCTTGTCGGAAATCTCCACCGTGTACTCCCGGAATCCGCAGCGCAGCTGCGGCGTGGTCTTCAGGCCCCGGGGCTGGCCGTACTCGTCCCTTATGACCCCTGCGACCTCATACACCTTCTGCAGGATCTCCTCGCTGAACTCGAACTGCTTGTTGGACTCGATCAGTGTCCGGGTCATATCCTCCACATGAAACAGCCGGTCATCCGCGTAGAAATCCACCGTCGCACGCACGGAGCGGATCGTTCCGCCGGTACGGTTCAGCGCGCGAAAGTCGGCCCTCCGGGTCGTGATCACCCAGTTGCTGTCATCCATCATCACGCGGATCTTCTTAAAGAAATCCACAGCCTTTGCGGCGTCCGCTTCATGGCTCAGAATGCGCCCCGCCAGGAATTCCTCGATCTTCTCCGAATGCAGGCTCAGGGACTCGTGCGTGCTCCATGTCAGCTTCCTGCCGCCGGAAGCTCCGGTTCGTTTCTTCACAATGTGTTCCCTCCTCCGCTCAAAACGACAGATCCGTTCTCTGGATCAGGTCCTTCTGCAGCGCCTTGCCCAGTTCTACGAAGTAGGCGCTGTAGCCGGCGACGCGGACCAGCATATCCTTGTACTCCTCCGGCTTCTTCTGGGCCGCCTTCATCGTCCGGGAGCTCATGATATTAAACTGCACGTGCATGGGCCCGCCGGCGAGGTATTCATCGATGTAGCTGACCAGATTGTCTCTGCCCTCGGTCCCCTTGACCGCTTCCTGGGGGAACTTCAGATTCAGCAGCGTCCCGTTGGTCGCCAGGCTGTGATCCACCTTCGCGATGGAATGCGCGATGGCGATGGGGCCCTTCACATCGTGGGATCCGCCGTCGGTATGCACCGGCCCCATGTTATCCGAGATCGCTTCTCCCGCCTTGCGGCCGTCCAGGGAGGCGTTGGTGTTCAGTCCCATCCCCACATTGGCGCTGACCGAGTAGACGCCCGGCGTGAAGAAGCCGCCCCGGATCGTCGGCCGTCCGGAGAGATTCCTGCAGTAGCATTCAAACATAAAGCGGAACAGGTCATCCGCGTAGTCATCGTCGTTGCCGTAGTGGTGCACCCTGGAACTGTTCACGAGAGCATACAGCACCTCATGGCCTTTCCAGTTGTCTTTCACCGCCTGCAGCAGATCGTGACCCGTGTATTTCTTCTCATCGAAGACCAGCTGCTTGATGGCCGCCAGCGTATCGGCGCAGGTCGCAAGTCCGCTGGCCTGAGGTCCGATGCCGTTATAGAGCGTGCCTCCCGCCGTCACATCCACGCCGGTCTCAAGGCAGCCTTCGAAAAACGCCGAAAGGTACGGCAGCGGCTTTCTCTCCCGGTGCGCCCGGTCTACGATGTTCATGGTGGCGCACATCTGATCCGCCCAGTAGTCGAACTGCCGGTCCACGCTCTCCAGAACCTCATCGAAGCTCTGGTAGGTCTCAAGGCTTCCCGTGTCCGGACCGAGATGCTTCCCCAGGGCCCCGCACTTCTCCCAGCGGGGGCAGTGGGGCCCGCAGTCCAGGCACCTTCCGCCGTTCAGGACCATCTCCATAAACTTGACGGTATTGATATAGGAAGCATCGTGCCATCCATATTCCCGGTAGGGAAGATTCGGCTCGACGCAGCCCACCACCGCGTAATCTCTGGCCTCCTCCAGGCTCTGGCCCTTTCGCATCTGGGCCTTGATCGTCGGGGCATCGTTAAAGATCTTCGGATGGCCGTAGCCGGCGCGGATGCATTCCGCGGTTTTGACCTTGAGCTCGTAGGGCGTGTTCTCGTGCATCCGGACCAGCAGCCAGGGGCACATCATCCGGGTATGGACGGAGGCATCCAGCAGCATCATGGTGAGATCGTTGGTCACATCGTTTCCGTCCTGATCGACGCCGCCGATGGTCAGACATTCGCCGCCGAAGCCCCTGCCCTGACGGACCTTCGCTGTTCCGCCGTCCCGGATCTTCGTCGGATTGTTCATCTTAACGTAGGTGACCTCCAGAAGCTCCTGGGCGAATTCCTGGGTGATGGTCTGAGCCTTCCGGTCCGCTTCATAATACGGGTAGAGCCATTGGTCCATCCTGCCGTAGGAGATGGAGTGGCCGTTGCTTTCGATCTGGGTCAGGGTGGTGGCGAAGTTGAACAGCTGCAGCGCCTGCCAGAAACTCCTGGCGGGCCCGCCTGCCACCTGTCGGCAGTTTGCGGCCATCTGCTGCAGCTCCTGTTTTCTCTGCGGGCTGGTTTCGGCCGCGGCCTTGTCCTCTGCCAGCTGCGCGTAGCGCAGGATGTATTTCTTCGCCGCCTCATGGCAGATGATCACGGAGCGGTAGAAGTCCCGCTTATCCGCGTAATGCTCATCCTTCTTCGACAGGGCGGCCAGACCAGCCTTTGCTTCTTCGATCATCCCGTCAAAGCCGACCCGCAGGATCTTCTCATAGTTCATGACCAGATGCCCGACCCCTCCGTAATGGTAGAGGTTCGTCTGGAAGATCTTCTTGCCGGTCTGGGATCCTTTCGTCATCTCCTCGTCCAGCCGGGCATCCACGTAATCGTCCACGGCCTTCCCCTGCCAGTACCTGCAGAGCTCGATAAACTCCTGCCGGTCCTCTTCGCTGACGAAGTAGAACTGGTCGTGCTCCCGCTCCTCGAAGGGCTCATACAGCGCTTCATGGAGCATCCAGTTCACGGAAAATTCCGGGTACTGGGGAGAGGCCTTGGCGGGCGCCGCGATCTCCCCCAGGATCAGGTCATCGTCATAAATGTACAGGGTGGCATGCAGCAGAATGTTCTCGAAGGCCCTGGCGCAGCGGATGGGAGCCGGTTCTGCCTCGTTCTCCCGGTAGCTCTCCGTCACATGGCGCATTCGCTCGATGTCGATATCAAACCGCCGGTCCAGGAATACCTGCCGGAGCCGGTTGACCCTGGGGTAGGGGGACCAGTCGCCGTGTCCCACTTCGTAACCGAGGCTGTAGGTCTGGTCGTAAGGCTCGCATCCGCATGCGGCCGTATGCATCTGTTCCATCATTCTTTCTCCCTCGTACCTACCAGCGTGTGGATCCCTCTGCCGTTCAGGTACTCTGCAAATCTCTCTATCTTTTTCTGAAAATAATCCCGCCGGAAGCGGACGTCCCTCATCGGATAGGGCATCCCCAGCGACGCGTATTTCTCTTCTCCCAGCCGCATGAAGCTCAGCAGCTGCAGGGTCCGGACCCTCCCATCCAGTTCATTGATGATGAAGTCTGCGCTCCGCTCCATGTTCTCCTGGGTATCGTTCACCCCGGGAATCACCGGGATCCGCAGGATCAGATCGGCCCCCGCCTGCACCAGCCTTTGCAGATTCGCCAGGATCCGCCCGTTGCCCCTGCCGGTATATTCTCTGTGGGCCTCGGGGTCCATGATCTTCTGATCGGCGATCCACAGATCCGTCCATGGCAGCAGGATCTCGATCTTCTCCCAGTCCGCCTCGAGGCAGCTTTCGCAGCAGGTATGGATGGATTCCTCCCTGCAGGCCCGAAACACTTCCCGGACGAAATCCGCCTGCAGCAGCGGCTCACCTCCGGAGATCGTGACCCCGCCGCCGGAGCGGTCATAGTAGCCCTTGTCTCTTCGGATCTCCTCCATCGCGGCCTCCACCGTCACCCGCTCGCCCCAGGCTTTGATCGCCTCCGAGGGGCACTCCTGCGCGCAGGCCATGCACCTGCTGCACCGGTCGTAATCGATGGACTGCAGCTTGCCCCGGTAAAACCGCAGCGCGTTCTCCTCCGGGCAGGCCTCTATGCAAAGGCTGCAGTTCTTCGATGAGATGCACTTCCTGCGGAACACCCCCGGCTGGATCCGCATCTTCAGGCTCTCAGGGTTGCTGCACCACCTGCATTGCAGCGGGCAGCCCTTCAGGAAGAGCTCCGTGCGGATTCCCGGTCCGTCGTGTATGGTGAAATGCTGAATGTTAAAAACGATCCCCTCGTGTTTCACTGGCTGCCTCCCGCGCACTAGTCTTCCTATAGTTTAACAGTTTTAAGGTTCGATCACAACGAGGAAGGGGGCCCGGGCGCAACAAAAAAAGCGGCAAGTTCAATACCTGCCGCCGTATCCGATTTTACTTAAGTGTCGAAACAACGTGGCGTTCCTGTCCTTCAAAATAGGTGCAGGAGGGGCCGATCTTACTGAACTCTTCCGGATGCTCGTGGGCTTCCTTGAAGATGTCTTCCCTGAACACCACGAAATTGGCCAGCTTGCCTTCCTCCAGGGATCCTACCCGGTCATCCAGACGCATTCTTTCCGCGTTGATAACCGTGTAACCATGGATCAGCTGCTCGATGGACAGCCTGCCCTCTGCCGGAGGACGAACGCTGCCCGGGTATTTCTCCGGATCGATGGGAACCCAGGGATCCATCCGGGTCATGGCAACCTGCATGCCCACCATCGGGTTGGCTCTGGTCGCCTCCTGATAGCTGAACACATCGCTGGAGAATCCGACCTTGCCGCCGTCTTCAATGATCTTATGATAATCGTGCATTGTGTTCCAGCGCTCCTGCCCCAGGAACGGGATCGCGCCTTCCCCGAAGTATCCGCCGGCCCAGTGGGTGGTATAATCAATGTAGATGCCCAGTTCTCTGACCCTCCTGATATCGTCCGGGTGGATCAGCTCGCAGTGGGCCAGGGTGACCTTGATGCACCAGTCATCGCCGCAGATCTTCTTCGCCTCTTCAACGGCATCGCACATCAGCCGGAACGCTCCGTCACAGATCGTATGAACGTGAAAATCAAGCCGTTCCTTGTTCAGACGCACCATGACATCGCGCATTTCCTCCATCGTCGCGTACGCTTCTCCGCAGTTCGTTCCCGTCGGGTCGTTGTGGAAGGGTTCGGTGCTCAGGCAGTCACCCATCTCATTCGTTCCGTCAATGAAGAATTTGATGACATTGCAGCGGATGTGTTCCGTTCCGAACTTTTCCTGCCAGGCCCTGGCAACAGCAATGGATTCGTCGATATCGTCCACATCGGAAAGAATGCTGGATCCCTCGTAGAACATCCCCAGCTCACCCTTTTGGTCGAGATCGTAGATGTACCGGAAGTTCTCCTCGCCTTCCGTGAAGCCATCCATCATCCCCATGACACCGTACTGCCGGAAGTAGTCAAAGAGCGGCTTCGACATATCGTCGTTCATCACCGTTTCCGGTCTCCAGCCGATGGCTTCGAAGATTCCCGTATCTCCTTCGTAAACCGACTCCAGACACCATCCGGTGTATTCCCCGTTTTCGTCCTTTTTGAACTCCGGTTCGCCGATGGGGCTGTAACTGTGGGGAATGCCGTCTTCATCCATCAGCATCTCCAGCGCCACCGTGTTGTAGCAGCACGCATGATCTCCGAAATCCTGGAACCTCGCCGGCCGGTCGCTTATGATCTTATCAAAGTCCTTTCGGTTCGGGCCCTTATCTCCGAAGGTTTCCGTGAAATAGCTCTCATAGTAGAAATAGGGCCGCTCTTCCTTCGGATACTTCTTCGCATACTCCGCAATGTTTCGGTACAGCTGCTCCCGATCCATGGTCAGAGGACCCCGGACACACCAGTAGGTCTTGGATACGGTGCCGGGATGCGTGTGTCCGTCCAGCAATCCCGGGATCACGGTGCTGCCCTCCAGATCAATGACCTGTGTCGCAGCGTCCGCCAATGCCATAGCCCCGTCGCTGCTTCCCACATAGGCCAGCTTCTTTCCCTCGATGGCCAGGGCCTCAGCCCATGGCATGGCCGGATTTTCGGTATAGATTTTACCGTTGATCAGAATTTTGTCGATTGCCATAGTTCTCTCCCTCTTGTTACTTTCCGGATCTGCCAGCCTTTTTATCCGATGCCCATGTGCCCCATTCCCCGGTACCATGCCAGGTGGTCGGGTCCGTCTTTTTGCCCACCGCCAGCAGCACGATGCCCAGCACCGTTCCGATGGCGCCGCCGATCCGGCCAACCTTCAACATGAGCCAGAAGTTGCTGATCAGCCCGGTCTCATAGGTCTCCAGATAGTAATCTGCTCCCCAGTCGCCTTCATACCACTGCAGGAACAGGGTGCCTACAATCGCGTAGAGTCCGAAAGCGATAAAGAACGCGCCGAATCTCTGCAGATCGCCCTGGGCCAGCTTCGTCTTCGGATTGAGAGGGAACTTCTCCGGATCGACCTTGTAGAGTCCGCCGTAGATCCACTTGATGATAATGTATGCCACGACGGCAGAGCCGATGGATACGAATCCAAGCAGGAAATATTCCGTGCCATTGACGAGAAGCCCGATGACCGCAATGAACATCGGAACCACCGCGAAGATCTTCGCTACCGTTGGATTCTTGATGTACCAGCAGTTTCTCTCCTCCACCGGATATTCCTTTCTGGCCTTCAGCAGGCAGATGCCGATGATGACGTATACCATCAGTGCCAGAGGGCCGAGCATGATCAGGATCGTCTCGAAGTCGAACTGACACAGCAGCGCGGTAACAACGGACAGGAGCAGGATCGACAGGACCGGAAGTCCTCTCTTGTTGGTCTTAACGAGGAATCTCGGCGCTAGGTTGTCGTCCGCCATGACGAAGAATCCTCTGGACCCTTCTGCTACATAGGCATTGTAGATGGCTGCCTGTGACAGTATGGCAATGACCAGGAATCCGACGCCCCATCCGTATCCGAGGCATTCTCCGAGAACATCTCCGTATCCCAGGCCGTCTGTGCCCCATTCTTCCCAGCGTCCCACGGACACAAGGCCCGCGACGGTCGGGAGGATATAGGAAAGGGCGATGACCGGCATGACGATCTTAAATCCCTTGGGAATGACGCCGGGATCCTTCAGTTCCCCTGCCATATTGGAGACGCACTCATATCCGCAGTACATCCAGATAACGATCATGATGCTGCCGCCGAGGCTGTCGATGATGGATTGTCCTTCCGGAACCACCGGTGTGACAGGACTGTATTCCCAGTTCATAAATCCTACCACTGTAACGAATGCAAAGGCAACCAGTATCGCCACAGCCAGCACGGTATTGACCCAGCTTACTTCCTTCAGACCGATCAAATTGATGATCATAAACAGCGCGATGATCGCCAGTCTCACCGTCAGGCAGATCGTCGGATCCGTCAGCGCCGGGATGAAGGAGGATGCATAATCCGTGATCAGCACAACATAGGCTGAGATTCCCAGATAAATGGAGCAGGTGCCCCACCAGCTGAGGGAAAAGCCCCAGAACTCGCCGAGGGTCTCCTTGCCCCAGGCATAAATGCCGCCCTCCCCCGGGATCAGAGCGCTCAGTTCCGAGCACACTCTGGAAATCGGATGCGCCCATACGAGGGCAAACACGATCAGCATGATAATGGTCAGCCCCGGTCCGCTGGTCGGAATCATGTCTTCGATCCCGAACGCTCCCGCAGCAACCAGACAGTACAGCATGAACGCGACCTGAATCGGTTTCATCTCTACTTTTTTCATCTCCGCAACGGCGCTGGTTCTGCCGGCTGCGTTGCTCAGATTATTCTGTCCTTCCATCGCTTTCTCCTTTCCTGCAGTTGTTTGAATCCAATACTCCACTATCAAACTATCAAAAACCGCCAAATGAAAAAAGTACCCAGGCGGGTACTTTTGGGGTAAATCCGGGATTTTCCCGGGGTATTTCACTTTTTCTGGTTGATAATGTACATCAATTCGATTCTGCTGGAGGTGCCCATCTTCTCGTAGATGCTCTTCATGTGTTTTTTCACCGTGTTGATCGTAATAAAGAGCTCCTCTCCGATCTCTGCATTGTTCTTGCCCTGATAGGCCAGCTTCAGAACATCCAGTTCCCGGACGGTCAGGTGATGCTGCTGGGCCACGTGTTCCAGACGGGTCGTTTCGTCCTCTGTCTCTTCGGGACTGCCGGAATCAACCGCTCCTTCAGCCTTTGCGCCGCCCGTATAAAATAGCGGGCTGAAATCCTCCCGGAACAGCATGATGAAGGTCGCAAGACCCGTAATGAACATACTGATGCCGGTTGTATCAATGACCCCCTCGGCCCAGGCTGACTTGTATACGCCGAGGTACAGACTGCTGTCCACCGAAACCTGCTGGATGATCCAGATCATAAGCACCGCGGATACAACCACAACGTAGAGGCGCTTGGAACTGCTCACCGTATTCCTGACAAACTCAAAGGTGAAAACGCCCACCGCGATGACCGTGAAAACGACCATGCCCATCTCCAGATAGGTGAAATACCGCCCGGCCTGATCGGAGTAGAAGCAGTAATAATCATCCATGAGGAACAATGAAGCGAAGATGCCTGTTCCGGAAAACAGAATCCCGCAGATCCAGGAAACGACCCGGATGCCGCGCATTTCGACGATGTCGATGGTTTCCATGACGCGCATCCACCAGAACAGGACGGCTCCATAGAACAGATAATCCGTGACCCGCAGCACGATATGGACGCTGTAATGATGCAGAATGGTATCGGCGGAATAGAAGCAGAAGTACAGAATGCACTCCGCGAGAACGATCAGCGCGAATCCCATCATCGTGTGGTACTGCTTTGAGTTTCTGTTTTCTCCTCTCGTCAGCAGCAGCAGCATGATCCCCACGCCCAGAAGCGCGATGAATGCCGCTGATATATACGATATGAGCATAACGCTGATGTACATCTGCCTCCTCCTGTCTGCTGTTCACCGTCTTGCGGTTTGTTTACTGCCTGCCCAGCTCATCCACCTTTCGCATGGCAGCAACGATGTCCGCGGGTTCCACCGCAAAGGGCATATTCCCCATGGTATCCTCCGGGCTGCAGGCTTCCGCCGAAAACGCTCAGCTCATACGGGATATCCTCTTTCTCGAAGCTGGATACGATTTCTTCATTATATGTCTGATTGATAAACGAGTCAACGATCAGGTATGCTTTGTTTTTTCCATAGCCCTGACGTGATCCGCCAGCTCGACCAGGAAAAAGCGACAAGCCCGTCGGAGATGCCGCACATGATCTGGGATACAACGAATGCACCTATTTTTCCCGCGTGTTCAAGAAATACGAAGGGATCTCCGCGCAGGAGTATCTTTCGCGAACACGCGAGATGGTCCTGACGCTTTCCACCGGCACATAGCAGTTCCGACGGAAGACCGGCGCTTGTCCAAAAACTGATCAAATGCTTGCGGAATTGTTCCTCGAGGAACAAAACCTGCATATAATGGCGTCGAATTGGGACAACATCCTGGTTATCGGAACAAAAAACACCGGAGAACCCGGTGTTTTGGGACGAATTTCCAATATATGGAAATCATTCAGGCTGTTTGTCCCAAACCGTGCTCGGAGGTGAGCTTTTTTGTTCCCGGAGGAACAAAATCCATGGAAAATGGATCGGTTTTGGGATAACTGCGCTGATCTCATTCACACAACCGGAAGCCATCGGGAAATGACCCTTACCCGCCCATTCCCATCAGCACCGTACAGAGGGGAATGGAGAAACATGTGAGCAGTGTCGTGATGACGATGCCGCCCGCCGCCAGTTCGTCATCGCCGCCGGCGCCCAGAGCCAGAACAGAGATCGTTGACGCAGGAGGAAGCGCCGCCCCCAGAACCAGCACGACCCGTACAAAGGCTGGCAAGGGCGTCCACCGCAGGCACAGGAAAACCAGACCAGGCCAGAAGATCATCCGGATCAGACACACCAGCAGCAGCTGCCGGTCCTGCAGGTAGCTGCACACCCTCTGTCCTGCCAGCTGGATCCCGATGAGGATCATGGCCAGAGGAATGGTGGCATCGCCGATGGGTTTCAGGACGCTGACGAGATAATCCGGCAGGTGCACATGAGCGAAGAGAAGCAGGATGCTGATCACCGCGGACAGGATGCAGGGATTCAGGAGTTTGGAAAGGTTCTTCCGGCTGATCCCCTCCCGCAGCCGCATCCCTCCCAGCTGCAGGGGACAGATCGAATACAGATACAGGTTCATAACGATGTTCAGCAGCACCATGTAATACAGTGCCTCATCCCCGAAGATCATCTGCGTCACCGGAAAGCCGAAGAATCCGGCGTTGGTACTGATGAAGACCGCCTGGTATACGCCCCGGCGGTACGGATCGATGGAGCGGATCCGAAAGACCCGCAGCAGACCCCGGATCATCAGCGCTGCCGCGGCAAAGTACGCGCCGGACAGCGCGAGCATCTGGACCGTGCTGCGAAGCAGCGCGGCGTTCAGCTCATTACCCGTAATAGAAACCAGCAGCATGCAGGGGATGTTGATGTTCAGCAGGAGAGCCGCCAGATGCACCTGCGCCTCCCCTCGTATCAGTTTCCCTTTGCATGCTGCGTAACCGATCATGATCATAGCGAAAACGGTGGAAACCCGAATCATGATCTCTGACATTTTGCCTCACCTCATCTGAAATACCCGGATATGATGCCGGACATTCTCATACGTCCCCTGCACCATGGCATCGCTCATACCGAACCAGTTCGGCGCGCCCGGCGCAAAGGCTGACCCCTCCCCGTTCAGGTAGGCTCCCGCATGCTCCATGGCACTCATGAAACTGGCGGTGGCAATATTGACCTTGCGGATGCCGCAGCGGATCGCCTCCCGGAAATCCTCATCTGAGATCCCGCTGCCGCCGTGGAGCACCAGGGGCAGGGCGGACTTCTGCCGGATCTGCTTCAGGATGTCAAACCGAAGCAGGGGCTCTCCCTCATAGACTCCGTGGGCGTTGCCGATGGCCACGGCCATGGCGTCTGCTCCCGTCTTCTCGCTGAAAACTTTCGCATCCACGGGATCGGTATACCGGATCTTGTGAACGTAATCACCGCCTTCATTGCCGCCGACCACGCCGATCTCGCACTCCACGGCAGCGCCGTACTCTTTCGCCATGGTGACCACCTGCTGCGTGTTCTGCAGATTTCCCTTCATGGGCATGGAAGATCCGTCGTACATCACGGAAGTGAACCCCAGATCCAGCGCCTGCCGGATGACTTTACGGCTGCGGCCGTGATCCAGATGGACAGCGATATCCACCGAAGCTTTCTTCGCGGCAGCGACCATAGCCGGCCCGATGATGTGCAGCGGCGAGAAGGGCAGCCGCCCTTCGGCGATCTGCAGGATCACCGGGGTATCCGTCTCCTCTGCCGCCTTCACTACCCCCATGATCATCTCCATATCGCCCACATTGAAGGCACCGACACCGGTGCCGGCGGCATCCGCCCGGGCGATCAGTTCTTTCATGTTAACGAGCGTCATAAACTATACCCTCGCGATCATCTCTCCGTACTGCGCCTTTTCCTCGGCGATGAAAGCCCGGACCTCCTCCGTGGTGGGCAGCGCGTCGGAGCAGTTGTTGGCCCGCACCATCATGGATGCTTCCGCCGAGCCGAACTCCAGACAGTCGATGATATCCCAGCCGGCATAGAGTCCGTAAATGAACGCGCTTCCGTATCCGTCACCGCCGCCGAAGCCTTTGCGGGCCGTTACCGGGAAGGGTTTGATGCTGAACTTCTGACCATCGATGGTATAAGCGGTGGAGCCCTTCATCCCGTGCTTGATCACTACGATCTTCGCATTGTGGGAGTGCCAGTAGGCGGCGCTTTCCTCATCGATCATGCCCGGACGGATCAGACGCTCGGTCAGATCAAACTCCTCCCGGGATCCCATGATGATGTCCGCTTCCTTGGCGACCATGGAATAGTACATGGAGATCTCATCTTCGTTCTTCCAGTTGTACGGACGATAGTCAATATCAAAGATGACGTTCGTTCCCACCTTTTTCGCCAGGAGGACCGCCTTGATGGCCGCCTCCCGGGACGGGCTCTCGGACAGAGCCGTTCCGGAGATCAGGATCGTCTTGGCCAGCCCGATATAGGCCTCGCTGATATCCTCCATGGACAGCTGCAGATCCGCCGCCGCATTGCGGTACATCAGGATCTCGCTCTCCTTAGGGGACAGCATCTCCGTGAAGGTCAGCCCCAGCTTTTGCCCGCCGGTGCAGCGGCTCACGCAGGTCGTATCGATCCCCTTCTCCCGGAAATACTCCGTCACATAATCTCCGAACTGATCGTCGGATACCTTGCCGATAAATCCGGCCTTCAGACCGTGCTTTGTTACGCCGCAGGCCAGATTCGCCGGGGAGCCGCCGACAAACTTCTCGAAGTAATGGACATTTTTCAGCGGTTTGAATTCCTCTTTCACCTCGTCGCTGTAGGCGGGGTTGAAGTCGATTGTGATCCTCCCCAGGAAGATGATGTCCAGCGGTCTCGTATTATCAAACTCGATGTATTTCATATCACATCAGTCCTTTCTGTAAGCTTTCCATGACTCTGCGCCCATCCGGATGACCTCTTCCGGATCCATCTCCCAGTATTCCGGGCGGAACAGTTCCAGGCAGGCCGGGCCTTCATAACCGACATCGTCCACCGCCGCAATGATATCCGCGATGGGGATGGTCCCCTGCCCCGGCATGATCCGGTGACAGTGGTCCAGCACACCCAGGGGCAGATCTTCACAGTCGTTCAGATGGAAGACGAACAGCTTCTCCTTCGGGATCCTGCGGATCATCTCCAGATCCGAACACTTGTCGTGCATATAGAAGTTGATGCAGTCTACGGTGAGGCCCACGTCGTCCCGGTCCACCGCCTCCACGATTTCCAAAGCCTGGCGGATGCTGTTGCAGCACCACCGCTTATCGCCGATGGGTTCAAAGGAGAGCTTCACCCCGTAGGGGGAAGCGATCTCCGCCAGCCTTTGCAGGACCTGAACGGAATCCTCGAAGACCTCTTCCTCCGTCTTCGTACAGTACTCCGGGGTCATCGTCGGAACTACGATCATGTAGGGGTTGCCGATCTCGGCCGCGATCTCGCAGCCGAAGGTGAAGAGTTTCACCAGCTCCTCCCATTCCTCCGGGCTCCGGAAATTGATGTCTTCGATGGAGTTGAATGCAAAAGGCTGGAGATGGCTCGTCGCGAAGAAGGCTTTCAGATCTTCGGTTGTATGATCCTTCAGGTACTCCTGCAGCATGTCCAGCCGCAGCTCGATATAGTCATAGCCGTGTTTCTCGCACAGAAGCAGGTCCTGTTCTACCGAAGAATTCTCCTTACAGGTCGCTTCATTAAATCCAAGCAGTTTCATCTGACATCTCCTTTCGTTACATTTCCCCGCGGGCTTCCCGTTCCTGCAGCTCCGCCATAATGGTGTCATACTTCTTATCCAGTTTATAGAGCGCCAGCACCACGACCGCGACCATCCATACGAGAAGCGGGCCCCAGACGTAAATGCTCTGGATCATGGCAAGGGCGGATTCCGGCTGCACCACCGTTTCCCCGGTGGAGCTGATATATCCCGCTGCGTCCAGCAGCTTGGAGATGATGGCGCTGGTTATGCCGTTGCCTAATTTGAAGCCAACCGCGCCGCCGGCGAAGATCAGAGAGGCCTGGCGGATCTTTGTCTTCCACTGACCGAACTCTACCGCATCCCCCAGCATTCCGAAGACGACTGCCGTCAGCGGAGCTTCCCCGAGGGCCCGGATGATGGCCGTGATCAGCGCCCACTGGAAACTGCCGGTGTTGAGCATGAAAGCTGCCTGAGCGACGACCGCCACGATGGCGCCTGCCAGGGAGATCTGCCGTTTGCCGAATCTCCTGAGCAGGATCGGACAGAGCATGGCGCCGATGATCAGCGTTCCTGCCTCTGCTAAATAGAGCACGCTGTACATCCAGGTATCGTTATGGAAGATATACTTGCAGTAATAGGGGAGCGATGTGCCGACGATGGTGCCGTGCACGCAGGTCACGGTCCAGAGGATCAGGCATGCCCAGAAGTACTGGTTGGTGAACAGCGCCTTGATGGACGCCATGATCGGTACCCTTGTGTCCCGGTTCTCCTCCGCCTCGATCACGACGGTTTCCTTGCAGCGGACAAAACAGATGATCAGCATGATGAAGGCCAGAATGACCCACATGGTCATGGTCTTGACCCACGCTGCCATATCGTCACCGAACATCTTGACCACCGGCTGCGTGAATGTGACCGCGATGATCCGTCCGATGGGGGCCATTGCCATGCGGAAGACCGACAGCAGATCCCTCTCATGAGAGGATCTTGTCATGTACGTCGACAAGGTTCCGTACGGAACATTGATCGCAGTGTAGAATACTGTGGTGGCCAGGTTGTACGTGATAAAGATGTACAGGAACTGCATCGTTCCCGGAGTCTGCGGCACCGTAAACAGCGCAATGGCGCTGAGGCAGTACGGGACAGACATCCACAGGACCCACGGTCTCGCCTTGCCCCACCGGCTCTTCGTGCAGGCAACGATCACGCCCATGATGGCATCGCTGGTGCCGTCGAAGATACGGGAGATCAGCATGACCAGACCTACCGTAGCCACCGGGACTCCTGCGTAGTCGGTATAGAACAGCACCAGCAGCGCTGAGATCATGCCGTACACAATGTTACAGGCTGTGTCTCCGAATCCGTAAGAGATTCTGGTCCAGACGCCGAGTTTCCCGTCGTCCTTCACCTCGATCCGCGGATCGCCGGACTTGTTTCTGTTGAGCTTCTGCCTCATGTTCTTCACCTCCTGTTCCACTCGAGTGCCGGTCAGGCTTCGATTTCACTGAGTCTTACCGGACGGTTTTCTTCGAGTGACAGATTGGCTGCCATGGCGATCTTCACCGGCTGCAGTCCGTCAAATCCGGTGACCGGCACCGGTGTGTCGTTCAGTACCGCCTGAGCGAAGGCTTTCGCTTCCGCGATGAAGGCGTCGTTGTACCGCTCCAGGAAGAACCAGGTGGGCTTGGCTACCGAGACACCGTCGGCGCTGGAGATCATGGCTGTGTTGTTCAGGTCATTGGCCACCTGCACGCAGCCCCGGTCGCAGTGAACCTCCGTCCGCTGGTCGTATCCGTAGTGGGCTGCCCGGCTGTTGTCGATGACACCCAGAGCGCCGTTTTCGAACTTCATCATTACGATCGCCGTATCGATATCATTATACTCGTCATAGCCGGCTCCTGACAATGCCGCGCCGTAGGCCGTGACCTCCGTAACTTCGCTTCCCGCCAGGTAGCGTACCATGTCGAAATCATGGATGGTCATGTCCATGAAGATGCCGCCGGAGGTGGCGATGTACTCCATGGGCTGGTGGTCCGGGTCTCTGGAGGTCACCTTCACGATGTGGGGTGCTCCCAGGGTACCGGCGGCTACGGTGTCTCTCACGGCCTTGTGATTGTGATCGAATCTGCGGACAAATCCCACCTGCAGCTTGACGCCGGCGCTCTCTGCGGCATCCAGCGCTTCCCGGATCTTCGCCAGATCCGTATCGATGGGCTTCTCACAGAAGATATGCTTGCCGGCGGACGCCGCCTGTTTGATCAGATCCGCATGGGTATTTGTGGAAGAACAGATGAAGACTGCATCGATTTCCGGATCTTCGATGATCTTCTGCGCATCCTCATAACAGGAAGCGATGCCCAGATCCGCTGCCCAGGCCCGGATCTCCTCATTCATCAGGGGATCCGCTACAGCCGCAAGATCCGCCTCCGCCACAGAATTCGCCAGGTTCTCTCCGTGTAATTTCCCAATACGTCCTGCCCCTATCAATCCGATGCGTAATTTCTTCATTTTATTTACTCCTTTCGGTTTGCTTCATGAACTGCAGCGCTTCTTCCGCCGCCCGGATGTGATCCGGATACGGCAGGCACTCCACGGAGAGGTATCCTTCGTATCCGACCTCCTCCAGTGTCTCCAGCAGTTTCGTGAAGTCAAGCTGTCCGCTGCCCGGGTACTTCCTGGTGCTGTCCGCCAGATGAAAGTACCCCAGACGCATCCCGCATCTGCGGATGGCTTCCAGCGGGTTCTCTTCATCGATTCCCATGTGGAATGTGTCCAGATGGGCATAGCAGTTGGGAAGGGCATGGGTCTCCAGGAAGCTCATGATCTCCTCCGCTGTATTGAAGGTGTTGATCTCGTAGCGGTTGATCACTTCAATGAGGATCCTCACATTCCGGTCTCCGGCGTAGCTGTCCAGGATCTTCAGATTCCCGGCCAGACGGTCCATGTACCTCCGGCGGTCCGCCCCTGCCGGTACCTTCCCCCGGGCCCATCCCAGGATGATGTCCGTTCCCAGGGCGGCAGCCAGGTCGATGTACTGTTTCATTCCGTCCACGCAGGCCTTCGTGATATACGGCTCGTCCGCGATCAGATCGCAGTGTCCCTCGGTGTTGAGTCTGCCGGTGACGATGGCCGAGATGCCTACGCCCAGCTCTTTCGAAAGGCTGCGGATCCCGTTTACATCCAGCTGCGCGTCCTCTCTCGTATGAATCTCGATGGCATCGTAGCCCAGCCGGGCAGCGGTCTTCAGATTCTCTTCCGGCGTTCCCAGGAGCAGCAGCGGCGCTGCAAGCGGCGCCGCGTCTGCGCTGGAAACGGAATACTTCCATTGTTTCATGTCGTTTCCCTTATCCTGTCTTCTCTCAGTCTTCGAATGTCAGCATGACCTTCCGTGCCACAGCCTTGTTCTGCGCCATTTCCATGGCCTCGGCCAGATCGTCGAACTTGTAGTAGTGGGAGACCAGATCTTCAAAGTCATACTTATCCTTGATCTTGGACATGAACCGGATGGTTCTCGGGAACCAGTTGGTGGTTCCGCCGGATCCGGACATTCTCAGGGTCTTCCAGATGGTCTTGCCGATCTCCACCGGTACCTTGCGGCCGATGGAGTGACCGACGAATCCGATGCGGCAGCTGTGGCCGGCGATGTCGAATACGGAGGCGATGCCGGTATCGTTGCCGGAGCACTCGATGATGACGGAGGCTCCTCTGCCGCCGGTGAGCTCATTGATCTGCTCCTCAACCGGACGGACGGTGGGGTCTACGGTATAGTCCGCGCCGTACTTCATGGCTGCTTCTCTTCTGGACTCCACCGGATCCACGACGATGACGTTGGCTCCGGAGGTAGCGCAGACCATGGCCGCGGAACATCCGATGGGGCCGGCGCCGATGATGACGCAGTCGTCGGAAGCATCCGGATCACATCCGTTGCCCCATACGCCCCAGTAAGCGACGTTGAAGTTCTCTACGAAGATGCCGATCTCATCGGACCAGTCTTCCGGGATCTTGTGGGTGTAGGACTCTTCCAGGATCATGTATTCCCCGAAGCCTCCCGGGGAATCCGGACGGAAGCCCACCTCACGCATATTCAGGCACGCCGAGGACATCTTGCCGTCCTTGCAGTTGGCGCACTCATGGCATGGAAGCACGCAGTCGCCTACCACCTTGTCGCCTTCCTTGATGGAAGTGACGCTCTCACCGATCTCCACGGCTCTGCCGACCCACTCGTGGCCCGGGGTATAGGGCGCGATGTCATACCGGCCTTCCGCGGACTTGCCTTCAAAGCATTCCACATCGGACTGGCAGATGCCGCAGGCGATGAGCTTGATCAGGATCTGATTCGGCTTCAGAGGGGGCAGTTCGATTTCTTCGATTCTCAGGTCAAACGGACCGTGCATAAAAGCTGCTTTGCATTTTGTCGGACGATTATTCATGATTCTGTTCCTTTCTTCAATTAATTAATACTCCAGTGTGTAGATGTGGCGGCCGCCGGGCTCGTTCGGTCCCTTGATGACGGCTTCAATGTCTTCTCTGTTTCTCTGGGTCATCTTGTCGATTGGCGGAAGGGTTCCTGCCGGGTACATCTCCAGAATGTCGTTTACCAGCTTTTCCAGATAATCCAGGCATGCCTCTACGCCTGCCTCCGCCTTCTTGCCGTCCGCCTTGCGGGCGTCTCCGATGACGCCTTCCGGCTGGCAGATGCACTCCATGCCGGTGGAGCCGAAGGCGTTGTACCACTTGATGGGGCCGGGGCCTTCCTCGGAGGATGTGTTGATGTGTCCCGGGGGCAGCAGCGGCGCCTTGTCCACGGCGATGGCGTCTTCCATGTTGATGAATTCCGGGAACAGCTCCAGGCACCAGCTCTGCTCGACCTCGTCGGCGTGAATGAAGGAATCCTCATAGGGGCCGCCGTTCTTCTGGGTGAACATCTCCTTGCCGGCGCAGTTCCAGAAGTGGGTGTAGAGGATGATTCCCGGAACCTGCCACTTCTTGCCGAAGGTGTGGATCGCGGTAGGGATCACATAGTCCTGACCGTGACCGTTGACGATGATGATCTTGCGGAAGCCGGTGTTCCAGAATCCTGCCAGCACGTAGGTGATGTAATCCGCCAGGATCTTCTCCGGAATCATGATGGTTCCCTTCTGGCCCAGGTGATGGTAGGGATGGGATCCGTACCAGATGGGCTGCGCCACGGTGCATCCGGTCTTCTCAGCCACCAGCTCGCAAAGCCGGGTGTCCAGATAAGTGTCTTCGCCGTAGGGGGCGCTGGGTCCGTGATTCTCTGTGGATCCCACGGGGAGGAGCAGGACATCGTTTACCTTGAGTCTCTCCTCGATCATTTTCGTTGTCATATTCTGATAGTAGATGCCGTCCTGGGCCTCCATATGTCCGCCGGCGGCGGGTAAATTCCACTTTGCCATGGTTATATGCTCCTTTCGTTTCTCATTATTTCTGCAGTCTCGGGTATGCGGTGGATACCAGCACCTTACCCGACATGATCTTCATTCCTTCTTCGATATCCTCCAGGTTGAATCTGCCGGAGATCATCTTTCTCATATCGATCCGTCCCGTAGCCATCAGCGCTGCCACATCATCGTAGATCCCCAGTCCCGACTGGCCGTTGGATCCCGCGATGCTCGCCGCGTTCCACTGCCAGTGGAAGATGTCCACCGGAGTGATCCCCACCGGGTGTCCGATCTGGACCGTCCGGCCGCCGATGGCCAGCGCCTTTGCCATCACCGGGTAGGTGAACTTCGACGCTCCGGCGCACTCGGCGAAGAGGGAGATGCCTCTTCCATTGGTCATGTCCATGAGCCACTGGGCTTCTTCGTCGGCGTCTGCAAAGGCTGTCGGGTCCATGACGTAATCGGCTCCGCATTCCTTTGCCAGCTGCATTCTCTCGGGAACGCTTTCGAAGGCGAAGAGCTTGGCTACTCCGGAGGTCTTCAGCAGCTGGATCGCTGCCAGGCCCACCGGGCCTGCTCCGAAGACCGCCGCGTGTCCGCCGGGCCGGATGCCGCCGCCATTGACGAACAGTCCGTTGTAGGCGACGCCGGTGGGCTCGATCATGGCCCCCAGCTCGAAGGCGGTCATCTTGTCGCCGCCGTAGTAGTCCATGATGTCGTTGAGCTTGTGACAGAACTTGGCCTTGACGGTGCAGTACTCGGCGAATCCGCCGTCGTAGGTGAGTCCCGGTTCTTCCAGATCCCTGCACTGGTTGAAGTAGCCTCTGCTGCAGGCTTCGCACTCTCCGCACCAGTTCATGGATTCCACGGAGACCAGATCTCCGATCTGAAGCTTGGTTACGTTCTTACCCTTCTCCACGACCTCACCCGCAAACTCATGTCCGGTGATGATGGGATATTTGGAATGTCCGTCGTACATCGAATATCCCTGGTCATCCTGTTTCAGCAGATGTACGTCCGTCCCGCAGATGCCGGCGGCTCCGATCTTCAGCAAGACCTGATCGTCACCGCATTCCGGCATCGGTCTGTCCGTGACGCTGCCGCGAATGTTCTTCCAAACCTGATTGCCTCTGAGCGCTTCCCCGGTTCTCTCCTCCTGCGGAGTGAACTTGTATCCGGGCTTCGGCACCCTGTCGGCTTCTACATAAAATGCTCTCATTCCTGTTTCTCCTTTACCGGGTCTGTTTCGCGAGTGCAGACCGTCATTTCAGAAGTTCTGGGTTGAACGGATCCGTCGTTCTTTATCCTGGCTATATGATACTTGGAAAAACCGGTTCATTCTACGCCGCTCCTGTTCGAATTCTGACAATTTCGACGTTTTTGGGGCCAAAAGTTCCGAAATCCTGTTTTTTTGATTGTGCCGCCTGCGGGAATGGGGTAGAATTGAGCTGAAAGGGTGCAGGGAAGAATGGACAGGAGGCTGCCATGCATTATTTCTACACGAAACATGCCCTCCCGGGAAGGGACGCCGGTAACCGCATTGAGGTCAATCACGTGAGCAAGCTCAGCCGGGAGGAGTTCCGGGAGAACCCCCGCTCCTTTCACTGCCATGAGGATTTCATGGAACTGGTGCTCTGCGTCAGCGGCACCAGTCTCGTGATCATCGACGGCAAGCCTTACACTGCTTCGAAGGGAGACATCATCATCTACAACTGTCAGTCCTACCACCAGGAATGCACGGACCAGAGCAGCCGCTTCTCCCTGTACTGCGTCGGCATCAAGGGGGTGCGCATCCCGGGTCTTCCGGACAACTGCATCACCAAGCAGGATGCTCCCAAGGTGCTCCACACCGGTGACTCCTACCCCCTCTTCAAGACCCTGTTCACCCGGATCTTCGATCTGGTCCGCATCAATGACCAGCAGGAGGCGGCGCTGCTGGAGCACTACGTCCACGCCCTGCTCATTGAAGTTCTGCCCCTCTGCGATCCCGCGGAGAACTACGCCTACCGTCCCCAGTCCGGCAAGGGCGAGCTGGCGGAGCAGATCTTCGACTACCTGGCGGAGCACTATACGGAAAAGATCACCCTGCAGACCGTAGGGGATGCCCTCTCCCTGAGTCCCGATTACGTGTCTCACCTGTTCAAGGATACCTACGGCTTCTCTCCCATGCAGTACGTCAACGCCCTGCGCGTGGGCAAAGCGCAGCTCCAGCTTTTGGAAACGGACAACAAAATATCCGACATCGCGATGGATGTCGGATTCAATAATATCGGCAATTTCAACCGGGCCTTTTCCCTGTTCTCCGGGGACTCGCCCCGGGAGTTCCGCAAGCGGCATACGTTTGACTGATCCCAATCGAAATAAATCACCCTCACCAGCGGGCTGTATTCAAATCAATCCCTCTGTTATCTGCTTGAAGAAATCCGCGCTCCACAAATCAAGCGAAGCGGTATCCTTAATAAACGGACGGACATCCTCTTTGGCCCGCACGTAGTCAATCTTATCAAAGCGGGCACAGAGCAGCTTTCTGGCATCGTCAATTGTGAAGGCGTTCTCTTCCTTCCATGCATCCGATTGTACGAGCCGTGCTTTCAGATGCTCAGTATTGAGCATAGCGCTGCGGGAAAGATAAAACACGTAATCGTACAGATATCTGCCTTTCACACGGTTTTTCCATGCGCGGCAGATTACCGCGTGTGCCTTTCCGGCAAACAAAGAAGGCATGTCATAGAGTGCAATACTATACGGAGCGGGAAGCAGACGGTATTTGTGATCAAAAGAGGCCCCCGCTGGCGGATTCGTATCTACCTCAAACTTGATCTTGATCTTCTCATTTCCCGGAATCCCTGCCGATGCCATATCTGAGGCATAGAACAACAGCAGGTGTTCTTTTGTATTGCCCTTTAGAAAAGCGGATCGTATTGCAGACTCTTTGGTTTTCTCTCTTTCTGATATCTCCACATTCAGGCCATAGGACGCCACTTCTTTTCTCAGCGTCGGAAAATAGGCTGACAACTCAAACGCGGGATCCGGCGTCATCAGAGAGAAGTCCAAATCCTCGGAAAACCGATCCAGCCCATAGAAAATTCTCAGCGCAGTTCCCCCATAAAAGGCAGCTTTCTGAAAGAATCCGGCACGCGAAAGTCCGCAGAGAACGATCTCCTGCATGATTTCCTTCACGGCGTTCTTCTTGTCGGTCAGCCCGTCTGCATGGTATTGTTTCATCATTTCCGAAATAACATGATTCATTTCATATTCCTCCGCAGGAACTTTATCAGATACTTCAGGTTATTGCTGTGGTACTTGTTTCCGATCTGCAGTATGCCGTCTGTATCGAGCTTTGCAAACTCCTCGTTGTCGATTCGCAGATCTTCAAAGAGCATTCTTTCAATCTCCCGCTGGCTTGTCACCGGAGACATCGTGTAGAGCTTATCGCACAGCGCCTTTTCCGGGCTCGCAATCCGATATATATAGCCGTTCTCTTCCTTAAGTACAACACCGAACGGATACGCATCGGGAGGTACATCGTGGTAGGTGAATCGGCCAAAATGGTTTTCCACTTCCTTCGCCTTTTTCTTGTCAAACGTGGCGGATGTATACGTGTAAACCGCTTCAGGAATCAGCCCATAGACCGAAAGCGCATACTCGAACGACAGATACGACGGTCCAAATATCGCACCCGCAAGACAGTATCCTGGCACATTCCCATCAGTTTCATAAAAACCGCGGGTAAGCGGGTACAATTCGCCGCATCTCTTCATTCTCAGAATCTTGCCCGCCGGATCACTATACCTGCTGAATTGATCCTTAAGCATCGAAGTTGAAACAATCATAATAATCGCCTCCAAATTGGATTTTACACAATTTGGAGGCAAAAATCAATGATGTTATACGTACATCTAACCTTCGGCAATGGCAACGGGCAATGGCATTCCCTAAACTTATTTCAGCACCAGCGGACTGGCGGCAGCATCATCGCTGATTTTCTGAGCAGCGCTGAACACATCCATGTATTCCCCGGATGCCGCCTCATTCTCGACATCGTACTGTACGTCGGAGGTGAATACCGCGACGATCTTCTTGCCGTCTTTCTCGCCGACAACAGCGTTCGGCACGGGATCATAGGACGTATCGTTCGGTTCATATGCCCGAAGGGTGAAGAGCGTTCCGCCGAAGCCGCCCTCCTTGGCTGCCTTGTTGTAGAATGTGATCTCTGTCGGGCTGTCCACTTCATAGTCCCAGCTCGCGCCCTTCGGCAGCGTCAGCCGGAAGACGTCACTCTCCACGGTGGATTCTCCAGTCTTTTCATTGTCGGTGCGGGTAATTCCCGCCGACAGGTCCATCCCTGCGGTTTTTTCTTCAGCCGTTTTCTCTTCGGCCGCTTCCTTCGCAGCGTAATCTCCCGCAGGATCCCATTCCTCCCACAGGTCCGGGCTTAGGTTCTCCAGGGAATCGATGACCACCACGCAGTCCTTCTCCACGTTCTGCAGCGCCGTGATCACCTTGTCCTCCGGCAGTGCAACACAGCCGCCGGTGTAGGGTTTCTGGGGGGCGAGGCAGTGCAGGAAGATGGCGGAACCCTTGCCGGCTTCACCTTCCTCGTTATAACTGATGTTCATGCAGTATCTGTAGTGGACCGGATACTCCACGATGTGCTCGCTGTCATCGGTATTCAGATCCGGCAGATCCTTGATGCTTACCATCTCATTGTAGCGGTAGCCCTCTCTCTGGTCTCCCGACCAGTAGTCGTCCTCCGTCACCTGCTGATATGCAAAGGCTGTACAGCCCGGGTCAGGCTCGATGCCGAAGGCATAGTTGAAATGGTAGGTCCCGGTAGGTGTCTTGCCATCGCCTTCCTTCGTCTTGCCCAGACCGAACTTGCCTATAACAGCCGGCGTGGTCAGGATCTGCTTCCAGCTGCCGTCCTCATCCTTCTGGTGCATGGACACGTAGGCCGTGGTCTCACCGACACCGGCGACGATGAACAGCTGGTTCGCGTCCTTCGCCTGCTCCAGCTGCCCGACGAAATCCGGTGAATCCTCTGCCGCGGTGATATCAAAGTCTCCCTCCGGATCCGAAGATGCATCCCCGGTTCCGCCGCAGCCGCAGAGAACTGCCAGTGACAGAATTAAAATCAGAAATGCTGTGATCCATTGGTACTTCGGTTTCTTCATCGTTCTCATTCTCCTTTCCAGCCTTTGCTTTAGCGTCTGTATCGTGCGATCACCCCTGCGATTCCCAGAAGCGATGTCAGCAGCAGCGCAACCCAGAGAATCAGCATGTTATCATCCCCTGTATGCGTGTTATTTCCAGCCGGCGGATCGCCCCTGTCCGGCGTGTCCGGTTTGGTTGGTTTATCCGGCTTGTCCGGATCATCAGGATCATCCGGCTCCGAAGGATAGGAGTTCTTCTTCCACTGCGCTGTGAAAACATGATCCTCCGTCACGGTATACGTATCCCCCGGCTGATACTCGCTGCCCTT
This sequence comes from Bacillota bacterium, assembly GCA_017459895.1. Taxonomy (GTDB): domain Bacteria; phylum Bacillota; class Clostridia; order Peptostreptococcales; family Anaerovoracaceae; genus Lentihominibacter. The sequence goes on along the minus strand of JAFUCA010000015.1, from coordinate 18,809 downwards.
CCAGTAAAGGAAGGTATATCCGTCTCTGACCGGCGCTTCATGGATGGTTATTGTCGATCCGGCCTGGTACTTCTCGATGATATCCTCCATATTACCATCAAATGAGCCGCCGTTCAGTTTGTAACGAATCGTATAGTATTCTGCTTCCGGATCCGGTGTTATCCTGGCGGGTACATGCTTCAATACGGCGTGGAAGCCTTCGGTCTCGCTGCCGGTTACCGTGACTTCGTAGTCTTTGATCGAATCGCCTTCCATATCCGTCACGGACATGGTCCAGTTGTTCCGCTTGCCCTCTTCATATCGGAGCATATTGACAAATACCTGATTCTCCCAGCCGTCTTCCTTTGTCATGAAGGTCATGCTCCCCCTTCGTCTCAAATAAAAACAACCGGGAGTCCAATCTTTGCGATTATACTCCCGGCTGTCCACCAAATGTCCCCCTAAATGCGCTGCTTTTTTCTTGCTTTTCTCGTTTTTTGTTCGTATTGTTCGTGACGAATCCCTCTATGGCGCTGGCCCATGAACAGGCGCTCACATCTTCTCCCCGCTACCGGTTCATTACGCTTCGTGCGCTCCTCCGTCAATGAGTACGGTTTTCCCTTCGAAGGCAAAGCCGTAGCAACGGATGCGGCCTGCGGGGATGCCGCGTTCGGTCAGCGTCCGGGCATAGCGTTTGCCCCGGATCTGATCCAGCGCGGAGGCGACGGTGTCTTCCAGGGATGCTTCCTTCTTCGGATCCCTGACCTTGAACTCCAGAAGGATGGCATCGTCCTTCGCTGGATCCAGAGGCTCCAGCATTACATCATAACGTCCGAAACCGGACTCCCGATTGGACGTGAGATGATAGCGCCCTCTCAGGTCTGCGATCAACCCCAGCACAAATCCATGATAAAATCTCTCCGGCTGAGCTTTATCTGATGGCCGGGTACCGGTATCGAAACTGCTGAAGGTTGCTTCCGAGATCAGGTTCATGTAATAATTCATGTATTCCAGGTCGCCTTTCAGCAGTGCTTTCGTGAACTGGTTGTATTCCTCCTCAGCATCATCGAACCAGCGAATGACCATGTTCTCGAAGCTGAGACGGACTTCCCTGTTGGTCAGTGCCAGCTCGTAATCCCAGCCGTTCCACGCATCGCCGGTCATTTTCACGACTTTCAGATATCCGGACGCCAGCAGCAGGCTCCAGATTCCCGATGGTTTCCTCCCGATCTCCCCGAAGACGATCTGCTCATCGATCTTACTGGTGATGGTCTCGCCCTGCAGCAGCCGCTCGAAGTCCTGTTTCAGATTGCTGCCGCCCTCCCGGATCAGCTTGCTGGCCAGGGCATTGCCGGAGGTGTTGGACCAGTAAGGGCCGAACCGACCCTGTTTCAGGAAGTTGATGATGGACCATGGATTGTAGATACTCGAAACAGAGCCAAAAGTGAATCCGTCATACCACTGCTTTACGCCAGCCTTTGCATCCGTATCGAAACCGTATTCGTCCATGGCCGCATACACCTCGGCTTCGGTGAAGCCAAAGGCTGTTTCATATTGCTCTGTTGTCGTGGAGACCACGTTTAGATTATTGAGGTCAGAGAACATGGATTCCCGGCTCACCCGGGTGATTCCGGTCATCAGTGCCCGGGACATCGATGTATTCGTCTTGAAGGTGGAATTGAACAGGCTGCGCAAAAGCTGGACGATCTCTTCCCAGTACCCATGAACATACGCTTCCTGCATGGGTGTATCGTATTCGTCCAGCAGGATGACGACCTTCTGCCCGTAATGACGGTACAGGAAGCTTGAGAGCATCTGGAGTGACCCGGAGATCTTCTCATCCTCCATCGCAGAAGAGATCCCTCGAAACTCCTCTTTCATCGACTCACTGAGTTTTTCGGAATCCAGCAGGAAATCAAAATCGCTGTACAGCCGGGAGATGGTCTCTTTCATCTTCGCTATTGCCAGGTGATACGTGGGCTCCTTGATGTTCGCAAAGGACAGGAAGATCACCGGCAGGCTGCCCTGCAGGTTTCGGAACTTCTCCTCCTCCCAGATGGACAATCCTTCGAAGAGGTTCTCCTGACCTTCATATTGATTGGAGAGGAACCGGTCAACGGTGTTCAGAAGCAGGGTCTTGCCGAAGCGGCGCGGGCGGGTAATCAGAGTGACATCGTCTCCGCCGTTCCACCACTCCCGGATGAAATCCGTCTTATCCACGTAGAAGCAATTATTCTCTATAATCTTTTCGAAATCCTGTATTCCGATAGCGACCGTTCTCGACATATCACGTTCCTCCTGCCCCAGTTCCTGCCTCTATTGTACACTCTTTCGAGCCGCATTAACAGCAGTATTTCCCCGGTTCTTGACGTGTTACCCGGCGGTTGGGCAGGATTTCGAAACTGTCCTTCTGCAAAGGCTGGCCCATGCGCAGGGAAATCACCTGAGATCCTTCGCCGCCGGATATCCGAAGGCGCTGTCCGCGCTGGTTACGGCGCGGACGACGGCTTCGCTGATGACTTCCGCGGCCAGAGTGCCGGCCACGTCCTGGTCCACTGGAACGTCCCTAACGGAAAGGGCATAGATGCTGTCTCCGTCCGCTGATGTATGCACCGGGCGGATGGAGCGGGCGAATCCGTTGTGCGCCATGGATGCGATCTTACAGAGCTGCGGCTTGGTGAAGCTTCCGTTGGTGATCACTGCGCCGAGGGTGGTGTTGCCGGTGAACCGGTTCTCCACAACGCCAAGGCTTCCCTTCATCAGTTCCTCCGTATCACGAAATCCCGACTTATCTTCGTTCAGGAGTCCGGCCAGCCTTTGCCCGGTTCTCCAGTTGAAGATGTCGCCCAGCGCGTTCAGCACCACGATGGCGCCGATCTGAAAGTCCCCTTCCTGCAGGGCGAAACTGCCGATCCCGGTCTTCATGCAGGTCTCCATGCCGGCCAACTTACCCACGGTGGCGCCGCATCCGGCACCGTAGTTGCCATCCCGGTAGTTGGGCGCTTCCATGGCAAGGCGTGCCGCCTCATAACCCATCGGAGCATCCGGGCGGACAAGGGGATCACCCACGGTGAGATCGAAGATATCCGACTGCGCCACCAGGGGAACCTTGGTGACGCCCACGTCAAATCCGATGTCCCGTTCCTCCAGATACTGCATGACTCCGTTCGCCGCACCCAGCCCGAAGGCGCTTCCTCCCGCCAGCAGCACGGCATGGATGGTCTGGGCTGCGGTGAGGGGATTCAGCAGATGGACGTCCCTGGATGCGGGACCGCCGCCCCGGATGTCGATGCCGGCCCGCATGCCGCTCTCGCTGATGAGAACCGTACAGCCGGTTCCCGCCTCTGCATTCTCCGTCTGTCCGATCCCGATTCCTGCGATTGATGTAATGGAGATCTCATTCATTTGTTGTGCTCCTTCCATCATTTCTCTTTATTTCTTCGTCAGTTTCACCTTGCTGTAAGCACCATCGTATCCTCCCGGGCCAACGGCGCAGACTCTGACCTGGTAGCGTTTGCCCTTCCGCAGGCCGGAGACGGTCAGCTTCGTCCCGGCGGAGGCCTTGTACTTCTTTGTCTTCCATTTGGACGTACCCTTGACCCGGTATTCCACCCGGTAGGATTTTACGCCGGAGGCCTTTTGGTTCTTGACCTTCACCGTCATTTTGCTGCCGTTCTTCGTCAGAGATTTGATCGCCGCCTTGCGGGGCCGGATGGTGAACCAGGCGATGTCCGAGCCTGTGTATTTGGGATCTCCGGACTTGATCGTAACCGTGACCGTGCCCTGCCCGCACTTCACGTTGTTTTTGTACTTGACCGTGTAGTGGCTGGGGGGAATGATCTCGCCGTCCTGATCCTCCACCTCCGGCTTCGGTTTCTGTGCCTTGCCGTTATATACGATGGTCTGCGGGAAACCGATGGCGCCGATGATCTTCTTCGCTGTGGTGAGCCGGACCACCGTGGTCCCGATTCCCTCCGCGGTGACATAGAGCAGGCCTTCCCCCGCATCCTTCGCCGTCACTGCAGCCACATGGGGCCGCTGGGGATCCTGGATCAGCGTGAAATTGTCCGCGCTTCCTTCGGCCAGTTCCCAGGTGATCTTCGGAGCATCGAAGGCAGAACCGGAATCTCCCTTATAGACCAGGGAAAGAGTGCTTTCCTTTCCGATCTCCAGCTTCGCCAGTCCATTGACCCGGAGGTTCACATTCGCCGACGGCGTACTGTATGCCTTGATGGGGAAATTATCGAACTCCATCATCTGGTACATCTCTCCGAAGAGTTCCTTCTTCACCTTAGTGTCGGCGAAGTCCATCCATCTGCCATCGCTGCAGAGATAGCTTTCTTTCGGGTTGACTACGCCCTTCACCCAGACTTTCTCATTGCCGCCAAACATCGCCATCAGCTCCTTGCCGTAGGAGAAGGGCAGGTTGAAGGCGTACTCGCCCTCCGGGGTGATCTGGGTCTGCACCACGGAATAGTACTGGCCCTTCTGGATGAGATCCGGGCTGGACAGCGCCATGGTGTGGAACCCGCCGAAGGCAAACTCCGCCTCCGTCTCATCCACCAGCTTCCCGTCCGCAGGATCCGTGAAATCATCCGCCAGGAGATAGACCTGGTTCACCACCTTCGTGCCGGGGACCGTGGTCTCACAGGAGACCCGCTCCAGCATCTCGCAGGCATCGGCCCGGAACACATTCGCCATTCTGGTTTCTCCGGCACCCACCGCGCCGCTCACATCGTTCACCGGCATGAAATCGTGCTCATCGATGTTGTATGTATTGTTCACATTGCTCTTCTCGAATTCCAGCGCCTCCGGCATGCTGATGGTCTTATCGTAGTAGGACAGCCAGAAATAGCCCGTATGGACGCCGTTCTTCTCGATGCCCCAGCCAGGCCCCCGGTTCGGGAAGTCCTGTTCCTCCGAGCCCCAGCTGTTCTTCACCAGCCAGGCGCCGCTTTCCGGAGGCTCATGGCCTTCCACGAAATTCGCCTTGTCGTAAGTGTCGTCCCAGCCCACGATGGTCACGGCGTGGTTCGGGCTCTCCTGGGCATCGTAGGTGTAGTGGGCCCAGTTTTTGCTGATGTACACCCCGTCTCCGGCTTCCTGACTGGGAGAGGACGTGTCCGCGCAGAATCCGATCTGAACCGCGCGTTTGTTCACCAGCATCTCCTTGATAGCCTCGGTGCCCGCCGGATTGTAGGTGTACTCACCGGTCTCGCTATTGACCTCCGCCGGCGACGGGAGCATAAAGGATTCCTTCAGCACATAGGACTGCCGGAACCGCCACTCCTCCGGCAGAGACCAGTCGTCCTCATCGTCGTAGCAGTAGTCGATCACCTTGCCGTTCACCGTCCGCTTCTCCGTCCAGCCGTTCTTACCCATGTATTTCAGAAGGGGATCCCGGCTCTCCAGATTCGGCCCGATGCCCGACGCGAAAAGGCTGGTGGCTGTGAAAGGAAGACCGCCGCCGTTGAGAAGATCGCTGACCGTCACATCCGCATCGGCATGGGTTCCCTCCCCGTTCTGCGGGTTCGCAGGGTCATTGATGGGCTGGCTCACGAAATAGGTCAGGTGCTTCTCGGACAGATCCAGAGTATCGGCGTTGTAGCCGTCCTTCGCGGCAAGTCCGGATCCCAGGATGCTGCTCTCCGCCGCTGCGATGGCCGCGAATCCCCAGCAGGTCCCGAAGGGATTCTGGAATTTCACCGGCGTCACATAGGATGTCCCGTTCACATCCCGCAGGTCGTAGGCTGCCGGGTACGTGTTCTCCGCGGCGAGCATAGCGTGCGGGCTGTAATTGAACGGATCATTAGCCGGATCCTGCAGCTGCGCGGCCAGCTCCGCCAGGGGCCCGCCAGCCTTTGCTGCGTCTGCCTCCGGATCCGCCGGAGCTGCCAGCGCCGCCGACGGAACCGCCGTGAACGCCATTGCCGCAGACAAAATCACTGCCAGTAGCTTCTTTTTCATCGCAATACCTCCGTGTCGTTATTTCCCCACCGACTCGCTGTTCACCGGGAAGGTGAAGTAGGTGTCCGGGTACGGCTCGTCCGCCAGAGTGAAATGCCACCATTCCTCTGCCAGCGGATTGAATCCGTGATCCGTCATCGCCTTGCGCAGGATCATCCGGTTCTCATACTGCTCGTCGGTGATGTCCTTGTAGTCCGGATGGCTGAGCTCCCCGAAGTAATCGAAGGTTCCGCCCATGTCCACTTCCTTCTCTGTCTCCATGTCGAACAGCGTCAGGTCCACCGTGCTCCCCCGGCTGTGGCCGGAGTGCTCCGCGATATACCCCTGGGGGAAGAGGACGTCTTTGTTCAGTTCCGGATAGAAGTATTCCTTCATCCTCGTATCGTCTTCATCCTTGGCCCATTCCACGAAGTTGGTCACGGCCCTCTGCGGACGGTAGGCGTCGTAGATCTTCAGGCGGTAGCCCTGCTTCTTCACATCGTCGCTGACTTCTTTGAGCGCCGCGGCGGCTTCCTTCGTCAGTAAGGCCTCCGGCTCCTCGTATCCGTCGATCCGGTCCCCGACGAAGTTATAGGTCGAGTAATAGCGGATCTCCAGGATCGCGTCCGGCACCTCGTCCGTGATCAGCACGAAGTCCGATGCATCGTTGGACAGGGTCACCCCGTCATCGGATACCGCAGTCGTCGGTTCCTCTGCCGGTGCCTCCTCCGCATCCGCGGGCTCTGCCGTCTCTGTTGCCTGTACGCTCTCCTCCGTGCTCCCGGTGTTCTGATCTCCGCTGCCGCAGCCAGCGAACGCCAGCATCATCGCCAGCATCATTGCCAGAAGAACTGATTTCAATAAATTCGTTTTCATATTCGTAACCTCCGCTATATTTTGATTTTTACTTCACGCGCACCACAGACGTCACAGACTTCCAGGATGACGGTTTATAATCGGCATTGCCCGCCGCTTTGACATTGATCTTCACCAGATATTTGCCTTTTTTCAGGCCTTTCTTCACGGTGACGTTTCCTGTCTTCTGGTTGACCTTGAAATACTTCCTGAAGCTCTTCTTCCCCTTCTTGACGGAAACAAGTTTATATTTCTGTTTGCCCTTTGCCTTGCTTACTGCGACTATTTTGGCACGCTTGATCGTCTGTGCTTTTTTCCTGAGCTTACTGCGCTTGACTTTTGCCGTCCTGGCGGTAAGCTTCATCGGATTCTCACCTTTGTTTACCTTGACAGAGATTTCAATTTCGCCGGGGTCATCATAATTCGGCTCTTCTTTTGTCAGCGTGCCGGCGATAATGACTGTTGCAGTGCCTGCCGCAACACCTTTTACTACGCCGTTATTGCTCACTGCTGCAATGCTGTCATTGTCACTGGTATAGTAGTAGTCCACAGCTTTCTCTATGTCAAGCACAGGCGACAGTTTGATTTTTTCGCCCACTTTGATTGTTTGGTTATCAATAATGATCTTTGGTTTCAAAGGAGAAATGACCGCGACTCTCTCCAGCCTTTGCGGCTGCATATCGGAATGGGTCCCATCTCCTGCCACCTTATACCAGACAGCATATCTTCCTGCGTCTGTTGCGACAGGGATTTCCTCGGAATAAGCCTCATCCGGCGGCTCGTACGAATGCGGATAAGGTGCAGCATCCGGGTTGCCTTCTTTCCAGGATTCATCCTCGCCGTCTTTGCTCACCGCAGCATAAAGTATCGTGCCGTTTTCTGCTGTTCCCGGTTCCACGAGGGCCTGCGGTTCTCCTGTATAAACAAGGTCCATTTTGTTGGCAGGAGCTTGAGTGACGGCGGCGGAATTTATCCTGACCGGAATCTGACATTCTCCTGTGTATTCTCCGGCGCCTTTCACGGTTATGGTCGCTTCGCCTTTTGACGAATCGAAGGTATTACAGGTTACGGTATAATCCGCAGCCTCCGTAAGACCGACTGTCTTCGCGAAAACTTCCCCGTTTTCTGATGAAGGGAAATAGTTGATCCCAATGTCGTCACTGACAGCCTTTGCAAGATCACTGGCGGTAGTACAATCGTAGCTTCCTTTTATTCCGGAAATATTGAGCAGCTGCTCGTCCAGCTCTTTGTGAAGTATCTTGTTTTTTATCGTCGCCGGTTCTGTGAAGAAATCGTCCAGGAACCAGATGCCGGTAGCTGCAGAAGTTCGCGACGGATACGTCTGTGCGGGATACTTATCAAAATCCTCATATTTTGCATAATGCGTGCCCCGTGTTCCGCTTCCCTTTTCTACATACGCTGTTTCGAATGTATACTCTGTGTTCTTATGAAGAGCATATTCCTTGAACCATTTGTCAAAGGGAACGCCGTAGTATTCTTTGATCCCTGAGGGGGAATTACTTGTACTTCCATTGGAATACTCAAAGGAACCATCGTCAGGAATCTTGCTCTCTGATATGTTCGAAAAATCCAGATCCATCGGTCTCCAGGGATTTGCGTCCTTTGACATAAAGAAGAAGTTCTCCGTCACATCAATATAATAGGCATGCCCATTGATGTCAGGAATATAGTTTATCGTATGATCTAAATAGTATGGTCTCACTCTGATAAACTTGCACGGCAGATTCGCCGCATGACAAAGATTCGCGTAGGCGACCGCTATACCTGCACATACCGACTTCTTTTCTTTTAATATGCCATATGCATCCCATTGATGGCTGTAATAATCGAAATCATATCCGCCAGGCCAGAAATCCCAATCGTAATCGACATAATGATTTAACCATGTAGCGAGCGTATAGTACTTTTCGAGATCGCTCATGTCCGGTTCCAGGATTTCTGATATGACTTTCTCATATCCCGTGATGGAATACTCCTTTTCTTCCGGTGTCAGCTTGAAGTTTTTTTCAAAGGTGGCCGGATTGGAATGCACCCTGTTCCACCTGCCATCATTAAATACAGGCACTACCACTTCAGGTTCAGGATCGTCATAGTCCACATCATCGATAAAAGTGGTTTTCGTTTTCTCATCCTTTTTCTCCGAACCCGCGGCGCTGTCTTCCGCCGACACGGGTACGGTGAATACGGTAAAGCAGAGCGCTGCTGCTACCAGCAGCGAGAGTATTTTTGCCGGTGTTGTTTTATTTGATCTTATCATGTCTTTTCCCTTTTTCATTCCCTTTGCCGCGGACCGCCTACCGCACCCGAACCGTGACCGTTGCCTTCTTCGCAGCCGCTCTGGTTTCGGCGTTTCCGGCGGCGCTGACGCGGATCTTCAGCTTATAGGTTCCCTTCTTCAGGCCCTTCTTCACTGTAATCTTACCATTCTTCCTATTGACCTTGAAATACTTCTTGTATTTGGATTTGGTCACGCCGGTCAGCTGGTAGGTCACCTTGCCCACCGCCTTGCTGACGGTAACCGCTTTCTTCCTGGAAATCGTCTGTTTCTTTTTCGTTTTCTTCAGCTTCCCGGCTTTGATCCGGACGGTCCTGCCCTTTACCTTCAAGGGGTTGACTTTCAAGGGATTGGCTGCCCGGATGGTGTCCGTAATATCCGCATCGCTGCCGTAGCGATCCGTCACCGTCACTCTGGGTTCCACGGAGGCGCCGTCCCCATTGGTATCCGCGATGTCTTTTACATTCTCCACCCCGGTGTAGTCCAGGCGGACCTCCTGGTAATTATCCTTCGAGACATGGATCGCCGAAGCACTCATGGGAAGCTGCAGCGTCTTCAGGTTCAGAAGATTGATGTACTGCACCGGCATGAAGTCGAAGTCTGCTTTCAGCGCCGCAGGCTCAATCGGTACGGGTCCGGTATCTTCATCGAGAAGAGCGATCTCAGACAGGACCTTGCTATCCCCGCCGTTTCCGTCTTCTTCGAACAGGAGTCCTGCCAGACTGTATCCGGAAGCGCTGTTCTCATCCGCATACTGGACGATCACGCTGTACTCCTCGGTATCCACCTGAGCCGCGTGAAGCACGCCCTCCGCATCGCGGATCGCATAGCATTTCCCGTCCCACAGAGGAACGTCCCACTCGCTTACAGGCTCCTTCATCCACTGGATCAAAGATGCCTGCTGCTTCTCCGGATCCGTCGTATCGATGGCGCCCGGAGCGATGTATTCCTCACCGGCAAACGAACCGATCTGGTATTCGCTTAATTCCGGATAGATCTCCAGCAGATTCTGCTCCCCCGGGCTCAGGGCCTTCTTCGCTTCGTCCGCTGCCGGAAGCTCCGCGATCAGATCCATATGCACGTCGCTGATGACCCGCTTGTTCACATCGGAAAGAGTGAAATGATAGCTGTCTTCGTTCTTCTGCGCTGCTGCGTTTTTCACGGAGACCGCCTCCGTCGCCTGCTGCGCGATCAATGCGCTCATCCAGCCTTCCGACGCAGCCTCCCCGCCGCGCTTCTCCAGCAAAGGCTGGACGATCCTCTCCCAGGGGCTCTTCATTCCCGACATGCTCTGCTTCCAGTAGCTGCAAAGGCTGGCGTAGCTGATCCCGCTCTTGTCTGTGCCGGAAGCCGCCAGGTCGCCCACATCCCGTCCGGTCTTTCCGATCAGATCGTAGTCCAGCATGGTCCGCCGGTATCTCTCCAGGAAGACCCTGCGCTGGTCGTCCGCCGGAAGGAACTCTTCAGCCTTTGCGATCTCCTGCCAGTAGGTATTCGATTGGCCCGGATCCCCCGGAAGGGGGAAGAAGATATAGAGGCCGCTGGTGCGAAGCCCGCCGATCTTGAGGGCCCCGTCCGCGTTCATATAGACACGGGGCTCGCCGCCGATCCCATCTGTGCCTCCGGCATAAATGATGGTCTCATCCTGCAGGATCTTCGTGATCCTCGTTGCCGCATCCTTGTACTGATTCGTAAGCTGGGGCGTTCCGCCGCTGAATTCATACTGGACCACTGGAAGCTGTCCCATGAGATTCCCCAGATCGAAATAGGCATCGTCTCCGTACTGGATGGAGTTCCCTGCGGCGGTCATCTCATCATAGAAGGGCAGTTCGCCCGAGGCGTCCTGATCCTCTGCCTGACTGCGCAGGATGGCATCGATCTGTGTCAGGGCCTCGGCGAGACCGCTTGCAGCCAGCTTCTTCGTATCCATGACCGCCAATGTCCCGTCCTCATGGGCGCCGTCGCCCGAATCTTTGTTATAAAAGTCAATGAAATCGTCCACGATCTGCTTCCCCAGCTGATAGGTATCCATGGCCGGATCCTTCCCCAGGGCATTGAGCCAGCCTTCGTAGTCCTGTCCGTAGCCGGGTTCTGTCTCCGGGGAGGCGATGTAGTAATCCGCATAGTCCGCCATGAGGAGGGCGATGTCCGCGCTTGCCATCAGGCAGGCATCGAAGTCAATGAAGTCGAACTTCCCGCCGGAACCGCCGCTGACGACCTGGTTATCCGAGAGAGCCTTCATGATCTGGGACAGACTCATGGTGCCTCCCTCCAGCGAGTGATCATCCCGGGCGAATCCGCCGGTGGGACCGCCGCCGTGATCCCAGAGGATCAGATCGTACTTCTCCGCCGGGAAATTGCTCATGCCGTAGTCGATAAAGGCCTTCAGGGTCTTCGGATCCGACATGAGTTCGTCCTCTGACTTCACAGAAGTGCCCTCCGCTCCGGTGATCCCGTCCGCGTCCAGAAGTACCATCTGGCCAGGATTCTGCGCCGCATCCGCGCCGCGGGCTTCCCAGACCTGATTGTAGGTGCTGCTGATGGTCGCTGCGCCGTCCTCTGATTCCAGTCCCAGCTCGTTCGGGTCGGCCAGAGCGTTGCTCTCCAGATGCCATTGGTCGGATCCGCCGGTCATGACCACCACCTTCACGCGGCCGCTCTGACTGAAATTCGCTCCCAGGATCTGCTGCAGATTATAGGTTGCCATACCCGAAGCGGTTTCCAGATTGGATCCGCAGATATACAGGAGCACCGTCCGCTCCGCCTGCTGGGCTGCCTGCGCGGTAACCGGCAGGGCGGTGAGCGCCAGCAGCGCGATGGCTGCGATTACCATGGCAAGCGAACGCCTCGCAGTTCTGTTTTCTCTTTGTTTCATTTTTCCTGTTTCCCCTTTCTTTTCGCTGATCAGGGATGTCCTCCGTTTCAGGCACGACGGCCTGTCAGGTACGGATGAAACCGGCCGTACTGACCGGTTTCATCGGGTTGGAACTACTTCGTCTTTACGGATTTCTTGCTGCTCCACTGGGAATAAAGATTGCCTTTGCTGGACTTCACGTAAGTCCGGATCTGGAAGTAGTACTTTTTGTTCTTCTTCAAGCCCTTGATCTTCTTGCTTGTCTTCTTGTATCCCTTTACCGTCAGCTTCTTCGCGCCTTTCATGGATTTGTTCGTACTGTAGCGGATCTGGTAGCCATCTATCTCGGTATCCGGCATGATCTCAGCCTGCTTCTTCCATTTGACCGTCACGGTGTTCTTCTTTTTCTTCAGTTTGCTGAGGCTGGTCCCCTTTGGAATGATGTTGAAGGTCTTATGGATCGTACCCGAATAATCGCCGGCACCCTCTACCGTGATCTCACCGAGTCCGAGCTCTCGGTTCTCTCCGTAAGTGACCTTAAAGCTGTCCAGAGGAACTTTTTTCTTTCCTGCCATGATTGTCGCATAAGGTTTGATCGGTTTCCCGGTATACGTATAGGATTCCTTCTCCAGGACCACATCGGTGATGGCCGTTTCCGTATCCTGATACGTCGGTCCGATCCAATCCGAGACGCCCCTGGTCAGAGTTGCCTGGTCAAATGCGAAGAACGGATCCTCCGGATCTTCATAGCCGTTCAGATCGTGCACCGGCGTCAGCTTCAGGATATCGAAGCCGACGCGATTATGGATTTCGGTCCAATCGACTCCGGATTTCTGATTTATAATCCGCCAGTAGTGGCAGCTGTCCGTCTCGAAGGCCCAGACTTCATCTACGACCCAGTTCCAGTGATCCTCCCCGTAAAAGGCTCTCGCTGCCGCCGTCTGGTTGACCGACAGATTGCCGCTTCCCATGTTGAAGTAGTCGCAGACCACCTTGTCATGGACGTGGTAGTACTTCTGCTCCACTTTGCTTCCGGTGCCCACATCGATGTTGTAGTATTGGTTGTCCTTGAAGTAGCTCCCCGGATGCTGGGTTCCTATCGCTTTCATCCGTATTCCCTCGCTGAAGGCGAAATCCTGCGCGCCGCCGTAGCGGGTCATGATGTTGCCCGTCCAGTTGTCCGTGGGAAATGCCCCGTACAGCTTCAGGTAAGAAGCGAAGGAGCCCGCGCCCTGAGGAAGCGACTTGTACTGATTGAAGAGCACCTGGGTGTATACATTGTCCAGGATGTTTGGCACCGTGATCTTCCAGTCCGTCTTCTCGTAGCCGCGATACCCGCCGGATTTATTTTTCATGGTGAGCGACGACTCAGCGTAGATCTTGGCGTGCTCCACCAGCGTACCTGTGACATAGCAGTAATTGTCATGCCCTGTGAGGGCCTTGTCCTTCTTGTCGTAAAGGCTGGTGACGGTATCTGCGAAGAGGGCCTGGATCTCCTGCCGGTTGGTAATCGACTGCAGGCTGTCCTGTCCTGCGCAGGTGAGGGCAAATTCTCCGTACACGCCGGCCTTGACGGCCATCTTGTCACAGAAATCCGTGATGTCCTGCTTGATCTCACCCTCGAAGCCGTGGGTGAGGTACATGGCATTGAGCATGGCGTTGACGCCGGAATCCTGCTCCAGTATGTTTTTGCAGTAATTCTCGTAGGCGTTGGTCACCGAGATCACCCAGGCGTCGTTATCGCTCATGGTGTCGCAGGCGATGTGATAGAGCAGGGTGTTCATGATTTCGTGAGCGTACTTCTTCGCAAGTCTTGTCTTATACTCCTGGGATGCGCCCTCCCAGACCATCCACCAGATGGTCCGTGCATCCAGCTTCTTCTGGTCGGCTGCTTGAATGAAGTTCTCAGTCATCTTTGCCTCGAAATCCTCCTGATAGGAGTTGATGTTGAAGGTCATATTGGCCGTATCGGGGATCCACTCCCCGGGCACGCCGATGCTGAATACTCTGGAGACCACATCCCCGTTATCCGAAACGTCCGGGAATCCATCGTTATATGCGTTTCGGGAATATGTCAGTATATAGCCATCTATGATGGTGTCCTTTTTGACTCCCCCATCCGTATACAGCAGACGCACACCATCGTGGGAGCTCTCCTTCCACCAGGCGCGGATCCCCTCGTTGATCTTCCCCTTATATTCGTTGATCTTGTTGTCCAGCGGCTCGCTGTACTGCGTGTTGAAGTCTCTCCAGTACTTCAGCATGGTCGTGGCTTTGTTGTTCCTGTCTTTTTCCTCCTGCCTGACGGCGATGCTCACCAGCTGCTTGTTGATGTCATCCAGCTTCTGGTCCATCTCGTTGAGCTGGGTCTGGATGTCCTTCACCGTCTGGAGGATCTCCCCCAGCGCTACCTGCGTGGGATCCTTGATGATGCCGCTCATCTGCAGGATACCGATCACGCCCGAGGCCGCCGCCGTGACCCCGCCGAACCGGGTCAGAAATGAGGACATTTCGCTCATCTGCGAAGTGTCGGCATAGAATTTCGACAAAGCGTCGGTGAATTTGGTCACCGCCTCGTTAACCTACGAAGGTGCGACCGCCTGCACCGTCATCGGGGCGGAATCTCCAGCCTTTGCAGCAGCCCCCGTGTCTGCCCACGAAAAGGCCGGCACAGCAGTGAATACCATCAGCACCGTCAGGATCACACTGATGGATCGTTTCAGTCTTCTCTTCATCCAATTACCTCCGTTCCCAAAAATAAAAACAACCGGGAGTCCAATTGTTACGATTGTACTCTCGGTTGTCCACTAAATGTCCACTAAATATGTTGTTTTTCTAGTTTTTTCTTTTCAGAGTAACGATGTCACCCAACAAAATTCCATTTTGATTGTCACTTGTCTTCTTTGAACAATGTGTCCAAGGCCTTTTTATCGACGGATTTGGAAGCGGCTTTCTGAACATCATTCCAGAAATCTTTTCCTTTAGCATTCTTCGAGATAAACTCTTTGAACTCTTCTGACTTATTTTTATCAATGGTAAATGCGCTTCTTTCTATCATGACGTTGCCTCTCACTTCGCTTTTTCTGATCATTTTCTATATATAATCCGAAGTCAATCACAAAAAACGTTATCTCAATTCGGTTTTTGCTTACTTATCTCATTTTTTGTTCGCGCCGATCGTGTTGTTCGTGACGAACCCCTCCATGGCGCAGGCCCACGAATAAGCGCTCATATATTCTCCCCGGTACCGGTTCACCGCCTCCGCGTCCCCGTCCAGGAAACGATACAGATCACAGGAGACCTTCTCGGGGCAGATACGCATCTGTCCGCTCTTCATTTCGAAGATGTCTTCGATGCCGTACTCTCTGAGGGTGTCCCGCATGGACCGGATGATATTATCGAACTGCTTCTGCATCCGCCGGTCGTAGAGCCGGTCCTCGTAGATCAGGGCGAAGGCCTCGGCCCGGGAGATGCTGCCCCCCTGCCGGTCCACCAGGATGGCCAGCAGCTCCTTGGATCTTTTCTGCCGGAAGGTGACCAGCCGGCCGCCGGCGAATACATCGAAGCTGCCGAAGGTTCGGATCACGACACGATCAGCGCTCTTGCTCCGGCCTTGATCTTCTCCGAAGGCAGCGTACCGGATCTCATTTGCCAGCTCTGTCTCATCCACCGGCTTGAGCAGATACCCTGACGCCCGCAGCTTAAACGCATCCAGGGCGAACTGGCTGTATCCCGTCAGGAAGATGATCCTGGTATCCGGACGCATGACCTTGATGCGCGCGGCAAGCTGCAGTCCGCCGATCTCCGGCATATCGATATCCAGAATCGCGATATCCGCTTCGTTCTTCTCAAACCAGTCCAGCGCGTCCCTGCCGCTGGTAAGCGCCTCTGCCGCATCCACCTCAGGAAGGCTTCTGCACAGGGCTGCTGTGCTGCGCGCCAGCAGCGCTTCGTCATCCACGCATACGATTCTCATGGTCTCTTCTCCTCGGGAATACGGATCACAACGGTGGTACCGTCATCCGGTGCACTCTGGATCTGGAGACTCCCCCCGCACATCTTCTCGATGCGTTCACGCACGTTGCGTATCCCCAGATGCAGTCCTTCCTGCCCGTCCAGCCTTTGCAGATCAAATCCCTCCCCATTGTCTGCGATAACGATCTCATGGTAACCGCCGGATCGTCCGGTGCTGATTCGGATGATGCCTTCGCTGCGTATCCGAACCCCGTGACGGATGGCGTTCTCCACCATGGGCTGCACGGTCAGGGCCGGAAGGGTGAAATCCCGGTCCCGGATGTCCGTTTCGATGCGTATATTCGGGAAGCGGACCATCTCGATGGCGGCATAATTCATGGTATGTTCCAGTTCTTTGTCAAAATCGATCCGTTCGTCCTGCTCCAGAGAATCCAGGTTCTGCCTGAGGTATTTGCCGAACCTGCCCGTGATCCTCGACGCTTCCTTCGGATCGGTATTGCAGAGCACCTGTATCGTGGCAAGCGTATTAAAAAGGAAGTGGGGCTGCATCTGACTCTTCATGATGTTCAGGCGCTGCTGAGTCTCCAGATTCGACACGTGTTCCTCCGCGAATCTCAGGTGCAGCCAGATATACGCGAAAAGGCTGGTGATCACGATGGCGATGCTGAGAAAGCTGATTGGCCGGTCATTGCCATCCGCATAATCCAGCTGAACCGCCAGCACAATCAGCAGAACGTTCATGGCAGGCAAGAACATCTCCCGCCTGCCTATCCCTCGGTAGGTTCGGCAGGTGAGGTACAGGTAGTATGCAAGCAGGACAATGCTTACAAAGTAGGCAAAATGATGCAGCGGCCCTGGCTGCCAGTGATTGCCTTCATCGATCTGGAAGCAGATGCGGGAAAAGAAGGTGGTTAAATACACCGCCGCATTGATCAGGATCAGTATCCAGGCGGGGGTATACCGGCGGGCAGGATCGGTGATGTAGAAGAACAGCACGATCACCACCGGACGCAGGGAGTACCCCAGCACCGATTCCACGGTTCGCAGCAGGACCAGGGATGGGTCCGGCGGCTGGAAACTCAGCACCGATTCCGTGTAATTCTGCACGATAAGGACGGCGCATACGGCGATCAGCAGCAGCATGATCCGCCGCTGTTTCTTCTGTATATACGGGTCGTTCAGCACCGTGAAGGTCAGTCCGATGAGGATGACTACGACAATTATGATATGTGGAACACCTGACTGGATCAATTCTTCCATTCTGCTTTCCCTGCCTGTGTTTTGATTGCGGCGACTGTTACAGATTTATTATAAACCAGAATGTCCACTAAATGTCCACTAACGTTTTACCGATCAGTGAACTGTCTCAGGGAATGACCCTGAAGACCGGAACCATCACAAATCCCGCAGTATGATCATGCGTTCTGTCTGCCGCCTTCGCCGCTGCTTTGTCAGATCACGAATTCCTCGGGCGTCAGACATTTCACCCCAGTGCCGGTGAAATGCTTCTTATTTCTGGTGATGATCAGGCTGCAGCCCTCTGCTTTCGCGCAGGCTGCCATAATGGCATCCTCGTAATCACCATTCTCTGTATCCAGCGCCTCCGTAATCCGTTCAGCACCAACATCACAGACGGAAACCAGTGTCATCAGCTTCCGCAGGACCGCCCGCGCCTTCGCTTCACTTCGGAGTTGTTTTCTCACGAAATAGTAGATGTCTGCCACCGCTTTCGCAGTTACCATTCCCTTGGCGAACCCGTCTTCACACATATGGAGCACCGTGATGGAATCGCCGATGAACTGCGGCCGATCAAAGAGAACATCCAGAATTACGTTTGTATCAATCAAGATCTTCATAATCCTGTCTCCTCATTTCTCCGATCAGCTCTCTGTAATCTCCATCAAAATGATTCGGAAGCTCCGTGTCCTTCAGGATCCCAACAAGAGCGTCCGACAGTGTATGTCTGTAGGGTACCAGTCGGGCGACCATCCTGCCGTTTTTGCTGATGGCTATTTCTTCATCATTGATCCGGGAAAGATACCGCCCCAGGTTGAGCTTGAATTCTGTTGCTGTTACGACCGTCATGCCATCACCTCCTTCTTTTGTTCGATTCTACACTACAGATGCCTGATATTCAACATATTTTGATCGATTTTATTTTATTAATGCTTCTTGTCTTTTTAATATTGTTCGATTTCAACCGCTTATTGTATGCCGGAAGCACAACACCTGCGTTCTCCAGCCAGAGGGAATCCTGTCTGCCCCGTCTGGCTTCGCCCCTTGCACAAGCAACGTTTCGTTTCCATGATCGATCCATTGCTCTATTTTAGTTTTTTTCGATACAGCATGAAGTCTTCCTCCGATAGTACTTTTCTAACCGGTTTTTTCATGAATCCGAAACTTTTCCATACAAAAAGCAGCCCGTTTCGGAAACTTTTCGAACTTCTTCATCCAGTCTATGTCAAGCGGCTCGAAGGTTTCTTCTGCACATTGGCTCGCCTATCACGAAATCGCAAAAGCTGGTCAATTATGGTAGGTTCCTACCATGCTGGCAGGAAATGGCCGGTTTTATGGTAGCGCTGGTCAATTCATTAAAAAAAAATCCGACATCGCGATGGATGTCGGATTCAATAATACCGGTAACGTCAGGCTGATTCCGCCGGTTACTTTGCCTTTGATATCGTCCGTTCGAACTCCTCCACATACTGCGGTCTCATGTACTCTCTTCCGAACATCAGATATTCGGTCTCGGAGAGAGGTGTCTTGCCGTTCTTGCCCACCTTGTTCACGATGAACAGGATGATGCCCAGAACGATCCAGCCACCGACGAAGCCCCACTCCGGACCGGTCAGCGGCGCCGGGCTGCCCAGACCTGGCAGATACAGCCAGAGGAAGAACAGCGCT
>JAFUCA010000003.1 GCA_017459895.1 Bacillota bacterium | reverse complement strand
TGTGCTGGTCACCGGATATGACATCATTTTCTTCTGGGTCGTCCGGATGGTATTCTCCGCCCTGGAGACCACGGGAGAGGTTCCGTTCCACGACGTCTATGTCCACGGTCTGGTCCGGGATGCACAGGGACGCAAGATGAGCAAATCCCTGGGCAACGGCATCGATCCGCTGGAGATCATCGATCAGTACGGCGCCGACGCGCTGCGGTTCATGCTGACTACAGGCATCACGCCGGGAAACGACATGAGATTCAAGACCGACCGTCTGGAGGCGGCCAGAAACTTTGCGAATAAACTGTGGAACGCCTCCCGGTTCGTCATTATGAACCTGGAGGATGACGGGGAGTTGGCGCAGCCGGATCCGGCAGCGCTGAAGGATGAAGACAAATGGATCCTGTCCCGTCTGAACGACGCGGTGAAATACGTGACCGAAACCATGGAGAAGTACGACCTGGCGCTGGCAGGCCAGCGGGTCTACGATCTGATCTGGAACGAGTACTGCGACTGGTACATCGAGCTGGTGAAGGCACGTCTCTACGGAGAGGACGAAGCGGACAAGCAGGTGGCCAGGTACGTGCTGGTCAGCGTGCTCCGGCAGATGCTGTGCCTGCTGCATCCCTTCATGCCTTTCATTACCGAGGAGATCTGGGGATATCTTCCGGGAGGCGATCCGGAAAGCGTCGACCCGAAGGACTTCCTGATCCGCGCGGACTGGCCTCTCTACGATGAGGCGAAGACCTATCCGGCGGAGTCGGAGATCCTGGAGATGGCCATGGCGATCATCCGGAGCATCCGTAACATCCGCGCCGAAGCGGAAGCGGCGCCGGGCAAGAAACTCCACGGAGTGATCCTGGCGGGCGCGGACAAGGAAGCGATCTGCCGCGCGGCAGGCCCCTACATCCGCAATCTGGCGAACCTGAGCGATCTTCAGTTTATCGCGGACCGGACGCAGGTGCCGGAGGAAGTCATGTCGGCCGTCGTGGACGGTGCGGAGGTCTTCATTCCTCTGGATGATCTGATGGATTATGAAGCGGAGCTGGCCAGACTGCAGAAGGAGAAAAAACGCCTGGAAGGAGAAGTGAAGCGCGTCGTCGGCAAGCTGAACAATCAGGGATTTGTCAGCAAGGCGCCGGAGAAGGTCGTTGCCGAAGAACGGGCGAAGAAGGATAAATACGAGGAGATGCTGGCAAAGGTGAGCGAACGGCTGGCATTGGTGGAGAGAAAACTTGGATAAAAATATCATCGAAAGAATTCACGGATTCGATCGGTTCGGAATCGTTCTCGGTATGGAGCGGCTGGAGGAACTGCTGCGCCGTCTGGGCGATCCCCAGGATGGCCTGCGCTGCATCCACGTAGCCGGCACCAACGGCAAAGGATCCGTCTGCAAGTTTCTGGAGTCCGGGCTGGCCGCCTGCGGATACAAGGTCGGCCTGTATATCTCGCCCTTCATTGAGGTGTTCAATGAACGGATCCAGTACGACGGCAGATACATCACCGATGAAGAACTGGATCGGTACGGATGGCAGGCAGTGAAGGCCGCTGAGGACATGGTCGCGGACGGTCTTGTCTCGCCGACGGAATTCGAAGTCGTGATGGCGATTGCGTTCCTGTTCTACCGGGATGTGCAGCCGGACATCGTGATACTGGAGTGCGGCATGGGCGGAGAAGGCGATGCGACGAACATCATACGAAATCCGCTGGCCTGTATCTTCACCTCCGTCTCCTACGACCACATGCAGGTGCTGGGAGATACGCTGGAGAAGATCGCCGCAACCAAGGCGGGCATCATCAAGGACGGTGCACCGGTGATTTCCAATGTGAAAGACCACGGGCCGGCGGCTGTGATCGCCCGGACGGCGTATCAGAAGGGCTCCAGACTTTACGATGTCTCGAAGATCCGCACCAGCGTCGACTGGGAAAGCCCGGTCAGCCAGCAGGTCAGCATGCAGCTGATGGAGACGGATTACAGCGAGATCGAGATCTCGATGGCCGGCAGGCACCAGGCCGAGAACCTGAAGACCGCCCTGGCCTGCATCGAGGTCCTTCGCAGAAGCCGCCGGATTCAGGTCGAACGAAGCCGCCTGTACGAAGGCTTGAAGAACGCGGTCCAGCCGGGCCGGTTCGAGGTCGTCCTCGGCCGGGAGGAATGGGAGCGCGAGGGACGCTTCGCCCCGATGGTGGTGCTGGACGGCGCTCACAACGAAGCGGGGGCGCAGGCTCTTCAGGAGACGATGCAGCGCCTCTTTGAAGGCCGGAAGATCCTTCTCGTCACCGGGATCCTCGCGGACAAGGAGGTCGACGCGATCCTGGATCAGTTCACGAAGATCACAGACCGGATCCTCGTGACGGAGCCGGAGAGCCCGAGAAGGCTTCCCGCGGATCAGATGGCAGAAAAGCTGAGAAAGCGGGGGATCCCTCCGGTGGAGGTCACGGAGAACGCAGAGGACGGACTTGCCGCCGCGGAGGAAATCTGGAACGAATATGAGGTCGTGCTGTTCGCAGGATCTCTGTATCTGATCGGAGCAATCAGGAGGTTGATCAGAAATGGAGCATCAGGAAGAGAAACTGCAGCGAAGAAAGAAAATACTACTGTATTATAACGCCTACTCCGGCAGCGGCGTGTTCCGGAACAATCTGGACCACATCATCGATCGCTGCCAGAGGCAGGGATATCAGGTGGTTCCGGTCAGGGCCGCCCGCGGAGTGGTGATCAACCGGGTCTTCGAGACCCTCCGGCAGGAGGAGTACAGCCGTATTCTGGTGGCCGGCGGGGACGGGACCATGAATATGTGTGTCAACGCCATGGTGCGCCATGACATTCACCTGCCCATTGGGCTGCTTCCCGCGGGAACAGCCAATGACTTTGCCTATTACTTCGAGCTGCCTTCCGATCTGGAACTGCAGCTGGATGTGGCCCTGGGAAACAAGACCACCAAGGCAGATGTGGGAAAGGTCAACAACAAATGCTTCATCAACGTCTGCGCCATGGGGGCGCTGGTGGATGTCAGCCAGAAGACCGATCCGAATCTGAAGAACGCGCTGGGCTCGCTGGCCTATTACCTGAAGGCGCTGACGGAGCTGCCCCAGGTGCATCCCATCGGAGTGAAGCTGACCACACCGGAAAAAGTATACGATGAAGAGATCTATTTCATGGTCGTGATGAACGGAGAATCCGCCGGCGGATTCCGAAAGCTCTCTCCGCTGTCGTCCATGGATGACGGCAAGCTGGATGTGATCGCGTTCCGGAAGATGCCGGTCATGGAATTTGGTCCGCTGCTCTTCGAGGTAGTGAACGGCAAGCACCCGGAGAATAAGAACGTGCTGTGCTTTCAGACGGAGGAGCTGACCATTGAATCCGAGGAGCATATGGACACGGACATTGACGGAGAGCATGGAGAGGAACTGCCGCTGCATTTCAGCATGCTGCGGAGGAGACTCGATGTCTTCGTCTCCGAAGAAAGGTGGCATTACGATGATTGAGATCCGCACAACCGAAGACTACGACCGTCTGGTTCCGTTTTTCATTGAGAACGGACTGGAGTTTTCCGAGGAGGATCCGACGCCGACGGATCTGGTTCACTGCTGGGAGGCGGTGGATGACGGCAGACTGATCGGCGGATTCGTTCTGGCGAAAAGGGATGGGGAGTTCATCTGCGACGGCATTGCGGTGGACCCGGATTATCGAAAACAGGAGCTGGGCAGGAGGCTGCTGCAGCTCGGAGTGGATGAGACCCTGCGCCTTGGGGGCGGGCGGATGTATCTGGTGGCCCGGGCTCCGGGGTTCTTCCGCACTGAAGGATTCGAGACGGTCGCCAGGGACGATGCGCCGAACTTTTTTGAATGCCTGACCTGTGATCAGTATGGCGTCAGCTGTCATCCCGAGGTCATGCTGAGGGTATTGAGATAAACGGGAGGAACAGGAGATGATGAAACGATTTTTGCCGGTCCTTATCGCTTTGCTGATGGCCGTGACCACGGGATTTCTGCCGGTGAATCAGGCCAGCGCAGCGGTAAATCATGCCAAGATCCCTTCGGACTATCAGTCGGGATATAAGGTCTACACCTGCATCGATATTTCCAACTGGCAGGGAGTGATCTCAAAGAATCAGTTCAAAAAGCTCAAGGCAAAGGGCGTAACGCATGTGATCGTGCGGGTAGGATATACCCAGTGGGCATCCTTCCTGCGGTTTGCCGATGCCAGCTATAAGAAGAACATCGATAACGCCTACGCGGCGGGGCTGAAGGTCGGAGCCTATTACTATTCCCAGGCGAAGACCACGAAGGAAGCGAAGAAAGAGGCGAAGAAAACCATCAAGCTTCTGAAGAACTACAAATCCAAGATCACACTGCCGGTTGCTTTTGACTGGGAATGGGGCGGCCGGCTGAATGCCAGATGGGCGAAGAAGAACGGCAAGGCAAAGAATACGAAGATCTGCCAGGCTTTCTGCAAACAGATCAAGGCAGCGGGATATACACCGATGGTCTATGCCAGCTCTTCGGTGCTGATCAACTACCTGAACCGGGATACGCTGCACAAGCAGTACAAGATCTGGGTGGCCCACTACACGGGAGGCAAGGCCACCGGCTACGCGAAGCCGATGTACATGTGGCAGTATTCCTCCACGGCACAGTTCGGAAAGTCTCTGACGAATACGACCAACGTGGATGTCAATTACCTGTTTGTGAAGCTGAAGGGCAAATGGGTCAAGGCGAGCAACGGTAAATATAAGTACAAGGTAGGAGGAGAGTATCTCAAATCCGAGTGGCTGACCCTGGATGGGAAAACGTATTACCTGGATTCCAGCGGTTACCGGGTAACCGGATACCAGAAGATCGGAGACTACCACTACGGGTTCAACGGCAGCGGCGTCATGTACAAAAGCACCACCGCGAAGATCGGCGGCAGCACCTACAAGTTCGCCGCCAGCGGCCGGTCCGTACTGTACACGGTCAAGGTCGTCAATGTCAGCGACGGTCTGGCTTACCGCACGGGACCCTCCACCAGCTCCAAATACAAAACCAAAGGCAAATACGCGAAGAACAACACGTTCGATGTGGTTCGGACTTCCGGATCCTGGTATCAGGCCGGAAGCGGTAAAGGAAACGGCTACTGGTCCCTTTCCGGCGAGGACGGGAAGACCTATCTGAAGAAGACGATCAGTTATCCGCAGTAAGCAGTAAACAAAAAGGACGATCTTTATGAGTGATGACAGACACAACCGTCAGGAGCAGAAGGCCAGAGCAGAGGCCTATGAGGAATATCTGAGACTGCGTCAGGGGGAGCGCAAGGCACCGTCGGTGACGGCGACGCCCTACGGCGCATCGGAGCTTCGCAAACGCGCCAAGGAGCAGGAGGCCGAGCGCCAGAGGCAGGCGTATCTGCAGGAGAGAGAGCAGGCGTCGAAACGGAGCTCCAGGGAGAAGCAGCCTCTGTTTCGCAACGCGGACCGCAAACCCAGAGCGGAGCGGCCCAGGAAGCAGAGATCAAAAAAGGGACGGGGACTTCGCATTGCGCTGGTAGTCCTCATCGTTCTCGTACTGGGGGTCGGCGCTGTGGCCGCCGGAGCTTACGGGGTGGCGGCGACCACGCTGAACCGGATCGGACGGCTGGATGTGGACAAAAATGCACTGGAGATCTCTCCGGCCGCGGCTTCCAATCTGAAGCAGTACACCAACATCGCCGTACTGGGAGTCGACGCCAGAGACATGGAAAACGATAAGGACAGCCGAAGCGATGCGATCGTTATCGTCAGCATCAACAACAAGACCGATGAGGTCCGGATGTTCTCGGTTTTCCGGGACACCCTGATGGATCTCGGAGGTGACGTGGGTCTGGACAAGATCACCCATGCCTATTTCTACGGCGGCGCGGAGAATACGCTTAAGGCTCTGAATAAGAATATGGATCTGAACATCGAGAAGGTGGTCGTGATCAACTGGAAGACCGTCGCGGAGATCATCGACACCCTGGGAGGCATCAAGATCGACGTACAGGAATCCGAGATCGAGGAGATGAACAAGTACATCCCGGGCACTGCCAAGACCACCGGCAGCGAAAAAAAGCTGATCGAGCACGCCGGCAAGCAGAAGCTGAACGGAGCGCAGGCAGTGACGTACGCCCGGATCCGTAAGGACGCCGCGACCGGAGATTACCGCAGGAACGAACGTATGAAGATCGTCATGAAGAAGACCTTCCAAAAGGCGAAGAAGGCAGACATCTTCACCCTGAAGGACATCTGCGACAACGCCTTCCCGCAGGCCAAGACCAACATCACCACCGGCGAGATGATGTCCATGGGTCTGAAGTTCAAAAAATACGACATGACCAGCAGCACCACCGGATGGCCTTATGATGTCGAGGGCTGGATGGGATACGCCGGCGCGGGCTATGCGTGGTACGGACCTCCGGTGACGCTCTCCAGCAATGTCACCAAGCTGTACAAGAAATTCTTCGACATCCCCGATTATGAACCGACCGAAACCGTCCGCTCCATCAGCGACAGCATCGCAGAGCTGACGGGACTATACTGAAGCAGAGTGCAGGAACCGTAGCGTTATGGAACAGAAAAAAACAGTGCTGGTGCTGTTCGGCGGGGTCTCATCCGAGCATGAGATCTCCCGCATCTCGGCGGCATCCGTGCTGAAACAGATGAACAGAGAAAAATATACGATCCTCAAAGCCGGCATTACCAAAACAGGAAAATGGATGCTGACCGAAAGCGCCCCGGAGGCGATCGAGGACGGAACCTGGGAATCGGATCCCGCCAACCGCCCGCTCCTTCTTTCGCTGAACGCGGAAAACCCCGGATTCTATGCGGGGGACGAAGGTCGGCAGGAGCATCACGGAGTCGATGTTGTCTTCCCGGTTCTGCACGGCAGAAACGGAGAGGACGGAACCGTTCAGGGAATGCTGCAGATGGCAGGAATTCCTTATGTCGGATCCGATACGGCGGGTTCGGCCGCATGCATGGACAAGGCGATGACAAAGGCGCTGGTGTCCCAGGCGGAGGCGGCGGATCAGGCGAAATGCTGCATCATTCACCGCATCGGCGTTGACCCGGAGGAAGCGGCGGAGGGGGCGGACGCCTTTTTTGAAGGCCGCTATCCCCTGTTTGTCAAGCCGGCGCGGGCAGGCTCCTCCGTAGGGATCACCAAGGTCAAGGAACGGGGCGCCCTTGGGCAGGCC
Organism: Bacillota bacterium; assembly: GCA_017459895.1. Lineage (GTDB taxonomy): Bacteria > Bacillota > Clostridia > Peptostreptococcales > Anaerovoracaceae > Lentihominibacter. Next base: position 101,242 of record JAFUCA010000003.1, on the reverse strand, counting down.
ATCCGCACGGCCTTTGCGCAGGACAGCAAGATCCTTGTGGAGGAAGCCATCGCGGGAAGAGAGCTTGAGGTCGCGGTGCTGGGAAACGAAGATCCGGTGGTCTCCGGAGTCGGTGAAATTTTCACCGCGGGCGAATTCTACGATTATGAGGCGAAGTACGATGATATCGGATCCAGAACCTCCGTGAAGCCGGATCTGCCGGAGGAGACGGAGCTTCAGATCCGGGAGACGGCGCTCAGAATCTACCGCACCATGGAGTGCCGGGGCCTTGCCCGGGTGGACTTTTTCCTGACGGAGGGGGGACGGATCGTCTTCAATGAGATCAATACCATGCCGGGCTTCACGAAGATCAGCATGTATCCCGCACTGTGGGAAGCCTCCGGGATCGGATATCCCGCGCTGATCGATGAGCTGATCCGTCTTGCGGAAGAAAGAGAGACGCAATGAGTAACCAAAACGAACCGAAAAAGAAAGGGATTGCAGGCCTGTGGAGCCGGATCCGCAGAGCGGAGGGAACGATTCCCTTCCCTGTGGTAGCCGTTCTGCTCCTGCTTCTGCTGGCGGTGGAGGTGGTGTTTTCACTGCTGATCGTGCATCTGGGAGTGCTGCCGGCGCAGTACATCGCTCTGATCTGCGTGATTCTCGCTGCCATCGACGCGGGGATCATCGCGCTGCTGGGAAACCGGCGGGGCGGCCGGAAACGGTATGTGACGGGTCTGATCGTCACCATGGTGATGCTGACCATCCTGCTGCCCGGATCCTATTTTATCAACAACGCGGACAAGGCGCTGCAGAACCTGACAAAGGAAGGGGAGCAGTGGGAGGAATACTACGTCATCGCACCGGCGGACAGCAGCTATGAAGCGGTGGGGGACATCCGGGGAAAGACCGTGTATGTGCTGGCCAGAGAGGATAAGATGAGCGTTGAGGCCAGAGAAAAGCTGGTCACGAAGTCGGATGTTCAGCTGAACGATAAAGAAGCGGACATCATCTCTCTCGGCAGCCGGATCTGGGACGAGAAGGAGCAGGCGCATAACGATCTGATCCTGGTCAGCGAATCCCAGTACGATATGATCTGTGAAGAGATCAAGGGATTCAAGAAAAATTCAAAGATCATCTTCACGGAAAAAGTCATGCGCCGTTCGAATGCCTACAGCTCCGATGTGGATGTCACAAAAGACCCGTTTAACGTTTATGTTACCGGAATCGACGTGTGGGGCGATATCGACAAGGTATCCCGAAGCGATGTCAATATGATCGTGACCATCAATCCCCAGACCCGGACGGTGCTCCTGACATCGATGCCCAGAGACAGCTACGTGCCGCTGCATTCCTTCGGCCAGCTCGATAAGCTGACCCATTCCGGCATCTACGGAGTCGATGAAACGCTGGATACCGTCACCGACTGGCTGGGAGTGGATTTTGACTACTATGTGAAGGTCAACTTCTCGATGGTAGTGAAGCTGATCGATGCCATGGGCGGCATCGCCGTCTATTCCGACCACGAGTTTACGTCCTCGGTCAAGCCACAGTACTCTTACTTCAAGGGAGTGAATCATCTGGGCGGATACCGGGCGCTGTACTTCGCCCGGGAGCGCCATTCCTTCGAGCAGAGCGATGAGCAGCGGATCAAAAACCAGCAGAAGGTAATGGAGGGGATCATCGAAAAGGTGACGACCCACAAGGAGATCCTGCTGAACTACGATGAGCTGCTGGGAATCGTCGCGGAGAACATGGCAACCAACTTCTCCGATCGTGATCTGAAGGCGCTGGCCAGAATGCAGCTGGGTGACATGGATACGAAATGGAACGTAGAGACGTACAGCATCGACGGAGACGATGCGTCCCGGGGGACCTTCAGCATGGGTATGGGCAGAGAGCTGTTCGTATCCATTCCGAAGGAAGAGTCCGTCGAAAGGGCCAAGGAAAAGATTCACGATGTGATGTATCCGGCCCAGAGAGTAGAAGAAACAAAGCCGGATGATCTGAGCGAGCTCCTTTTGGATCCGCAGTAAAACACAGGAGAGGGTTTCGATGAAAAAAATCAAGTTTAACGTTCCGCCCCAGACGGGCCGTGAGATGGAGCACATCCGCGGGGCGATCGGCAGCGGACGGATCTGCGGGGATGGCGACTATACGAAGCGATGCAATGAATGGATCCGGGAGCACACCGGCGCTGCGGGAGCCTATCTGACGACCTCCTGCACCCAGGCGCTGGAAATGGCCGCACTGATGGCGGGCATAGAGCCGGGGGATGAGGTCATCCTTCCATCCTATACCTTCGTGTCCACAGCCAATGCCTTCGCGCTGCGGGGCGCCCGTCTGGTGTTTGTCGATATCCGTCCGGACACGAACAACATCGATGAAACGCTGATCGAAGATGCGATCACGCAGCGCACCAAGGTCATCGTACCCGTCCATTACGCCGGAGTCGGCTGTGAGATGGACACCATTATGGAGATTGCCGAAAGGCACAATCTTCTGGTGGTGGAGGATGCGGCCCAGGGCGTGTGCGCTTCCTACAAGGGAAGAGCCCTCGGCAGCATCGGAGATTACGGCTGCTTCAGTTTTCATGAAACGAAGAACTACAGCATGGGTGAGGGCGGAGCGATCCTGATCCGCGATCCGAACAAGACGGATATCGCGGAGATCATCCGTGAGAAGGGAACCGACCGAAGCCGCTTCCTGCGGGGACAGGTGGACAAATACAGCTGGGTCAGCATTGGCTCATCCTATCTGCCCAGCGACATCAACGCGGCGTATCTGTGGCCGCAGCTGGAGGACGCGCAGAAGATCAATGAGCAGCGTCTGCAGTCCTGGAATGCCTACTACCAGCGGCTCCAGCCTTTGCAGGAGAAGGGACTTCTGGAGCTGCCCCAGGTTCCGCAGGAGTGTCAGCATAATGCCCACATGTTCTACATCAAAACAGCGGACATCACAGAGAGAGACGCTCTGATCCGCCATCTGAAGGAGCAGGGAATCAGCGCTGTGTTCCATTATGTGCCGCTGCACTCCGCGGCCGCGGGAAAAACCTACGGCCGTTTCTGCGGAGAGGACCGGTACACGACGAAGGAGAGCCAGCGCCTGCTGCGTCTTCCGATGTACTATGGACTCACGCCGGAGGATCTGGACTTCGTGACAGAGCAGATCGATCGTTTTTACCGGAAATAGCTCCGGGAAGGGAGGATGGACCATGAAAGGAATCGTATTAGCCGGGGGAAAAGGAACCAGGCTCTATCCCATGACAAAGGCAGTTTCCAAGCAGCTGCTTCCCATTTACGATAAACCGCTGATCTATTATCCGATCTCGGTGCTGCTTCTGGCGGGGATCCGGGAAATTCTCATCATCTCCACGCCGGTGGACATCGGTGACTACCGGGATCTGCTGGGGGACGGCAGCAAGCTGGGGGTCCATTTCGAGTATAAGATTCAGGAAACGCCCCGGGGGCTGGCGGACGCGTTCATCCTCGGAGAGGAATTCATCGGAGACGACGATGTGTGCCTCGTGCTGGGAGACAATGTGTTCTACGGACAGGACCTGACGAAGATCGTCAACGATGCCGGAAAGGACCTGGACGGAGCGGTGGTGTTCGGTTATCCGGTCAAGGACGCGAGAGCCTTCGGCGTGGTGGAGTTTGACCCGGAGATGAGGGTGCTCTCCATCGAAGAAAAGCCGGAGAAGCCGAAATCCAATTACGCCGTACCGGGACTGTATTTTTATGACAACGACGTGATTGAGATCGCCAAGGCAGTGGAGCCTTCCGCCCGGGGGGAGATCGAGATCACTTCGGTCAACAACGCCTATCTGGCCCAGGGCAAGCTGAAGGTCGCTCTGATGAAGCGGGGCATGGCATGGCTGGATACGGGAACTCCCGAGGGCATGCTGAAGGCATCCGAATTCGTTGAAGCGGTGCAGGCCAGACAGGGATTCTACATTGCCTGTCTCGAGGAGATCGTCTGGCGGAGAGGATTCATCGACGACGCGCAGCTGCGCAGCATCGGAGAGGAACTGTCGATGACGGATTACGGCCAGTACCTTCTGTCGCTGCTGGATTCCTGAGGACGGACCATCATCCATATGCTGTCACTGATCTGCAAAGCACTGGAAAAAACAAGCAATATCGACCGGAGCACCTATCTGTGGAATGCCATCAACTCGGGACTTTCCGCAGCGCTGTTTCCTGTCATTCTTCTGGTGGTCCGGCGCACCAACGGGGTGTACGATGCCGGTGTCTATTCCATCGCCTTCGCGGTGGCCGCTCTGATGCTGTTCATCGGACAGTACGGCCTCCGCAGGTTCCAGTCCTCCGACATCAATGAGAAATACTCCTTCCGGGAGTACCATGGAATGCGCTTTCTTACCTGCGGGGCGATGATCGTCGTCAGCGCCCTCTGGTGTTTTTACGGGCTGGAATTCCGGGGGTACGGATGGGATAAGTTCATCATCGTTTTTCTGATCTGTCTGCTGAAGGTGAATCAGGCCTATGCGGATGTGCTGCACGGACACATGCAGCAGAAGGGAAGGCTGGATGTGGCGGCCAAGGCCTCCGCGGTCCGTTTCCTGGCAGAGCTCCTTTCCTGCAGCGCCGCGCTGATCCTGACCCGGGATCTGCTGATTTCTTCCATCGTCTGTATCGTCGTTTCCACCGCCGTGATGCTGCTGACCTCGGTGAATGCCGCCAGAGGATACACCGACAGCCTGCGGCCTTCCATCGGGGCGGGGAAGCTGCGGCAGCTTCTGATCGAGGGGTTTCCGCTGTTTGCCAGTCTGTTTCTGAACATGTATATCAGCAATGCCCCGAAGTATGCCATCGACGCACACCTCACCGAAGAGACCCAGGCGTATTACAATGTGCTGTTCATGCCGGCCTTTGTGATTCAGCTGATCGCCTATTTTATCTTCAATCCGATCCTGACGACGTACGCGAAGCTGTGGCTGTCCGGCCGCAGAGAGGACTTTCGGAAGCTGCAGCGGCTGATCCGGCGGCAGGCTCTGATCCTTCTGGGCCTCACGGCGCTGGCCGTGGCGGCAGCCCTGACCATCGGGATCCCGGTGCTGTCCTGGATGTTCGATATGGATCTTGACGGCCACCGGCTGGATCTGGCCATTCTGATGATCGGCGGCGGGGCCATGGCCTACGGCGTCTTCTTCAACTATGTGATCACCATCATCCGGGAGCAGCTGTTCCTTCTGATCAGCTATGCGGCCGCATCGGCAGCGGCACTGGTGCTCTCCGGTCCCTTTGTCGTTCATGCCCAGATTCTGGGTGCATCCCTGCTGTACGCGGTCCTGATGTGCGTGCTGGCCTCTCTGCTGGCTATCGTGCTCTTCTGGAAGCTGCATGCCCAATCAAAAAAGCTGCCCCTCTGATGGCAGCTTTTCGCGGTCTGCGACCGTCTGTTACTCTCCGACTTCGATGTGAATGCGGTCCAAAGCCTGGTGCAGCGTGGCTACGGCTTCCTCCAGGGTCTTTCCTTTGGTGATGACATGACCGATGCGATGGGGCCCGACATGGAACTTATGAACCGGATCCCCCGGCTGGTAGTCGAACTGAACGCTGACGATGTCGGCGTTTTCGGGATTGTCATCCCGCTGGGAGAGAAGGGTGCCGTCCCGGTCGCTCATCAGAAGCATGCTGGCGTTGGGAACTCCCTCGCAGCTGTCCGGATCGGCGCCGTCTGCGGCATGAAAATCCACTTCTTCGCCCAGTGCGGTCTGCAGGATCTTCTCGTAGTAATCGTAACCGTAATAGATCGATACCAGCTCGGCCAGACAGGTCGCGCCGGATCGCCCTCCGATCTCCAGCACGTAGGTCTTGCCGCCGGACATGATGAAATCGGCGTTGATGGCGCAGTTGTTCAGCTCCATGGCCTGAATCGCCAGGCGCAGCTGCTGCTTCGTATCCTCCAGAACTTCCGGGCTGAGACGGTAGGGGGCGAAATGTCCGATGGGAACGCCGGTATCGCCCTTGAAGACGTAGTCCCCGTGGGGAAGGATGAACTGGATCTGTCCGTTCCGGACGAAGGCCTGCGCCCCGAACTCCTCGCCCTCGATGTATTCCTCAACGATGAAATAATCCGAGCGGGTGTTCTCCAGAACGATGTTTCTGGCATCGTCAAACGAAGCGGAATCCGTGACCTTCACGATGCCCCGGCTGCCGGAGGAATCCACCGACTTGAACATCAGGGGCAGCGAAAGCTCCGCGAGCTGCTGTGCATAGTCCGCGTCATCGAAGGAGATCCGGCGGAACCGGGCGGTGCGGACACCGTACTGTTCATAGCAGGTCTTCATCTTGAGCTTATCGGTGGCGATGGCGGCGGAGCGGGCGGACAGCCCGGTCAGCCCGAGGGTGTCGCAGGTCTGACCGATCGTAATGACGGCGACATCGGTTCCGGTGGTGATGATTCCGTCGATCTGCTCTCTGCGGGCGATCGCCAGGATCTTGCGGTAATCGGTGGTGTTCTCATAGTACACCTTGTCCGCCAGCTCGAAGCCTGGATAGTTTCCGGGGATGCTGGCAACGATCGTATATAGTCCCATTCTCTTCGCGGTGCGGATCAAAGGGACCTGATAGATGCCGGCGCCGAGAATCAAAATCTTTTTCATTCTGTTTCACCTTTGGCTTCGGGTGAGTCCTCACCCGTGAAAACACATCGTACAACGTATTGGGGGTTGCTGCCCTGAACCAGATACATCCGCCCCAGGTATTCGCCGATGATCCCGAGGAACATCATGATCAGTCCCGAGAAGAAGAAGATCGCGGCCATCATCGAGAACCATCCCACGGCACTGGTGGGGGCGATCAGTTTCTTCAGGACGATGGCGATGGCTCCCAGAAATCCGATCAGGGAGAAGAAGAAGCCGACGTTTCTCGCCATGCGAAGGGGAACGATGGAGTACCCCATAATATTGGACCAGAGGCTGACCAGCTTTTTCAGCGTGTAGCCGGACTGACCGTAGGCCCGGTCAAAGTGTTCGATGGGGACACTGACGATGTTTCGCGTCGTGCGGATAAACAGCCCCTGCAGGTGGGTGAAGGGACTGCGGTACTGGATCACGTAATCCCGGACGAACCGGCGGATGATCCAAAAGCTGGAGGTCTTCAGATCCTTCGGCTTGTTGATCAGCACCCGCACCGAAGTGGAATTCACCCAGCTTCCGAAGTTGCGGAAGGCGGAGTGCTTCTTCTCGGGGTAGTATCCGTAGGCAATGTCGTAGCCCTTGTCAAATTCCGCAAACAGGGCGGGCAGCTGGGAGGGATGCGTCTGCAGATCATCGTCCATGCAGATCAGAACATCGCCTTCCGCTTCATTGAGGCCTGCCATGACTGCGTTGTGCTGGCCGGCATTCCGCGCCAGCTCCACGATGCGTACGCTCCCGTATTCCCGCGCCAGGGCATGAAGCTCACACAGCGTTTCTCCCTCGTCGGGGGAAGCGTCGTCCACCAGGACGAATTCGAAGGGGACCTTGCCCAGCCTTTGCAGCTCGGCGGAGGTCAGCTCGACGGCCTGACGGATCGTGTGAGATGATTTGTAGCATGGAATGATTACGGAATACAGCATCGGTTTCTCCTTGAACACACTTTGATTCATTTCATTTTAATATGTTCCAAGGCTTTTAGCAACCCCGGTTCTGTGGTAGAATAAACTGACGCAGCAGGGATTGTAACTGGAGGAGATCGATGGTTTTCAGGAATAATTGGGTCAGAGCAGTGATCATTAATGCCGTTCTTCTGACGGTTATAATGCTTTGCACAAATATGTCCTATGAGACCAACGATGATTACTCCATCGCCAACCGGATCATGGTATCCAGTCCCTATGTGGAGTTTACGGATTATTTCCTGTGCTCCTTCCTGGCGATGATTCAGAAATGGCTGCCCATGATCAATGTGTTTGTCGCATTTCAGGTGGCGATGTCGTTCTTTGCCTTCGTGACGATCACGAAGCTTTCGCTGGATCTGGACCGGAGCGTGCTGCTGCGGATCCTGTGCATCCTGATCCTTGCCGTCTATTCCTTTGACCACTACGCCGTCATTCAGTTCACGAAGACCTCGGGACTGCTGGCAGCCGCGGGGATGCTGCTGATCGTCGACACCATTGTGCACCGGAGAAACCGGATCTGCTTCCTCTGGGCGCTGATCTTCATGTTCGCCAGTACGATGCTTCGGTTTGAGATGTGCGTCTTTCCGATCTGCTTCGCGGGTCTGTACCTTCTGATGCGGATCCTTCACGGCAGACACCGGATCCGGGAAGGAGGGTATCTGGCGCCGCACCGGATGGTGGGTTATGTCCTGATGCTGATGCTGCTCGGCTCCGCCGCGGGGGTGCATTTTCTCTCCGATGCGGAGAATCTGAAGACACAGGAGCTGAGGGATTACATTTATTACAGCACCTACCGATCCTACGTGGTGGACTACCCGATCTACGAACACTTCAAGGAGCACCCGGAGGAATACAGTGACATCGATATTACGAAGAATGATTTTTCGCTGATCGATCACTGGTATTTCGACTACGACGGTGCGGCCAGCGCCGAGAATCTGACGAAGATCAAGCAGGCGTATGACCGTTCGGAAACGGCGGCGAAGACATCCATCCGGGGCGCTGCCTCGGACTGCCTGCGGGCGTGTCTTAAGAGCATGAAGGAGATGGACAGCGGGGGGATCCAGATCTGGATCCTGCTGGGAATCGCAGCGGTGGGAATTCTGCGGCTCCGCCCGGCGTACTGGTGGTACATCGTTGCGGCGGGTCTGGGGGCGGCCGCCTTCTATCTGCTGCTGTACGAGATGGGCCGGCCGGCCTACCGGGTGATCTATATCGTGAATCTCTCTGCGACCCTGTTCCTGCTGCACGCCTGCGACCGGCAGCATTTCTGGAGAGGACCGGATCGGCAGAAGAACCGGATCCTGTTTTATGCCGGGAAGGTGCTTGCGGTCTGCGGGTGCGCGGTCCTGGCGGCGGGACTTGCCTGGGGAATCTGGCAGAGCTGGGATATGGCGCAGTCCCATGCGGCGAAGATCGAACGGAATCTGCGCCCGGCGCAGCTGGCGGAGAGAATCGCGGGGGATACGGAGCATATGTACGTGTTTGCGACCAGCGAGAAGTGCAATACGAAGTCCTACGCCCATCCGCTGATGCCGCCGGATCCGGATGTGAACGCAGTGAGCTTCGGCGGCTGGGGGACGCTGTCGCCCTATCTGATGGACCGTCTCAAAGCGTACGATCTGAACAATGTGTTCTCCGATGTGATCGACAACGAAAGCGTATATGTCATCGAGGACAAGAGAGTAGACCAGATGGAGGAGTATTTCAACCGGTGGTACGGGGATCCGCAGGATCCTTCCCGGCGGATCAGCTATAAGCCGGCAGGAGAGGTGGACGGATATCAGATCTGGCAGGTAGTCACGGGCCAGTGACGGTGATGATAAGGGAGCAATTTCGGATGGATAAGATATTGATTATGGGCGCGGGGATCTATCAGGTGCCCCTGATCCAGACAGCGAAACGGCTGGGATTATATACGATCGTTGCCAGCATCCCGGGAAATTATCCGGGGTTTGATCTGGCCGATCAGGTTTACTATATCAACACCACCGATCAGGAGGCGATCCTGGAGGCGGCGCGAAAGGAACAGATCACCGGCATCTGTACGGCCGGCACCGATGTGGCGGTGGCAACCATCGGGTACGTGAATCAGGAGATGGGTCTGGCCGGCGTCAGCCGCAGAGCCGGGGCGGCAACCTCCGATAAAACGATGATGCAGGATCTGTTCAAGGCGGGAGGCGTTGCCTCCGCGAAGCACATCCGGGCGGGATCCATCGAAGAGGTGCGCCGCGGGGCGGAGGAGATCGGACTGCCGGTGGTCATCAAATGCGTTGACAGCTCCGGGAGCCGAGGGATTTCCATTGTTGAGCGGGAGGAGGAGCTGGAGACGGCTTTCGCAGCTGCGCTGAAGCACTCCCGCAGGGATTACTGTCTGGTCGAGCAGAAGCTTCCCGGCGAGGAGATCGGCATCGACGGCATCGTGCAGGACGGGAAGCTGGTTTTCCTGGCACCCCACCGCAAATGCGTCTATCGCAGCGGCGATACCGTGATCACCGCAGGGCACGATTTCCCCTTTACCGGATCGGAGCAGCTGCTGCGGGAGATCCGCCGTCAGACGGAGCTGGCCGTAGCCGCGCTGGGGCTGGACAACTGCGCGGTGAATCTGGATGCCTTCGTGGACGGAGACCGGATGTATGTGATCGAGATCGGCGGCAGATCCGGAGCGACCTGCATCCCGGAGCTGATCTCCATGCACTACGGCTTTGATTACTATGAAGAGATCCTGCGGCTGGCCCTGGGACAGCCGGTTCGCGTACGCACGCCGAAGGCGCCGGTCCCCTGCCGGGCCAGACTGATCATGTGTCCTGCAGCGGGAACGATCACATCGGTGGATCTGCCGCAGATCCGGCGGATGCGGGAAGACGGGATTCAGATCGGACTCGACTACGGGGCGGGAACCGAAGTTGAGGCGATGCATAACGGAACGGACCGGATCGGACAGGTCATCGCAGCGGTGGATCACGAAGAGCAGATGGAGAGAATCATGGAGAAAGTGCATCACTGCATTCGGCTGGACGGAAAGCCCCTGGATGAACTATGGAGGGCAGCCGGGCAAAAATAGTTTGCGCTTCGGTCCGGTTCTTGGTATCATATATTCGTATAGTTATTTATGCATTTACAGAAAATAAAACGGATTAAGAGAGGGAAGAATATGAGCAAGTGGAAAAGCAGATTAAGTATTCTCTTAGCGGTCCTCGTGATGGTCAGCATGACCGGAACCAGCGTTCTGGCCTTTGATGACGCGCAGGCCGAGCCGGATCCGGCGGATGCGGCTGCGGTCCAGGCACAGGACGAGGAGATCGATGCTGATGTCCTGACGGAGGATGTGGATGCCGTGGAGGAAGGGGTCCCGGCCGAGGAAGAGCTTACTCTGGATGAGGGTGAAGATCCGGGAGTTATCGAAGTTGCGGGAGGAACCATCAGCTCCGAGACAACGACCATCGCGGATATTGAGAAACAGACCTATACCGGTAAGGCAATCGAGCCGGATCTGACGGTCACATTCACCCAGGAAGGTGAAACGATCCAGCTGAACGAGGGAACGGATTATTCCGTAACGTACAAGAACAACACCAACCCGGGAACGGCAACCGCCACCGTGACAGGAGCGGGAGAGTATAGCGGCAGCGTCAGCGCGAACTTCACGATCGCAGCCGAGGCACCGGCCGCCGTCAAGAAGCTGAACGCACTTCCGGGTCTGGGCGCCATCAAGCTGACCTGGACGAAGGTCGACGGCGCGAATTACTATTACATCGAGCGCCGCATCGCCGGCAAGAAGAAGGTCGACCGGACCAGGATCACCAGCGCGAAGGAAACCAAGTCCTGCAGCTGGGAAAACGCCTATAAGATCGACAGCAAGAAGACCTATGAGTATACGATCTACGCGGTGAAGACCGTGGACGGACAGGACACCGCTGCCCAGCTGCAGAAGCGCAGCGGCAACGACAAGCTGTCCAAGGGCACCACTGCGAAGACCAAGACCGTGCAGAGAATGGTCATCACTGTGACGATGAAGCAGACCGTCGGTCCGCTGAAGGCAGGCAAGGCCTATAAGACCGAAGGCTTCGGCGGCGGTCAGTTCCGGATCAAGTACGGGAAGAAGACCTATCACGTATCCCGTCTGAAGACGAAGAACCGCAAGGCGGCCTACAACAAGAACGGCAAGTACTCCAGAGAAGCGGTCGAGTTCTTCATGAACGGCGGATCCACCTGGGCCAAGGGCAAAGCCTACAGCTATGTGAAGAAGAACAAGGTGAAGACTTCCAAGAAATACCTGATCTGGGTCAACACCTACAATCAGCACGTATACCTGCTGCAGAAGAAGAGCGGCAAATGGGCGTGCATCGATGACTGGAAGTGCTCCATGGGTAAGAAGGATACACCGTCTCCCACCGGGCACAAGAAGATCGTGAAGAAGATGAGACATCGCCCGGGTCACGGAGCGCCGTACTGGAACTTCATTACCTGGACCAGCAAGGGCAATACCGGAACCGCGCTGCACGGCATTCAGCCCAGCGCCCGTTCCTCCTGGATCAAGAGCCTGGGACAGCTGGCATCCCACGGATGCATCCGCAACCCGGATGAGAAGGCGGAGTGGATCATGGATCACTGCAAGAAGGGAACCACGGTCATCATCTTCTGATATAGTTTTCGACGCATCGGCAGATGAGAAAGTAGATAGAAGGCATCATGGGGATCTCCGTACGGAGACCCCTGTGGTGCTGTCGTTTTGTTTTATGAGGAGCACTGCATGTCAACCATTCGAACGATATGGTCAGAACACATAGAGTGGCGGGGACAGATCCTGAAGCTGGCGAAGGCCGACCTCATCAAAGAATACAGCGGTACGGCGCTGGGATGGGCCTGGGCGCTGGTCAAACCGACCCTGACCATCATGGTCTTCTGGTTTGCGTTCACCTATGGCCTGCGGGGAGGCGGCGCGGTCAACGGCTATCCGTTCATCTTATGGATGATGCCGGGTTTTGTCGCCTGGTTTTTTATGGGAGACATGATCAGCGGCGGCGCGAGCGCGATCCGCAGATACCGCTATCTCGTCACCAAGCTGAAATTTCCGGTATCGACCATACCGACCTTTGTGACGCTCTCAACGCTGGCGGTCCATCTGGTTCTGGTGGTCATCGTCATGCTTCTGTATATTATCACAGGACACTTTCCGGATATTTACTGGGTGCAGCTGCCCTTCTATACATTCTTCATGGCACTGTATTTCGTCAGCTGGGGCCTGTTTGCCTCCATGTTCGGCGCGATGAGCCGGGACTTCCTGAATATGGTCAAGTCCGTGAAACAGCCGATCTTCTGGCTGTCGGGCATCCTCTGGGATGTGAACAAGATCCATATTCCATGGCTGCAGAAGGTGCTGTACTTTAATCCGGTAACTTATTTCGCCACCGGCTACCGCAACTGCTTCATCTACAAGACCTGGTTCTGGGAGGAGCCTCTGCAGCTGGGTATTTTCCTGTTTCTGTTTATCATTATGATCCTGCTTGCCGTCTGGAGCTATCGCCGGCTGCTCCGGGAGATCCCGGACGTGCTTTGATGGAGGACCGAGGAATACCGATGGAAAAAGATATCGTCATCAACTTTGATCACGTAACAAAGAGATTCAAGCTGTACAAAAACGACACGAAGCGGCTTTTTGGGGTGTTCTCCAAAAAAGTGAAATTCAAGGAACGCATCGCGGTCAATGACGTCAGCTTTCAGGTGCACCGGGGGGAGACCGTTGCCTTTTTCGGCAGAAACGGCGCCGGTAAGTCCACCATTCTCAAGATGATCACCGGCGTATCCTATCCCACCAAAGGCACCATCGACGTCAGGGGCCGGGTCAGCGCTCTGCTGGAGCTGACCTCCGGATTTGACCCGGAGCTGACGGGAAGAGAGAATATTTACCTCAAGGGACAGATCTGCGGTCTCCGGGACGAGGAGATCGCCGCGCTGGAGCAGGAGATCGTGGACTTTGCCGAGGTGGATGAATATATCGACCAGCCGGTGCGGACCTATTCCAGCGGAATGAAGGCCCGGCTGGGATTCGCGGTCAATGTCAATATCCACCCGGAGATCCTGATCGTCGATGAGGCGCTGAGCGTCGGTGACCGGGAGTTCCGCGCCAAATGCCTTGAGAAGGTGAACGGCATCATCGAGAACGATCACGTTACGCTTCTGTTCGTCACCCATTCCACCGGCACTGCCCGTCAGTTCTGCTCCCGAGGGATCTTTCTGGTCAAGGGCGAGGTGAAATTCGATGGAGACATCGACACGGCCATTGAGCTCTACGATGCCGCGGGAAAAGCAGCCAAACTGCGCAGCAAGGCGAAGAAGGACGCGGTGTTCGCCCAGGCGGAGGCGGTCCGGCTGGGGACCGAGGAGGCGAAGGCGATGGCCGACGCGGCGCTGGCGAGATTCAAGGACATGAAACGCAGGGCGAAACGGGTCAATAAGTATCTGGGCTCGGATCCCGAGCGGGCGCTGAAGGAGCTGGCGGATGCCGCCGCCCTGAGCAAAAAACCCCTGCAGGAGACAGAGGCACATTCATGAAGCGGTTTCTCATGAAAGCATTCGTGCTCCTTCTGCGGCTGATCTACGCTCCGATCCGCTGCCGCAGGGTCCGGGACAAGGTGACCATCATCTCACGGCAAAGCGATCAGCCTTCCGTGGACATCAAGATGCTGTCCGATTATCTGCAGCTGCGGTATCCCCGGATCGAATGCGTGGTTCTGTGCAGATTCATCGGGGATGGAATCGCGGGGAAGATCCGGTATGCTCCCCACATGATCACACAGATGCGGCAGATCGCGTCCTCCCGGGTCGTTGTTCTGGACGGATACTGCATCACCGCATGTGTCCTGCATCACAAACCGGAAACGAAGATCCTGCAGATGTGGCATGCGGTGGCCGCGGTCAAGAAATTCGGATACCAGTCCATCGGCCGCAGCGCGGGCCGCAGCGCTCAGGTGGCGGAGGCCATGTGCATGCACCGCAACTACGATTACATTCTCTGCCCCGGACCGGAAATGGGCCGCATCTTCTGCGAAGCCTTCCGGGCCCGGCCGGACCAGCTTTTGTATATGGGACTTCCCAGGCTGGACCTGATCTGGAATTCCGCGGACACCGCATCGGCCATCCGCAGCGCTTACGGGATCCCGCAGAGCCGGGAAATGCTTCTGTACCTGCCGACCTTCCGCAAGGGGAAGCCGGTCCGTCTGAAGGAGCTGATCCGGTCCATCGATCCGGACCGGTTCACTCTCGTGGTACGGCTTCATCCGCTGGACAGCGAGCCGTCCCTGACGGATGCGGACCGGGGGGATCTGCAGGTGATCTTCGACCGAAGCCGGAGCACCCAGGAGTGGATCCGGGCCTGCGACCGCATGATCACCGACTATTCAGCTCTGGGCGTGGAGGCGACGCTCACCGGAAAACCTCTGTATTTTTACCTCTACGATGTTTCCGAATACGAGCAGGCGGTGGGTCTGAATATCGATCCGCGCGCCGAGATGCCGCACGCCGCCGCGATCACCGGTCTGCAGCTGTCGGATCTGCTGGCAAAGCCCTACGACTACGATGAACTGTACAGGTTCAGGGATAAATACATTTCGATCGATACGGATGCCTGCACGGCCAGGCTGGGGGATTTCATCTATGGAATTATTAAAGAAGTATATCCGCAGGTTTCTGATGCATCATCCGATGCTGAGAGTCAGGGTTCGTGAGGTTCATGTCGCGCTGAAACAGAGAAAGTACCGGGGCGCCGCCCGGGAGTATCCGCTGGACGATCATCTGGTCATCTTCGAGACCTTCATGGGGCGCCAGTACGGTGACAATCCCAGGGCGATCTACGAATACATGCTGGCGGATCCCCGCTTTTCGGAATACCGCTATGTGTGGGTGCTCAACGATCCGCAGAAGGTCCGGACATTTCCTCAGCTGGAAAAAGCGAACATCGTGGGGCTGCGTTCCAAAGGCTACTATGAAGCCTACGCCCAGGCGAAATACGTCATTACGAATTCCAATCTGGATTACGGGATCATGAAGCGGCCGGGTCAGGTGTTTCTGCAGACCTGGCACGGGACTCCGCTGAAGAAGCTGCGCTGCGATATCGAGGCCCAGGAGGGTAATGCGCTGAATTCTCTGGAGGAGATCCGAAGCAAGAACGATCTGGATGTGGTCCGTTACGATTATTTCATCGCGCCTTCCGCCTTCGCCGCGGAGAAGTTTACCAGCGCCTTTCGTCTGAAGCCGCTGGGACTGGAGCACATCGTGGTTCAGACCGGGTATCCGAGAAACGATCTGCTTTCTCATGTGGATGAGGCTTTTGTCCGGGAGCAGAAGCAAAGGCTGGGGCTTCCGGAGGATAAGAAGGTGATTCTGTACGCCCCGACCTTCCGGGATAATCAGCACAACGGGGCCGGCTATGTCTACGATCTGGCCATCGATTTTGACCGGCTGCAGAGGGAGCTCGGCGGGGAGTACGTGGTCCTGCTGCGGGTCCATTACTTCGTTGCCCGGCAGTTTGATTTCGATCAGGCGAAGGGTTTCGTCTACGATGTGTCCTCCCTGGACGACATTACGCCCCTGTATGCGGTGTCGGATCTGCTGATCACGGACTATTCCAGCGTTTTCTTCGACTATGCCAACCTGCAGCGGCCGATGATCTATTATATGTATGACCGGCAGGCCTATGCCGATGATATCCGGGGATTCTACATCGATCTGGAGGAACTGCCCGGACCCATCGTTGAGACCGAGGATGAGCTCGTGCAGGCGATCCGCAGCGCGCAGGGACGCGCACAGGAGTACGATGAAAAGTACCGGGCCTTCCGTCAAAAATACAACCCTCTGGATGACGGGAACGCCAGCCGGAGGGTTGCGGAGCTTCTGTTTGATGAGAAGTGATGGGGTTTAGTCCTTTTTCTTCAGGACGACCATGATGTCATCGTCCGTATCTTCTCCTTCTTCGCTGAATTCCTCGAAGGTCATGACACAGGTGGGGCCGTAGTAGATCTTGCCGGAGATCAGTTCGTGGCTGTATGCGATGCCGCCGTCGATCTTATGCCACTCGCCGGTATAGTCCTCTCCGGTGATGTTCGCCGTAAAGGTCCCGTTCTTCTTGATCGTGATCTCCAGATTCCCGTACAGGTTCTCCGTATCGGCGGAGGTGGAGATCCACGTACCGTAGAAATTCTCTTCTTCTTCGTTCAGCTTCTCTGCCTTGCTGGCGAGCTTCGGATCGCTGGGCTGGGTCCAGTCCGGATCATCCATCAGGCTGATCTGATCGGGCACCTCTGCCGACTCATCGCTGAGCACCGCCGTATCCCCGCCGGACGAACCGCAGGATGCCAGGATCATGGATATCGACAGCATCAGCGCGAATAACAGGAGCAACGTTGTTTTTTTGTTCATATGGTTCATTTCTGTGGCACCTCCTCAGGTTGATTATCTCATGGAAATGTGATTATTCCGTGATCTCATAAACATCAATATCGTCATTGCTGAAACAGAGCCGGTAATCCGGATTCGAAAGATCTCCCGCGTCGGTAAACCGTTTGGATAAGACGACGTAGTCGACCCCAAGGCTTCGGGCAAGCTCGCCCCGCTCTTCGTCCGCCGGGTCAAAGAGACGGTTGTTGATCTTGATCCGGTCGAGCCGTTTCTGCCAGTCTCTGGCCGGCAGATTGTATCCGGCCCCCGCCAGGTAACAGATCCGGTTGGAGTAGTCCGCATACAGGAAGAACCGGTTGTCCCAGCGGTCGGTCACGTCGAATTTCTTCGGCGAAACGGAGTAGTACCGGTCGGTGGCGAGGAGCGCGTCCTTCGCTGTGTTCTCATCGATCCATCGCATCGCTTCGTATTCCTGATGGCTGATGGACTTGTACTTGCCGCCGCCGGCGGCGGGATCCGCCGAGTCAATGGCTTCGGCGCTCTGAGTATACAGGAAGCTGGCAAGTCCGGCAGCGGACAGGACCAGCGCGGCGACGAACAGGAACCGGACCAGCTTCATCAGAATGCCCCGGTGCTCTTCCATGTCTTCGAAGAACCAGAAGGCGATCAGGGGAGCGAAGAAGACGGTCACGAAGCCGAAGTAGATCTGGCTGTGTCCGTGGTAGTTGAGCAGCATCATGGCGATGAATCCCACCAGGGACGCCGCGTAGACAACCACCCGGGTGAAGTCAAACTCTTTCCTGCCGGTGAGAACCAGAAACAGCTCCCGGATATAGCCGATCACGAAGGGCAGGAAGAAGGCGGTCAGAAGGCATACGGTGAAGGCAGCGAGGAGCACGGCATACCGAAGGATGCCCGGCAGCCCCAGGGATTTCATCAGGGCGATCAGAGGCGCCTTGTAGAACGTGATGTTCAGTATGTTCGCCAGAGCGATCAGAGACTCTCCCGCACTGACAGACTGGCCTTTGGATCCCAGCACGATGGCATAGATCACGTAGAATCCGGCGGAGAGAAGGATCAGCGGAAGGATGGTGCGCAGGCGGACCCTGCGCAGGATCAGCCCCAGAAGGAAGGTCCCCCACATGGAAGCCACGAGGACGATGCCGAAGGGGCCCTTGATGCCGGTGTTCAGCATGACGAGTCCCAGAAGGATCAGGAAGGGCCGAAGAGCCAGCCCGCTTTCATGCTTCTGATACCAGCGATGCAGCAGGACGACCACGATCATCGCGCAGCTGATCCCGTATCCGGCGACGTTCTCATTCCGGAAGATGAACAGGAAGGCGATGGACCGGTCAATGCCCCGGGCGATGAAAATATTCGAAAGGATCACCGCCAGGCAGTAGAGTCCCGCCCGCTCCGGTCTGCGGCACAGTTCACTGAAGAAGGCGTGCAGGGACATGCCGAAGGCATAGACCGTCATGTAGGGGCCGCAGGTGAACAGCAGGGTGTCGGCCGTCAGACCGAACAGCCGGATCGGAACGGAATAGAGCAGCTCGGTGAATATGTGGTAATTGAAGTAGAGCCCCGCGAACCACGGACATTCCAGCGGATAGCC
Organism: Bacillota bacterium; assembly: GCA_017459895.1. Taxonomy (GTDB): domain Bacteria; phylum Bacillota; class Clostridia; order Peptostreptococcales; family Anaerovoracaceae; genus Lentihominibacter. The sequence goes on along the minus strand of JAFUCA010000003.1, from coordinate 82,626 downwards.
GTGGGACAGGGAATTGATCAGCCCCAGATGAAAGCCCTTGTCCGGGTTCATGGTGATCGTCTGATCCACCGAGGGCGACAGGTAAAGGTACTGCGTCAGCATCATGGAGTAGAGCAGGCACAGCACCAGGAAGATACAGAATGAGGGTGTCAGCCAGGAACGCTGCTCCAGCCTTTGGGCCGCGTCCCCCCTGCGGGAGAGGGCCAGGGTGATGAGATAGATCACAGAACACACCGGACCCGTCCCGTAGAGAATCAGATCTCCGGGTACGAACTCCGTGATGAAATACTGCAGCGTGACGAATGCCCAGCCGGTGAAGAAGCCGCTGGCCAGGACGGCCGGCACGTGTTCGAAACGGATCCCCGCGAGCCGGACCAGCCACTGCCCGGGAAGCTGGACATAGAACACGATAAAGGCCGTGAAGATCAGAAGGCCTCTGCCGTCCGCGTGATAGACGCAGAGGGCCGCCGCCGTCATCGCCAGAACCATTGCCAGACAGGCAAGTTCGATCACCGTATTCAAAGGTCGTTTCATCGTCATGGTCCACCTCATCCGTAGGAATCTGCTGCTTACATTATAAAGAAAAGGACCCGGATGGGCAAGTAGGGTCTCATTGCCTTTTCGGAAGGGGTATGATATCATATTTTCAAATCACAGTGCGGAGTTTCGCAGGGAGAATCGAAATGGGAAATGAACGAAAAAACCTGATGACGCTGTTTTATCTGGCGAAGCTGGACCGGAAGGTCCCGGCCGATACTGCTTTCATCCGGCGGCGTCAGGGCAAGAAGATATACAAGGTCATGAAGCGGGCGTATGAGATCCCCTTTTACCGGGAGCGCTTCGATGCCTGCGGCCTGCGTCCGGAGGATTTTCACAGCGCCGAGGATCTGGCGAAGTTCCCCGTGATGACCCGCGCGGATCTGCGGGCCTGGATGCAGGATGTGCTGAAGGATTACGACGAAGCCAGCGGTCAGCTGGAGATCTTCAAGACCAGCGGCTCTTCCGGGATCCCGCTGCGGTTCTGTCTGTCCCACCGGGAGGCGGCCTGCATGAACGCCAACTGGATCCGGGTGACCATGTTCGCCGGCTACCATCCCCTGCGGGGCAAGATGCTGAGTTTCCTGACGACCCACTCCCACGTCGATCCGGAGAAGGGCGATTCCTTCATCCAAAAGCTGGGGTTCTTCCGCAGGAAGGTCGTGCCGGAGCACCTCTATGTCGGAGAGGGCATGCGGGATCTGATCAACCTGATCAATGAGTACAAACCGCAGATGATCGCCTTCCGAAAGAACGTTCTGGTGCGCCTGGCGGTGTACGCGAAGAATCACGATATGAAGATCTGGCAGCCGAAGGTCTATACGCCGGTCAGCGAGATGGTGGATGAGATCACCCGCCGGCTCCTGCTGGACACCTTCGGTCCGGGACTGTTCGATGCGTATGGATGCAATGAGACGGGAAGCTGCGCGGTGCGTCTTCCGGGAAGCGATGAGTACTATATCTACAGCGATACCCACGTGCTGAATCTGATCGATGAGGAGGGCCTTCTGTCCGATGAGGGAAGTGTCATCGCCACGACCCTCTACAAATTCGATTATCCCATCATCAACTACGAGGTCGGAGATAAGGCGGTCTCGGAGACCAGAGACGGCGTCCGTTACCTGAAGCAGATCAAGGGCCGGACCAACGATCTGGTGCAGCATTCGAACGGGACGGAGACATCCGCGACGGAGCTGATGAAGATCCCCAACGGAATCACCGGTATCTCTCAGTTCCGCTACGTGCAGGAATCCCTGGAGGAGATCAGCATCCTGCTGGTCAAGGATCCGGGAGACACGAAATACACGAAGGAGGACATCGAAGCCTTCTTCCGGAAGAAGGTGGAGGAGCTGTACGGCTATCCCGAGTACCGGCTGAATTTCTGCTGGATGGATGAGATCCCGCCCGATGAGAACGGCAAGATGCGCTGCTTCATTTCGAAGGTAAAGAAATAACCGAAAGGAAGGCTTATGGCACCGGGACAGACCGAGAACAACTTAAACGGGGCAGGGATCCTCTGGCACACGGTCGCAGGAAGCGCCGATGCCATCGTCATGCGCGGCCTGATCGCCGTGAAGTTTGATCCTGCGATCAAAGGGAAAAAGGACATCCGCCGGCTGCGGTTCCGGGTGTTTAAGGCGCCGGATTTCCCCATCGAGTCCCACTTTTCGATCCGAAAGGGCCTGCCCTTCGGGGCGGGCTACCGGCTGTATGCCTTCACCCTGAAGATCCTCAAAAAAGACGCGCTGCAGCTGGATGTGCAGAACAAGATCTACCTGTACTATGACGACATCCGCATGTGCGGCGTCGTTTACCGTTTCCTGAAGCGGCAGAAGGGGGAGTTTCACAACAGCCGCCTGTTTCGCGCCGGCGATAAGGTGATGTATTTCCGGCAGACCATCAACAATAAGCTCTGGTTCGTGGTACGGCCGGAGAATCTATACGATGCGGCGGGGCAGAGACTGCGGGTGTCTGCCGCCTGGCTCGTCTCGAAGATCAAAGGCCCCTCGCAGGATGTGCTGATGTTTGAGAAGGAAGCCTCCCGCTACGAGGAGAGCGCGTCGGTCCTCTACGAGCGGCTGATCGATCAGGGCTATCCGAACATCTGGTACATTATCAACCGGGACAATCCCCGGATCCCGTCGATGAAGCCGCAGTACCGGGAGCACCTCATCTACAAGGACAGCTTCCGGCATCTGGTGGCGTTCCTGCGGTGCCGGAAATTTGTCGGTACCGAAAACATCGACCATGCCATGCAGCTTCGGGCGGCCAACCGGCACCTGATGGCGAAGATGCAGAGCACGGATCTGACCCAGGTATTTCTGCAGCACGGCGTCATGTACATGGTGTCGCTGGATGCGGATATGCGGGTGTTTTTCTCAAACCACAATCTGAAGCAGTACCGGGCGGTGGTCTCCTCCGAGGCGGAGGCGCTGCATTTCGTGCGGCTGGGCGGATTCCGCAGAGAGGATATGTACGTGACCGGCCTCGCCAAGTTTGACCGCAGCCGCAGGGAGGAAGACGCGGATCTGATCATGATCATGCCCACCTGGCGCCGGTGGGAGACGAATCTGGCCCGAAAGGACTTCGAAGCGACCGGGTATTACCGGATGCTGGAGCGGATCGTCCGCGCGGTTCCGGATCATCTGCAGGAGAAGATCGTCATCAAGCCCCACCCCCTGATGGAGGAAATGATGACCCGGGAGCGGACGGCCCTCGCCCGCTTTCTGCGGCCGGATCTTTCCCACAACGATACCCTGGAAAAAACCCGGCTTCTCATTACCGATTACTCCTCCATCGCCTATGATGCCTTTTACCGCGGCACGAACGTGATCTTCTACTGGGAAGAGAAGGAGGAGTGCATGCGCAGGTATGGCAATGCGCACCTGATGATCAATGAATACAATATCTTCGGAGACATCTGCTACAGCAGCGGGCAGCTGGAGAAGGTTGTGGAGAAGAATTATACCCAGACGCAGGATCCGCTGTATCAGCGGCGGTACCGGAATATCGTATCCTTCCATGACGGACGCAATACAGAACGAATCATCGAAAAGTTAAAGAAAGACGGGATTATCTGACATGAACAGTTCCTTTCTGGCCCGCGGGCTGAGAAAAATAAGGCGCAGACAGGACCGCCGCCAGAAGCAGGCGCTGCGGGGAAAATACAAGGAATTCTACGAGACCCTTCCGGTGGAGCCGGACACGGTGATCCTGGAGGCCAGAAACGGCCGGGCCATCGACGGAAATGTGTATTACATCCTGCGCCAGCTCCTGTCATCGGAGGAATACGGAAATCTTCGGATCTGGGTGGTGAGCGAAGATGACCGGGCGGAGCAGCAGATCCGAAGCAAGACCTGCCGGCTGCCCGGGGCACAGCGGATCCGATTCGTACGGCTGCACTCCGAAGACTACTACCGGATCATGGCCAGCGCGGGAATCCTTGTGAACGACGCGTCGATCCCCAATTTCTTTATTAAGAAGGAGGGGCAGATCTACCTGAACGTGTGGCACGGAACGCCGCTGAAGACCATGGGGCGAAGGGTCAGTCACGAGCCGCACGCCACGGGAAATGTTCAGAAAAACTTCATCATCGCCGACTACCTCCTGTATCCCAGCGAATACATGATGCAGCATATGATCGAGGATTATATGATCGGGAACCTCTCCCGGGCGCAGATCCTGCTGGGAGGCTATCCGAGAAACAGCGCGTTTTTTGATGAGGAATCCAGAGGGGAGCTGCGCAGGCGCTTCGCCGCGGCAGAGGAACGGGTCTACGCCTATATGCCGACCTGGAGACCGTCGCTGATGGGCGAGAGTCTGCAGGCGGTTCTGGAGCAGATCGAGCAAAGGCTGGAGGAATCGGAGGTTCTGTATGTCAACGTCCATCCCCTGGCGGAGGAGAGCGTGGATCTGAGCGTCTTTGAGCGGATCCGCCCCTTCCCGAAGGAGCTGGAGACCTACGAATTCCTGAACATTGCCGACGCCCTTCTCACGGATTACTCCAGCGTGTTCTATGATTTCGCCGTCACCGGCCGGAAGATCGTTCTTCTGACCTACGATGAAGAGGAATATTTCTCGACAAGAGGCTTATATGAACCCATCAGCTGCCTTCCGTTCCCCCAGGCGAAGGATGTCTCCACGGCCATCGATCTGCTTCGGTCCCCGAAGGACTACGATGACAGAGACTTCCTGCACAAATACTGCCGGTTCGAATCGGCCCGGGCGGCGGAGCATCTGTGCCGGGAGGTATTTACCGGGGAGCACGGGATGGAGCATCGGAGCATGCCGGATAACGGCCGCGAGAACGTCCTGATCTACGGCGGAAATCTGTCGAAGGAAGAGGGAGGGAAGAGGACCATTGCTTTTCTGAAGCAGCTGGATCCCTCCGAGGCGAACTACTATCTGACCTTTCACCGGGGCGATCTGAAGGAGACGTATGAGATCCTGTTCGAGCTTCCGGAGGGGATCGATTATATCGGCCGGGCCGGGAGTCTGTGGATGACGGAAGAGCAGCAGGAGGCACAGGAAGCCTACGACAAAGGCAGGATCTCCTTCGATGATTACTGGAAGATCCTGCGTCCAGCCTTTGCGCTGGAGCGAAAGCGCTGCTTCGGAGACATGCGGATCGACCGGATCCTTCCGATCCCGGAGGGAAAGGATTCGGGTCCGGAAGCTTCGAAAGCTTCGAGAGAAGAGCAGCTGTTATTTAGTAGTTTCTGATCGCGTCTGCGATGATCTGCATTTCCTCCGGTCCGTAGCGCTGGTCCACGGGCAGAGGAAGGATGTTCGCCGACCAGTCCCGCTCAAGGCTTCCTTCGGGCAGGCTCTCCAGCAGATAGGTCCAGTTGGTGGGAACGAAGATGCTTTTCGCTGCCAGTGCCTTGCGCAGCCGGATTCCGTCCGAATGATAGTACGGGTAGGCGAAAGGCGCCGATGGGGTGCGCCGCGTGAAGGCGTTGTCCGAGGGGAGCAGCTGCTGCAAAGCAGTGTAGTTCTCGAGGCGCCTTCTGCGAACGAACTCGTAGTCGATGCCCCGCAGCAGGTTCTCGGTCAGGCGGGACATGCGGGCGGGGGGAGCATCGTCAAAGGTATGGTTTACCTCCAGCATCTCACTGTAATGCTCCCGGGCGGTGTCTTCAAGGCGGCCGAGGATGTGGGCAAAGCGGTCTGCGGAGCGGTCCAGCGGAAGCGCATCCGGATCTTCGGCAGCGGACGGAGCGTAGACGTAAGCACCGTCACTGAGCCCAAAGAACTTGCGGCAGGTATAAAGGCAGGGGATCCCGTCGATGGGCTTCTGGTAGAAGGACTGGGCGTGATCCACGATGATGCGGCCGCTGAAGGCGCGGTGCAGCTCCCGGATATCCTCATCGCTGAGCTGACCGTAGTAATTGGTCACGTACAGCCAGTCGTTTTCTCCGGGGAGATCCTCGGGCGAAAGCAGGGGGCGCAGGGTTTCGTCGATGGCGTAGAGAACGACTTCACAGCCGGTCCTTCGGGCGCCGTAGATGACGGATTCGCAGATGTAGCGGGGAATAAAGATCCGCCGGCAGCCCAGGGCCCGGATCATCCACATCAGAGCCGTCCGGCCGAGATTGAGCCGGAGAAGATCCGGATAGTATTCTTCCCCCGTGAAATGTTCCAGTTCCAGATAACCGCCGATTTCCTTAGCCATAGAATCACCTCCTTCGTTATCATATCATCGGCCGCCCGCAAGTTCAAGCCCTGCCACTTGCGAAGGGGGGTGAATTGCGATATACTTTGATGGAGTACAGGCAGTAAGCTGCAAGAGAAGAAGAGAGGCGTATAAGCGGCCCGAAAACAAGGAGATGCCATGCTGATATCAGTGGTAATACCATGTTATTATTCCGAAAAAACGATCCGCAAAGTATCCGAACTGATACTGGCGGAATTTGAGAAAAACGATGGATACGAGTGTGAGCTGGTCCTGGTCAATGACGGTTCCACGGACGGCACCTTCGAAGAGATCCGTTCGCTCTGCGCCCAGTATCCGAACATCCACGGGATCAATCTGATGAGAAATTTCGGCCAGCACAATGCGCTGATGGCCGGAATGAACTATACGAAGGGCGACTATGTGATGGGAATGGATGACGATATGCAGACCCATCCGTCGCAGATGTTCAAGCTGATTCACCGGATCGAAGAGGGATTCGATCTCGTCTACGGGATCTATCCGGAGGTCAAGAATTCCGCCATCAAGAATCTGACCAGCATCATCAACCGCAAGACCTCCCGCGTCATGCTGAGCCGCCCGAAGGAAGTCGAGTCCAGCAATTTCTGGATCATCACCTCATCGGTGCGGGATGAAGTGATCCGCTACAATACGTTTAACCCCTACGTGGACGCGATCTTTTACCGGGTGACGACGAACATCGGCATGGTGCCGGTGGAGCATTTCAAACGGGAATACGGATCCTCAGGCTACACGTTCCGAAAGCTCCTGAAGCTCTGGCTGGCTTACTGGAACTTCTCCATCATACCGCTGAGAATCTCTTTCTTTTTCGGTCTGATCTCCGCTGTAGTCAGCGTGATACTGACGGTGATCCTGATCATCAACCGGCTGATCTATCCGGATCTGCCCATCGGCTGGTCATCGACGATGTGTGCGATGGTCTTCCTGTTCGGCGTCGTCCTCATGGTGCTGGGAATCATCGGAGAGTATCTGGGCAAGATCATTCTGGTCCTGAATAATACGCCGCAGTATGTCATCCGGGAAGAAGTGACCGGGGAGGAAACACAGACACAATGAACCGACTGAGAAGCTATATACTGCTTCATATCTGCGTGCTGCTGTTTTCGTTTACCAGTGTGTTCTCGAAATCGGCCGCCAATGCCTACAATGACGGGGGACTCACAAGCATCTGGCTGTACGTGTTCATCTTCCTGATGCTGGCCGTCTGTGTTTTTTATGCCTTCTTCTGGCAGAAGGTCATCAAGAACCTGGACCTGAACATCGGGTACGCGAATCGCAGCGTTTACCTGATCTGGAGCCAGATCTGGGCTGTGATGATCTTCGGGGAGCATCTGAGCCCGAAGAACATCGCCGGACTTGCCATCGTCATGATCGGCGTCATCGTTGTTTCGCTGACCGCCAATTACGACGATGGGGATCGGGAGGTGACGAAATGAGTATCTACATGATGATACTGATCGTTGCCACCGTGTTCTCCGCGTTTTCGCAGGTGCTTCTGAAGCAGAGCGCCCGCCGGGAGCACGCCAGCTGGATCAGGGAATACCTCAACTGGCGGGTCATCACGGCTTACGGGATCTCCTTCGCGGTGCTGTTTGCCAATACCTATGCCTATACCGGGGTCGACATGCGCTTCGGCCCGGTCATCGATACATTTACCTACGTATTTGTCATGGTTTTCTCCTTTGTGCTGCTGAAGGAGAAATTTACCAGAGGACAGCTGATCGGAAACCTGATTATCATTTCCGGTGTGCTGATCTATACGCTGTAACGTCCGTCATCGCCTGAATCAGCAGCGGAAAGGAATACCGAATCCATGAAATTGTTAGTGACAGGAGGCGCCGGCTTCATTGGCGCGAATTTCGTTTTTTACATGCTGAAGACGCATCCGGAGGACGAGATCGTCTGCCTGGACGCGCTGACCTACGCCGGCAATCTGGAGACACTGGAGCCCGTCATGGATGATCCGCGGTTCCGTTTCGTCAAAGGAGATGTGGCGGACAGAGAGACCGTCTTCCGGCTTTTTGCGGAGGAGAAGTTTGACGTTGTGGTCAACTTCGCGGCGGAGTCCCATGTGGATCGTTCCATCGAGGATCCCGGCATTTTCCTGCGCACGAATATTCTCGGAACCCAGGTGCTGATGGATGCGGCGCGGGAGTACGGAATCACGCGTTTTCATCAGGTGGGAACGGACGAGGTGTACGGAGACCTGCCTCTGGACCGTCCGGATCTGTTCTTTACCGAGGACATGCCAGTGACGGCATCCAGCCCCTATTCCGCCTCCAAGGCATCGGCCGATCTGCTGGTCATGGCCTATCACAGGACCTATGGGCTTCCGGTGACCATCAGCCGCTGCTCCAACAACTACGGGCCCTATCAGTTTCCCGAAAAGCTGATCCCTCTGATGATCGCCAATGCCCTGGCGGACAAGCCGCTGCCGGTTTACGGCACCGGTGAGAATGTCAGAGACTGGCTGTATGTAGAGGATCACTGCAGAGCCATCGATCTGATCCTGCGTGACGGCAGCGTGGGTGAGGTCTACAACATCGGCGGGCACAACGAGAAGAGCAACCTGCAGGTGGTGAAGACGATCCTGAAGCAGGTGGGAAAACCCGAAAGCCTGATCACCTTTGTCGGCGACCGCAAGGGGCATGATCTCCGATACGCGATTGATCCGACCAAGATCCACGAAGCGCTCGGCTGGCTCCCGGAAACGAAGTTTGATGACGGGATCCGCCAGACCATCGACTGGTACCTGCAGCACGAGTCCTGGTGGAAGAATATCATGAGCGGAGACTACCAGGAATACTACGATAAAATGTACGGAAACAGGTAATTCATTGATTGCAAGTTTCGGGCTTCTGATATATAATTAACACAACTGATTGTATCTTGAGGATAAGGGGTAGACGAGAGATATGGATCATTGCATTAAAAATCTTTTTCTGCGGGGGATAGCGATCGGGCTGGTGCTGATGGTCGCTGTCGTTTTCGTGTGTCCGGAAGGATCCTGGGCCGCGGTCAAGAAACCGGGCAAGGTGAAATCCCTGAAGGTCACGAAAACAACCTATAATTCCGTTAAGTTAAAATGGAAGAAGGCCTCCCGGGCGAAGAAGTATATCGTCTATCGTTCGACCAAGCAGAAGTCCGGCTTCAAGAAGGTCGCCACCGTCAAGAAGACGACCTACACAGACAAGAATCTGCAGACGAAGAAGAAGTACTGGTACGTCGTACGGGCGGTAGGCAAGAAACACAAGAAAGGCAAGAAGAGCAGCAAGGTATCCGCTGTTCCGACTCTGAAGAAACCTACGATCAAGGTGTCGGGATACTACGAGGGAATACAGGTGACCGTCGGCACGGTCAAGGGAGCCACCGGGTATAAGGTCACGAAAGACGGGAAATATCTGACGGATAAGACCAGTTTCCTGGACGAGGATACGAAGATCGGCGAGAGCCATGAGTATAACGTGGTCGCTCTGCGGAAGCAGGGTGGCAAGACCGTGAAGTCCGAAGTCTCGAAAACAAAAAAGGCATCGAGACAGGAGATCTGGGTGAAGCTGAGCGGTGCGAACAATGTGACCACTCCCCACTACGAGGGTTATTCCTTCTCCCTGAAGGGCTCCGTGGTATCCAGCACGTTCATTCAGAAGGTCGAAGTCGGAGTGAAGAAGCTCGAAACCGTAACGGATGAAACAACCGAACCGGCGGATACGGCAGGAACGGATGCGGCAGCAGCGGATCAGACAGCCGCAGCGGGCGATGCTGCCGTAACGGAAGGCACGACTGCGGCAGGAGAAACGGCTGCGGCGGACGAACCGGCCGAAACCATTGAAGTATGGGCCGCGGATACGGTTCATTACACCAAGAAGAAGGCGAAGGTAAGAGAATTCAGCCTTTCGGGGGCACCGGACAACGCCGTGAAATTCGGCACGCTCCCCGCGGGCACTTATTACTACACGATCATCGTAACGCTTCAGAATAAACCGAAGGAAGAGATCGTGCTGAAGAAACAGCGCTTCGAAGTGATCCCGGAGCCGGAGCCGGTTTATCCCAGCACCGTGACGCAGGGCGCGAAGAATGCCATCAAATGGGCGAAGGAGATCGCCAACGATGACAGCTTCGCCTACGGTACCGGTTCGAGATCGCATCACGGCGGATGCTATTTCTGCGGAACGAACGTGACCGGTGTCAAGAAGGCGGCGAAGGGCAGTAAGTGGGAGAAGACCTACTGCTGCAACCCGTTCATCTTCGCGGCTTATGCCCATGGAGCGAAGGATCCCGCGATCCTGAAGGCGTGCAAAAAAGGCAAGAGCGGCGGAATGGAGCCGAAGGACTGGACCCAGTACGGATGCTTCGCGACGGTCGGGAAGTGTAAGAACGTTGCCTACAGCAAGCTGCTCCCGGGAGACGTCATCCTCAGCAACAAAACGCAGAGCGGTCAGTGGCATCACGTCATCATGTACATCGGCGACAACCGGTACGTGGAAGCCGGATGGGAAGGATGGGGATCCAATACCATCGGCATCCGCTCGGATATGAAGACGACCTACAAGAACCATTTCCAGAAATACAACACATGCTATGTCATGAGGTACACGGGTAAATGAGCGAAATGACTGGGAAGATCATGAGAAGAATGAAACGCAGCAGACCGGGCTTAAGGCTGGTGCTGCTGGTTGCGCTGCTGGCTGCCGCGGCATCGTTTGCTCTGCCGCAGCCGGCTATGGCGGCGACAGAGGCACCGCAGCAGGTCAAGGTGATCAAGGCGGTGACATCGTATGATTCCATCACCCTGAAGTGGAACGCCTCGGAGAATGCGACGGATTATATCGTTTACCGGGCGAAGAGCAAGTACGGGTTCTATCATGAGATCAAGACGACGTCCGCAACCACCTTTACGGACCGTAAGCTTCAGACAGGCAAGGCCCAGTGGTACAAGATCCGTGCCATCAATGAGGACAAGAGAAGCCGCAAGAGTCCCAGAATCTCAGCGGCCCCGACCCTCAGCCCGCCGGTCCTGACGGCGGAGGCTACGGGAGAAGGCATATACCTCAGCATGGAGAAGAGCGAGGGCGCGGACGGCTATGCGATCTACCGCGACGGCAAGTCCCTCAGCACCCAGAAGAAGCTGACCTATCTGGACAGCGACGTCTATTCCGGGAAGGGCCATAAGTACAAGGCCGTCGCCTTCCGGTATGTGGAGGGGAAGGTCGTCGCATCCAAGTTCTCCAGAGAGATCCGGGCCACCAGACCGAGCATGTCGATTTCCATCAGCAAGCATAAATCCGTACCGGATCTTCACGAAGGAGAGGCCTACGAATTCACCGGGAAGATCAAGTCCAACACGACCATTGAGAAGGTAACGGCAGGGATCGTTGATCAGGAGACGAACAAGTGGGTCTCCGGCGCGAAGTTCACAGCGAAGTCGGTGGATGACATGGAGTTTGACCTGTCCGATGTGAACGAGAAGATCTCGGTGGAGCAGCTGGAACAGGGGAAATACAACTACAAGATCATCGTGAAGCTGAAGACGGGATCGGAGAAGACGATCCTGAATCAGGGATTTGAGATCACAGAGCCCCCGGGCTCCACGCTTCTGGTCGAAACGGCGCAGAAGCTGGCATGGCCTCAGGGCACGTCCAAGGGAACCTATTCCTATCCGGGCGGTCACCGCACCGATGCCTATACGGAGGCACTGAGTCAGGCCTTCGGAAGCCGCAGCGGCTGGAGCGCTCAGACGGCGGCGGGCGCTTCCTGCGATGTCTTCGTGGGAACGGTCGTCAGGAATTCCGGATACGATGAATCCTTCCCGAGAGGACTGGACATGATCGTGGATTACTGCAGCAAGCACACGGATAAGTGGCTGGATACCGGAATCACGCGGCAGGAGGATATGCAGCCGGGAGATATTCTGTTCCAGCTCTACAAGGGCGGCGGCGGACATATCGCAGTCTATCTGGGAGATGGACTTGTGGCGAACGCCCATTATCACGGCAAGGCTTACGGAGTCGTACAGAGCATGTATAACGGCGGCGGGATCCATAAATCCTGGAGAACCTTCAAGGTATACAGACCTCTCCAATAGTACGCGGCAGTACCGATCCGTATTACCAATCGTCATCGCAAGCAGGAATCTGAATTGATCAGACGCCCGGGTAGGATCCCGGGCGTCTGTGCGACTGAAATCAAAGGGAGACAAATGAGTCAGGAAAGATCCATCAGAAGACAAAAACGAAAGCATCATCGGAGAATCGCGGGTCTGATCATCGGCATCATTGCCTGCGCGCTGCTGATCCTCCTGGTGTTCGGTGTGATCCTGGGGAAGGGCCTTGAACCGGACCGGGTGGAGGGCCTGAACGCAGATGCCACCTATGCGGAAATAACACTTTCGTGGGAGCCGGCGGCGAAGGCCAGCGGATACTATATCTATGCAACGGATCAGAAGACGCCTCAGAAAATCGCTGAAATCTCCGGGAAGGACAATTGCAGCTACACCATCGATGAATACACATTCGACCGGGAGTACCGGTTTCAGGTCTCCGCATTCGGCTACAACCGGCTGACGCACCGTTCCAATGAAGGAGAGTCTTCCGAAGTGGTGAGCGCCATTTACGAACCGGATCAGCATGCCCAGAAGATCCCGGTGCTGGCGTATCACAAGGTGGTACCGGCGGATGAGCAGTTCAACAGCTCCCTGCTCGTTTCGGAGAGCGTGCTGGAGGAGCAGCTGACCTGGCTTAAGGACAACGGATACACGACACTGACGATGGATGAGTTCTATCAGTGGTATCAGGGGAAGCTGGAGGTGCCCGTCAAATCCTGTGTCTATACCTTTGACGACGGGTTCTACGGGGTCTACCATCTGGCCCTGCCCATTTTCAAACGAATGGATATGGCGGGGACGGCCTTCTGTATCGGCAAGAATACCGAAGGCGCGACGGCAGCCTTTGATCCGCAGGAAGAGAAGGACCACTACATCGGCTACGATGTGATCGAGAAATCCCGGGAGGAATATCCCAGGTTCAGTTTCGAGAGCCATACCTACGATATGCACAACCGGGTGAACGGGAAGAAACCGGCCCTCGCCTTCACCTACGATCAGATCATGGCAGACTGCGAGGCAAATGCGAAGTTCGGATTCCGTTATCTGGCCTATCCCTGGGGTGCCTACTCGGATACGATGCAGCAGGCGGTGAAGGACAGCGGATATCGCCTGGCCTTCGGGTACGGACCCTATAAGTACGCGACCCGGGAGGACGATCCGTATGCGGTGAGCAGGATCAAGATCAGCGGCAAGCTTGATATGGATTCATTTATCCGAATTGTGAGCGGCGAGGATGAAGCCTATGATATCGGCGTTGACTGATCACCGGATACAGGAGGACGGACATGACATCTCTGCTTCTTTATATCGCAGTCACCGTAGCGGGATACTTTATCGGAGCATGGTTTAAGAAAAACGAACGGCAAATCCCTCTGGCAGGGAAGATGCAGACAGCGGCAATCATCGCGCTGGTATTCCTGATGGGAAGCCGGATCGGAGCCAACGAAGAGATCGTCGCCTCCCTGGGCTCCATCGGACTGATCTCACTGGCATATACGGCCATCATCATGGTCATCACCTGCGCAGCGTATACTGCCGCGCGGCGGCTGCTGGGCTTCGACCGCCGGGGCGTACGTCATGCCGGAGCAAAGGCTGGCGGGAGCGTGGCGGAGGACTGCCCGAAGGAAGAGGGCGGACCGGAGGATGAGGCGGGCGCAGGGCTCAATCAGCTGACCCTGCTGATCGTGGCCTTCGTAGCCGTGGGCATCGCCTGCGGATACTTCCTTCTGCCGGAAGGCTTTATCGCCGTGACCGGGGATCTGCTCACCATCACCCTGTGCATCCTGCTGGTGCTCATCGGCATCGATATCGGCACCGAAGGGACGCTGGCAGCCAACTTCCGCAGGGCCGGATGGAGGGTCATCGTCTTTCCCTTCGTGTCCATGATCGCCATGCTGATCGCTTCCGCAGCCGCCGCATTGGTGCTTCCCCTGGGGCTTCAGGACAGCCTTTGCATCGGCTCCGGATTCGCCTGGTACTCCCTGGCTCCGGCCATGCTGGCGGAGTATTCCACGAGGGTCAGCGCCATCTCCTTCATGCACAACGTGTTTCGGGAGATCATCGGGATCCTGCTGATTCCGGTGGTGGCGCGGCGCATCGGGTACATCGAGTGCTACGGAATGCCGGGATCGCCCTCCATGGATGTCTGCCTGCCGGTGATCGAGCGGGCCACCAGCAGCGATGTGGCGGTGTATTCCTTCATCAACGGGGCCATTCTGTCGGCGGCGGTACCGGTCCTGGTGAGCCTGTTCATGAATCTGTAAATCAATCGAAAGGATCGAATCATATGAGCAACAAGGTTTTTAACGGAAGCAGCGGATATGTTGTGACACCCGAACTGATGGACGCAGTCAATGTTTCCATCGCGCTGAAGAAGCCCCTGCTGATCAAGGGAGAACCGGGGACCGGCAAGACGATGCTGGCGGAAGCGATCGCAGAGTCCATGGATATGCCGCTGATCGTATGGAGCATCAAGTCCACCACCAAGGCGCAGGACGGTCTGTATTTGTACGATACGGTGCAGAGACTGTACGACAGCCAGTTCGGAGAGGGAGACGTCAGCGACATCGGACAGTACATCCGTCTGGGCAAGCTGGGAGAAGCGTTTACTTCAGAGAAGCAGGCGGTACTGCTGATCGACGAGATCGATAAGGCGGACCTGGAGTTCCCCAATGACCTGCTGTGGGAACTGGATAAGATGGAGTTTTATATCAACGAAACGAAGGAGACCATCACCACGAAGCATCGCCCCATCGTCATCATCACCTCCAACGCGGAGAAGGAACTGCCGGACGCATTCCTGCGGCGCTGCATCTTTCATTATATCGCCTTCCCGGACGAGGAGAAGATGAGGGAGATCATCCGGGTCCACTACGGAGACATCGACCAGAAGCTGGTGGATAATGCCATTGAGGCGTTTTATGAGATCCGGAAGATGAACGAGCTTCAGAAAAAGCCCAGCACCTCCGAGCTGCTGGACTGGATCCAGGCGCTGATGGTCAGCGGCGTTTCTGTGGAGGATCTGTCTGCGCGTATGCCCTTTGTCGGCGTTCTGCTGAAGAAGAACGAGGACATTGAGGTAATGCAGGAGATCAAGGAGAAGGGGTACTCCCTTCGCCACTGGTAAACCGGGGATTCGGAGGCGGAAACATGTTTTTGGAGTTTTTTTATCTGCTCCGCGCCAAAGGGCTTCCCGTCACGCTGAATGAATGGATGACGCTGATGGAGGCCCTCGATCAGGGACTGGCGAAGGCTTCTCTCACCAGGTTTTACTATCTGTGCCGGTCGGTGCTGATCAAATCGGAATCGGACTTCGATAAATTCGACCAGGTCTTCATGGAATACTTCGGCGGGATCGAGACACCGGAGCAGTTGCCCCAGGAATTCTGGGACTGGCTGAACCATGGCGAGAGAGAGCGGGATCTGGACGACCACGGTGACCGGGAGCTGTTCGCGAAGGAGCTGGAAGAGCTGCTGCGCATGTTTGAGGAGCGCATCAGGGAACAGAAGGAGGAACACCACGGCGGCAATTACTGGATCGGCACCGGAGGAACATCCACCATGGGCCGCGGCGGATACAATCCCAGTGGCATCCGCGTGGGCGGACGCAGCCGGCATAAGACCGCGCTGCAGGTGGCAGGAGACCGGAATTTCAAGGATTTTCGGGAGGATACGATTCTCGGGATCCGCCAGTTTCAGATGGCGTTCCGCAAACTCCGCCAGTACTCCACAAGGGTGGATGGCGTTCAGAAGGAACTGGATCTGGACAAGACGGTGGACGAAACCTGCGACAATGCGGGGATGCTGACGCTGGCCTACGAGAGGCCCCGGAAAAACACGGTGAAGGTGCTCCTGCTGATCGATTCCGACGGGTCGATGCTGCCCTACAGCCGCCTCTGCAACCGGCTGTTTCAGGCTGTGAGCAAATCAAATCACTTTAAGGACCTGCAGGTTTATTACTTTCACAACGCCATCTACGATCAGCTGTACACGACGCCGCGCTGCAAGATGCGAGATTCGGTGGAAACGACCTGGGTGTTTCACAAGCTGGATGCGGAATACAAGGTCATCTTCGTCGGGGATGCCTGTATGGCGCCATCCGAGCTGCACCGTCCGGGAGGCAATGCCATCATCGGGGTCTACAACCGGGAAACCGGTCTGGAATGGTTCCAGAAATTCAAGAAGCGTTTCAAAAAACAGATCTGGCTGAATCCCATCGAGGAGGGGTCCTGGGACTACGTTTACGGATCCCAGACGCTCTCGGAGATCCGAGGCCTCTTCCCGATGTACGAGCTGACGCTTTCGGGACTGGAGGCGGGTCTGCGAAAACTGATGGTAAAATAAGGCCCGGTACAGTATAATGGATCTGGAAAGGATGTGGATGATATGAAACGAGTATTAACCTATGGAACGTTTGATCTGCTTCATTACGGTCATATCCGTCTTCTGAAACGGGCGAAGGCGCTGGGAGATTACCTGATCGTGGCTATCTCGACAGACGAATTCAACGCCGGCAAGGGGAAGAAGGCCTATCACAACTACGAGACCCGTAAGGAAATGCTGGAGGCCGTCCGGTATGTGGATCTGGTCATCCCGGAGGAAACCTGGGAACAGAAAATCGACGACGTGAAGAAATACGAAGTCGATGTAGTCGTCATGGGCGGTGACTGGAAGGGAAGCGACCGGTTTGAATACCTGCGGGATTACTGCGAGCTCGTTTATCTGGACCGGACCGAGGGGGTTTCGACCACACAGATCAAGGAGGAACTGAACCTGCAGGAGCCGCCGGGCGATCCGGAGCCGAAGAAGTAAACCGGGATCCATAGAAGAACATTTACAAAAACGCAAACATTTGTTTGCGTTTTTGTTCGCGCTGTGGTAAAATGGAACTGGAATACAATGGATGGATCGCAGCCGGTGATCCGCAGTCATTTCTCAGAATAAAGGAGACGGTTAGAATGATAAAAGACAGAGAGCAGAGAGTGCTCGATTTTATGAAACATGAGATCCGTGAGAAGGGGTATCCGCCGACGGTGCGGGAGATCTGCACAGCCCTCGGGATCAAGTCCACATCAACCGTACACAAGGACATAGCGAGTCTCGAGAAGCAGGGCTATCTTCGCAAGGACCCGGCCAAGCCGAGAGCACTGATGATCGTGGAGCCGCAGACCGGCGAGCCGCTGGCGGCTGCGTCTTCCGAAGTCCGGACGGCCCCGCCGGAGGTGGAGCGCGCGGACATCGTTGAGATTCCGGTGGTCGGTAGGATCGCGGCGGGAACGCCGATCCTGGCGGAGCAGAACGTAGAGGACAGCTTCCCGGTTCCCGCTCGTTTTGTCAACGGAGGAACCAACTTCATGCTGACGGTGCGAGGGGAGAGCATGATCGAGGCAGGGATCATGGACGGGGACTACATCCTGGTGGAACAGCAGCAGACCGCACGCAACGGCGAGATCGTCGTCGCCATGGTGGATGGATTCGAGAGTGAGGCTACCGTTAAGACCTTCTATAAGGAAGACGATCACATTCGCCTTCAGCCGGAGAATTCCGCTATGAGCCCGATCATCGTCAAGGATGCGAGAATCCTGGGCAAGGTCAAGGGCGTCTTCCGCTACTTCTCCTGATCCTTGAAGGATCCTGATCTTAATAAAAAACGCCGCGCGTTTGCGCGGCGTTTTGGGTAGGTTCTATTCTGCGTTGCAGAATAAGGACTTAGATAACTTAGATCATCTTGTCTACGGAATCCAGAACCTTGTCTACGATCGCCAGCTGCTCTGCCATCTCCTCTTCGGTGATGATCAGCGGCGGGCAGACGACGAACATGTTCTCGTGGGAATATGTCCAGAAACCATCTGCAGCCAGCATTCCGATGATCTTCTTCATGACGCCTTCCGGATCCTTTCCGAAGGGAACGATCGGCTCTCTGGTTTCCTTGTCCTTAACCAGCTCAACTGCGGAGAACAGACCGATGTGTCTGACCTGACCAACGCAGGCGTGCTTCTCAACGAAGCTGTCCAGAGTGTCCGCCAGAACCTTGGCCGGAGCCTTCATCGCTTCTTCGATGTTCTTGTCCTTGTACTCCTTGATGGTTGCTACTGCAGCAGCGCAGCCCATCGGATGAGCGGAGTAGGTCAGGCCGCATCCCAGGGATGTGTCATCGAAGAACTTCGCGATGGCCGGGCTGACGACAACACCGCCGAGAGGAACGTAACCGCAGGTAACGCCCTTAGCGAAGGTGATCATATCCGGCTGATAACCGAAGTTCATGTAAGCGAATGCCTTGCCTGTTCTGAACCATCCGGCCATGACTTCGTCAGCGACCATCAGGATGTCATACTTGTCGCAGAGGGCTCTCACGCCCTGATACCACTTCACAGGAGCGATCAGAACGCCGTTGGAGCCGACGACGGATTCCAGCCAGATCGCTGCGATCTGTTCCGGACCCTCGTACAGGATCTGGTTTTCCAGCAGCTCGAGGTAGAAGTCAGCAACATCGTCTTCGCTTTCGAACTTGCAGGCCTTCGGAGCTCTGTAAGCATAAGGTCCATCGTACTTAACGAATCCCGGGCCACCCGGCTCGTTGAAGAAGTGTCTCGGCTCACCGGTCAGCATGCCAGCGCCGGCGGAAGAACCGTGATAGCATCTGTACTGGGAGAAGATCTTCTGCTTGCCTGTGTACTGACGGGCGATCTTGATTGCGTTCTCATTCGCTTCTGCACCGGCGTTGGTGAAGAATACCTTGGAACCTTCCGGGAAACCGGAGATGCCGACGACTGCTTCCGCAGCATCAGCTCTGCAGTCCATCGCGAAAGCCGGTCCCATGAACGGGATCTTGTTCGCCTGCTCGCAGATCGCGTCGATGATAGCCTTGTTGCCGTGTCCCAGGTTGGAGTTAACCAGCTGAGAGGACATGTCGGCATACTTCTTGCCATCCTCATCCCAGAAGTAAATGCCTTCTGCCTTGGTCACGACGATCGGCTTCAGTGCGCCCTGCGCGGACCAGGAGTGAATGTTATATTTTAAATCTTTATCTCTGATTGCTGACATTTTAGTATCTCCTTTCGATTTTCGATCTTATGCACTTACGCGTCTACCTTGGCGATGACGTCCGCATCGATGAAATCTTCGACCTTTTCCGGCTTCCAGTTCGGAATCGCTTCGGAAACATAGGTGTAGTTCAGCAGATCCTTGTAGGTTGCGTTGTGGGATACGCTGTTGCCGCCCCAGGTTGCGCAGCCCAGAGTCATGGAAACAGGGAATCCTGTGTTCCAGCCACCGGAGTTGGTCAGGCACTGCGGCTGGTTGACTGCAATCTTGGTGACCGGCAGTACTTCTGCGATTGCCTTGACGTCAGCCGGATCGTTGGTGTGGATACCAGCACTGTGTCCCTTGCCCTGATAGTTCAGGATGTCCTGAATACGAGCGATTGCATCGTCCAGATCCTTAACCTTCTGAACGCCGGATACCGGGGAGAGCTTCTCGCCTGCGAACGGGTGATCCAGGCCAGCGCCTTCTTCCATTGCCATCAGAACGGTGGTGCCTTCCGGAACCTCGATGTCAGCCAGAGCAGCGATCTTCTGAGCGTTCTGAGCAACGATTGCTCTGTTCAGTACGTGATCGTTCGGAGTGTTCGGCCACATGCACTTCTTCAGCTTCTCGCCTTCTTCTTCGGTGCACATGTAAGCGCCGGCAGCTTCCATTTCCTTGACGAACTCATCGAAGCAGTCCTCATAAACCAGGATGTTGTTCTCGGTGGAGCAGGATGTCGCGTTGTCATACTTCTTGGAAGTAACGATCATGTTCGCAACCTCAGCCATCGGGGTCTTGCCGGTAACGATGGAGCAGCAGTTACCAACGCCAACGCCGATTGCCGGTGTGCCGGAGGAGTAAGCTGTCTCAACCAGTGCTTCGCCGCCGGTTGCCAGGATGAAGTCGCACTGCTTCATCAGTTCCTGAGAAGTTTCCAGATTAACGTGCTCCGGATCGCAGGTCTGAACCAGATCTTCCGGATAACCCAGCTTCTTCAGTGTCGCTCTGATCTCGTTAACGATCTCAACGTTGAGCTTCTTGCACTTCGGGTGGGGTGCCAGAATGATCGCGTTTCTTGTCTTCAGAGCCATGTTGGACTTAACGATCGGGGTAGCTTCGCCGTTGGTAACAGGCATGATGCCAGCAACAACGCCCATCGGCTTCGCATAAGCGGTGATTCCAGGGCCACCGGACGGAGCGTCGTCAACCAGACCGACGGACTTCTTGTCCTTCATCTTGATGTAGGAACCCCAGACCTTGCCGTAGATCTTGCCGACCTTGTCTTCTGCGATACCCATGCCGGATTCCTCAACCAGCATTTCCGCATACTTCTTAGCCTTTTCCGGCTTTGTCAGGTTGTAGGTAACTGCAGCTGTGATCAGATCAACGTCTTCCTGAGTGAATTTCTCAGCGACTGCCTGAGCAACTCTTGCCTTCTCTACCAGGCCTGCAACGTAAGTTTCTGCTTCCGCTCTGCGAGCAGCTCTTTCTTCAGGTGTAGATGCCATTTTCTAAGTCCTCCTTAAAATAACTGTAGAATTATTGTAAACACCCATATATTAAGCAACGAATGTGCCAATTGTGTGTCAGAACCGCAATGAATCTGTGTTTTTTTCGGCGGCACGATTGGAAGACGCTGCAAAGGCTGGAATTGCAGGCTTTCCAGCCTTTGTGCAAAAGCTGGAGCGAAACCTTGGGGGAAGCCGTACGGAAGGGAACCGGTCGGGCATGGCACCAGGCTTGATTCAAATGTGAATCAAATAAAAAGACCCTCCCAGGGGAGGGCGCTGAAAACAGGATAAATTTGCGGTTAGTCTAGTCTAACAGTTGAATGATTCAGAAATGAATCGGTGATACAAAGATGAATCACTTGTGCAGACCGTACTTCTGAAGCTTCCGAACGACGGTGGGCTGACTGATGCGGAGCACCCGCGCGATCGCCCGTGTGGAGCCGTACCGATCCAGGGTCTGACGAAGGATTTCCCTTTCGGCCTTCTCCAGGGCGGCGGTAAGGGAAGTGTCGATGGCGGGACTGGTGTTCTGTTCGGCTGCTTCCTTAATAAAGATGAAGATATCGTCCTCGGTGATTACATCGGAGGAGGTTGTAATGACGAGACGCTCGACGATGTTCTGCAGCTCCCGGATGTTTCCGGGCCAGGGATATTTCAGAAGGATCGACAGCGCATCGGAGCTGATGGACTTGTGCTCCCCCAGCTTTTGGTTGTATTTGGCCAGGTTCAGACGGATCAGCGGGATGATGTCCTCGGTCCGCTCTCTCAGGGCGGGTACTTCGATGGGAACGACGTTCAGCCGGTAGTACAGGTCTTCCCGGAATCTGCCTTCCTGCACCAGGTCCGCCAGATTGCGGTTCGTGGCGGAAATGATCCGGACATCCACCGGGATCGGATCCACGGCGCCGACCGGTGTGATCTGCCTCTCCTGAATCACCTGCAGGAGCTTGACCTGAAGATTGAGGGGCAGCTCGGAGATCTCATCGAGAAAGATCGTTCCGTTCTGCGCCGCTTCGAAGTAGCCGCGCTTGCCGCCGGAACGGGAGCCGGTAAAGGCACCGGCAACATAGCCGAACAGCTCGGACTCGATCAGATTCTCCGGAATGGCGCCGCAGTTGACCGTCACAAAGGGCTGCTTCCAGCGGGTGCCTTCCTCGTGGAGGGTGCGGGCCAGAAGGCCCTTGCCGACACCGGACTCGCCGGTGATCAGGACCGTCGTGTTGACGGCAGCCAGCCGCCGTGCCAGAGCGATGACGTTTTTCATCGGGGCGCTGTAGGCGACGATATCGTGTTCTCCCAGTTCAGGTGTATCCGGGGAGGAGAGCGATGAGGCGTCCAGACTGCGGACATCCACCAGAGAGAGCTCTTCCCCCGCGTGCTTCTTCATCGTAAAGCCGGAGATGTCTCTGGACGTGGTGATGATCAGCTGCAGGATCCCCTGATCGTCGAAGATCGGGGTTCCGGTGGTCAGAAGCCGCAGCCCCTGGCGGTTCTCATGAATGATCGTAAGCTCCCGGTTCTCCTGGAGGACCCGCTTGGTGACAGAAGGGGAAAAGATACCCTCCCGCTCCAGCTCGTCTACGGTCCGTCCCTCGATCTCGTCGATTTCGAGATCGTAGAGCTCCTCGCAGGCGGTGTTGCACCAGAGACAGATTCCTTCATTATTATCTATAAATACGGCATCGGTGATGGTCTCCAGGATGGGAAGGATCTCCTTGAGACGGATGCTGAGTTGTTCCATGGATCGAATCATAAGGCCCTCCTGCGGGTGCGTCAGTCTGTTACTGACAGTTTATTGGTTTCCGGACAAAATTGCAAGCCCTGCAGCCGGCCTTGGAAAAATCCGCCCCATGTTACGAAAGCATAACAAACGAAGGAGAACCCTTCGATAAAATCGAACGATACAGAAAGCTTGGCAAGGCAGGGGAGACGACCAATGGATCAGCGTATCGTACAGGATCAGAATATTGGACAGAATCTGAGATTACTGAGACTGAGGGCAGACATGACCCAGGAACAGGTATCTCAGAAGCTGCAGCTCATGGGGCTACCCATGAGCCGGGAAATCTACGCCCAGATCGAAATGGGGCGCCATCACATTCCGATCACCGTCCTGCAGGGTCTGAAAATGGTTTTGAAGGCGGAGTGGGACGAGATGCTGGCCTTAGCGGAGCCCCTCGAAAAATAATGCTTGCAATGGAGCTTCGCTTGTGGTAAAGTACTCGAGGTAGGAAGAAGAAGTTATCCGCTTCTCACCTTAGGGGCGATGGGCGCCTGGGTTCATATCGAGCGATTCCCCGCGGGGGGTTTGTTTAGAGCAGCGGATACTTTGTGTCCGCTGTTTGTTTGTCAGGAGGTACAGAACAATTAGCAAAGAAGCTTTTATCAACGAAGAAATTCGTGGCAAAGAGCTGCGTGTCATCGATACCGATGGAACCCAGCTCGGCATCATGAGCCGCCAGGAGGCACTGGATCTGTCAGAGCAGAAAAAACTCGACCTGGTCTGCATCGCGCCCAAGGCGAATCCGCCGGTCTGCAAGATTCTCGACTACGGCAAGTACAAGTACGAGATGAGCAAGCGCGAGAAGGAAGCCAGAAAAAAGCAAAAGACCATGCAGGTCAAAGAAATCAGATTATCCACCTTCATTGAGGATCACGACATCATGGTAAAGGCAAAAACTGCATCCAAATTCCTGAAGGATGGAGACAAGCTGAAGGTCAGTCTGCGGTTCCGCGGCAGAGAGCGTGACTATGTAGCGAGAGGCATGGAAGTCATGGACAAGTTTGCAGAGGCTGTTGCCGATGTCGGCACCGTCGACCGCAAACCGAAGTTCGAGGGACGGAGCCTGACGATGACTCTTTCGCCAAAAAAAGATAAATAATTAGTGTAACTATAGGAGGGACAACATGGCAAAAAACAAAATGAAGTCTCATAGAGGCGCATGCAAACGTTTCAAAGTGACAGGTTCAGGAAAGGTTAAGAGAAATAAGGCATACAAGAGTCATATCCTTACGAAGAAGAGCCAGAAGAGAAAGAGAGGCCTGAGAAAGGCTACCACTTTGACAGGTGCGGATCTGGGCAGAATCAAAGAAGTACTGAGCAAGTAAGGAGGGATACAATGGCAAGAGTTAAGAAAGGTGTCAACGCACATAAGAGACATAAAAAAGTTCTGAAGATGGCGAAGGGATTCTACGGATCCAAGAGCACGACTTACAGAGCAGCTAAGCCGGCAACCATGAGAGCGCTCCGCTCCGCTTATGTCGGCCGCAAGAACAAGAAGAGAGAATACCGCAAGCTGTGGATCGCCAGAATCAACGCGGCGGCAAGAATGAACGGCATGTCCTACAGCAGACTGATCGATGGTCTGAAGAAATCCAATATCGACATCAACCGCAAGATGCTGTCCGAGATCGCCATCAACGATCCGGCGGGCTTCACCAAGCTGTGTGAGACAGCCAAGGCAGCACTGTAAATCACAGTCATCATTCATATATTTCTCACGAAGGCTCCGAAAAACCGTTCGGAGTCTTTGTGTTTTTCTGGTATACTGTAGTCTATGAGCGGGAAAAAGAGGATTACAATCGGAATACTGGCCCATGTGGATGCCGGCAAGACGACCCTGTCCGAGGCGATGCTGGCGGTTTCGGGCGTCATCCCAAAGGCTGGACGGGTCGATAACGGGGATTCCTTTCTGGATACCGATGTTCAGGAGCGAAAGCGGGGAATCACGATCTTCTCCGGCCAGGCGCAGATCCAGACCGAAGGCACCGAGCTGATCCTCGTCGATACGCCGGGACACGTGGATTTCAGTGCCGAGATGGAGCGGACCCTGTCCATTCTGGATGCGGCGGTCCTGGTGATCAGCGGAAGACAGCTGGTGCAGGGGCATACACTGACCATCTGGAAACTGCTGCAGAAGCACCATATTCCGGTGTTTATCTTCGTGAACAAGATGGACCTGGAGGGAACGGATCCCGGGATGGCCATGGACGGGGTGAAGAGCGCGCTGGATGACAGCTGCGTGCGCTTTGACGGCGGGCCGGATCCGGAGGAGCTGGCCATGTGCGATGAGCGGCTGCTGGACCGGTTTCTGGCCGGTGAGGAGCTGCCCCGAAGCGAGATCATCACAGCGATCAGCAGAAGAAGGATCTTCCCGGTCTGGTTCGGATCGGCGCTGCATCAGGCGGGCGTACGGGAGCTTCTGGCGGGACTGGATGCGTATACGAGAACGCCCGTCTATGAGGACTCCTTCCGGGCGAAGGTGTTTCGGATCACGAGGGATGACAAAGGCACGCGGCTGACCCATATGAAGATCACCGGCGGAAGGATCTCGGTGCGGGATCTGATCCGGACCTCGGCCTCCGAGGAGGAAGAAAAGATCCATCAGATCCGGATCTATTCCGGCCAGAGGTTTGAAACGGCAGAAACGGCCCAGGCGGGACAGCTGGTTGCGGTGGCGGGACTGCAGCACACCGAAGCGGGGCAGGGTCTGGGAACGCTGCTGGGCTTTCACGAGAAGGCGATGCTCCAGCCGGTTCTGATCTACCGGCTGATCCTGCCGGAGGGCTCGAATGTGCCCCTGGTCCTGCAGCAGCTTCGTCAGCTGCAGGAGGAGGATCCGCAGCTTCATATCCGGTGGATCGAGCCGCTGCAGGAGATTCAGATCCGGCTCATGGGCGAAATTCAGCTGGAGATCCTCCGGCAGCTGCTCTGGGACCGGTTCGGGATCGAAGCCGCCTTCGATGAAGGAAGGATCGAATACAGAGAAACGATTCTGGAGCCGGTTCGGGGTGCGGGACACTTCGAACCGCTGCGCCACTATGCGGAGGTGCACCTTCGGATGGAGCCCCTGCCTCAGGGAAGCGGACTGGAATTTGTCTCCGGTTGCAGCAGCGATGATCTGGACACCAATTGGCAGAGATTGATCATGACGCACCTGACGGAGCGGGAGCACCCCGGCGTTCTGACGGGAGCACCGATCACAGATATGCGGATCACCATCGAAGGGGGCAGAGCCCACCTGAAGCACACCGAAGGGGGGGATTTCCGGCAGGCGACCTGCCGCGCGGTCCGTCAGGGCCTGCGCAAGGCGAAGTGCCGGCTTCTGGAACCCTGGTATGAATTTACCATTGAACTTCCCGGGCAGCAGATCGGAAGGGCCATGGCGGATATTCAGCGCATGGGAGGTTCCTTTCAGACAGAGGAAACGGCCGGCGGAGAAATGATACGGATCCGCGGAAACGCGCCGGTGCGGCAGATGCGGGGATATGCGGCGGAGGTGGCCTCCTATACCAAGGGATATGGACATTTTTCCTGCTCCTTCAGCGGATTTGCTCCCTGCCAGAACGAAGCAGAGGTGATCGCCGCCTCCGGATACGATCCGGACCGGGATATCGAGCATCCGGCGGACTCAGTGTTCTGCTCCCATGGAGCGGGCAGAAATGTCCCCTGGGATGAAGCGGATGAGATGATGCACGTCCGTGTGGGAGCACGGGAAGAGGCTCTGCCGGAGCATGCTCCCGCGACTGCCGGCGGAAGCTTATCGGCGGCGGACGACAAGGAACTGAACCGGATCTTTGAGAAGACCTACGGCAGCAAATCCGAGACGCGGCCGCGCCGGCCGGCCCGCGTCATCGAGGCCGCTCCCCGGAAGGTTCGCCCGCCAAAGCCCGTCCAGCCTTTGCCTGAAATTCTTCTGGTGGACGGATACAACATCATCTTCGCCTGGGAGGAGCTGCGGGAGCTGTCAAAAATCAGCATTGATGCCGCTCGCCAGGCTCTGATCGAAATCCTTCAGAACTATCAGGGGTTTCGCAGGTGCGAGGTGATCGCGGTCTTTGACGCATATAAGGTGAAGGGTGGAACGGAGCACACCGAGAAGCACGGGAATGTGACGGTGGTGTTCACAGCGGAAGCGGAGACGGCGGACACCTATATCGAGCGGGCGAGTTATCAGATGAAGCGGAAGTTTCATGTCCGCGTCGCCACATCGGACCGTCTGGAGCAGATGATCATACTGGGAAACGATGCGTTTCGGGTCTCGGCATCGGAGCTTCAGGCCGAGGTGAGCCAGATCAATGATCAGATCCGGGAAATTCTGCAGGCGCATCAGAGGCAGAGTCAGCAGGAAAACAAAAACAGGATCGTCCTGCCTTTGCACACAGAATGAACATACTTGAATGTTATCATAAATCATCAGATAAACAGAAACAGGAGAAGACAATGAAACGAAGAACGATACGGACGGGATGCATGATGTTGCTCGGAGTCTTTCTCTGTCTGGGGCTTGCGGCCTGCGGCGGAGAGAAGATGCAGTATGACGGACTGAATCTGGATGATTACATCACAGTCGGCGAATACAAGGGTCTGGAGGTCGACGGTTACAAGATCAAGGTCAGCGAGAAGGAAATCCAGGAGAAGGTGGAGGCTGCCCTGAAGGAGAAGCAGGAGAATCAGAAGCTGGATGAGAAGACGAAGCTAAAGAAGGGAGATACGGCCAACATCGATTATACCGGCAAGGTCGACGGCAAGGAATTCGACGGCGGTGCCAGCCAGGGGTTTGATCTGGAGCTGGGAAGCGGTCAGTTCATCGAGGGATTTGAGGACGGACTGATCGGACACAGGGTCGGAGAATCCGTCGAGGTCAAGGTGCATTTCCCGGATGATTATCAGGGAGAGAAGGTTGCCGGCAAGGATGCGGTCTTCACGGTCAAGATCAACTCGGCGACCCGGCCGAAGATTCCGGAGTATACCGTGGACTTCGTGAAGGAGAACACGGATTTCCAGACGAAGGAGGAATACGAGGAATCCATCAGACAGGATATTTACAACGAGAAGGAAGAGACGGCGAAGACCGAGCAGAAGAACAGCCTTTGGTCGGATGTGCTGGAGAACACCGAGGTGAAGAAGTATCCGGAGGAGGAGATGGAAGCCTATCAGAAGGTGTTTGACGCCCAGATCGATACGATGGCGCAGCAGTACGGCATGAGCCGCAGCGATATCCTGAAGCAGATGTACGGGGCCGACGACGAGAAGACTGTCAAGTCCATCATCGAGGACAGCACGAAGACGCTGATCAAGCAGGAGCTGCTGACCGAATACATCGCGGATAAAGAGAATCTGACCTATTCGAAAGACGAGAAGCAGGCCAAGCTGGACGAGATCGAGAAACAGGGCTATGATGACGAGACCGTGCAGCAGTATACCGGCAGAACGCTGGAGCAGTACGCCCACATCACGCTTCTCTACGAGAAGGTGCAGGATTTCATCCTCGATAACTCGAAAGTAAAGAAATAACCGCAAATATGAGCAAAATGGTTCATGTATACAATATATATGAGCCATTTTTTCTTGTCAGGTATGGGACGGTGTGATAGTATTCTAGTGTAAGTTTATACGAATCATGGCAGATTTTACCTGCCGTGAACATATGAACTACGTTCTCTGGAGAGTCTCTTAGGAGCGCCGAAGGTGTACGCTGTGACCCGGCTGGAAGACCGGACCGGAATGCAGCAATCTCTCAGGCAAAAGGACAGAGTCAGTAGTTACAAGATAACTCCCATACTCTCTGGAGAAAGTCGTTAATAGGAATATTATCGGCTTTTTCGTTTTTATTTTCATTATTTTTATTTTTTAGGAGAAGGAGAAATCCAAAATGATCACACAATTCCTAGACACAGTAGACGGAATCGTATGGGGAATTCCGTTGATTGTCCTGATCATGGGTGCCGGCATTCTGCTTACCTGCAGACTGAAGGTATTACAGTTCAGGAAGCTGGGCAAAGCCCTGAAGTACATGGTACACAACGAAGAAGGCGGTACCGGTGAGGTCACCAGTTTCGGCGCGCTGGCAACGGCGCTGTCGGCGACCATCGGTACAGGAAACATCGTCGGTGTTGCGACAGCGGTCGTCGCCGGCGGTCCGGGCGCTCTGTTCTGGATGATCATCGCAGCCTGCTTCGGAATGGCGACCAAGTACGCGGAAGGTCTGCTGGCTATCAAGTACAGAGTCCAGAAGGAAGACGGAACCTTCCTGGGCGGCCCGTTCTATTATATCGAAAAGGGCATGAAAGAAAGAACCGGTCACAACTGGAAGTGGCTGGGCAAGCTGTTCGCCCTGTTCGGATGCCTGGCCGGAGCACTGGGTATCGGAACCATCACCCAGGTCAACGGTATCGCCAATGCGGCGCATTCCTTCTTTGACCCGAACGACGCCCATATGGTCGGCCTGTTCGGCGGAAGCTACTCCGTTTCTGTCGTAATCACGGCGATCGTTGTCGCAGGCCTTGCGGCGCTGGTCATCATCGGCGGCATCAAGAGAATCGCGTCCGTAACGACCGTCGTCGTTCCGTTCATGGCGATCGCTTATGTCATCGTATGTCTGTGCATCATCTTCTATCACATCGCGGACATTCCGCACGCGATCGGACAGATCGTCGTTGCGGCGTTCAGCCCGTCCGCGGTCACCGGCGGCGTGGTCGGTACCATGTTCATCGCTCTGCAGAAGGGCGTTGCCAGAGGCATCTTCTCCAACGAGGCGGGCCTCGGCTCGGCTCCGATCGCGGCTGCTGCTGCGCAGACCAATGAGTGCGTCCGTCAGGGTCTGGTCACCATGACCGGTACCTTCATCGACACCATCTGCATCTGCACCATGACCGGTCTGACGCTGATGGTATCCGGAGCTTATGAGACCGCGAATCAGGCGAACATCGCGGCCGGCATCCTGGAGGGTGCGGATCCTGTCTACGATGGAGCTGCGCTGACACAGCTGGCCTTCGGCATGGGCCTGCCCTGGTCGCATTCCGCCGGAGCCTTCGTCGTCATGGCGGCGCTGGCATTCTTCGCCTTCACCACGATCCTCGGCTGGGACTACTACGCGGAGCGCTGCTTCGATTATCTGACCAATGGCAACAAGGCTGCGATCCAGGTCTATCGCTGGATCTACATCCTGGCGGTTCTGATCGGACCGTTCCTGACCCTGAGCCAGGTATGGACCATCGCGGACATCTTCAACGGACTGATGGCTGCACCGAACCTGATCGCTCTGGTGGTTCTCAGCGGCGTCATCGCCATGGAGACCAAGGACTTCTTCCGGAGACTGGATTCCGGCGAGTATCAGGAGAATCTGAACTTCCACGTGAGATAAGCGGAGGAGATAGTTTGACAAAGATAATGAAGGGGCTGTCGCTTAATGCGCCAGCTCTTTTCTTGTGCTTGGCAAAAAACACAAGATATAGTACAATAGGTATAAGTTTCAGGAAATCATTGTGGTTGTTGTGCACAGTTACTGAAGTGCGGAGAGGGGAAAACCGATGAAGTGTCCGTATTGCGAAAACGAAGACAGCAAGGTGATCGATTCCAGACATACCGAAGATGGCAAGGCGATCCGAAGAAGGCGGGAGTGCGAGGCCTGCGGCCGCCGGTTCACCACTTATGAGAAGGTCGAGGAAATGATCCTCATGGTCGTCAAGAAAGATGGCAGCCGTCAGGCCTTCGACCGGAACAAGCTGATGAACGGGATCATCCGGGCCTGTGAGAAGCGCCCGGTCAGTGTGGATGACATCGAGAAGATCGTAAACGACATCGAGCGCGGTCTGAACAATATGATGGAGAAGGAAGTCGAGAGCACCTTCATCGGAGAACTTGTGATGGAACGGCTGAGGGATCTGGACGAGGTCGCCTATGTCCGGTTTGCCTCGGTCTATCGCCAGTTTACGGATATCAACACCTTCGTTCAGGAGGTTGAGAAGCTCCTGACCAGCAAGAAAGAGCGCTAGAGTACGGAACAGGAGGACATGAAATGAGCGAAATCTATCAGGTGGCGATCGACGGACCCAGCGGGGCCGGCAAGAGCACCATCGCCAAAGCGGTCGCCAGGGAGCTGGGCATCGATTACATTGATACCGGAGCCATGTACCGGGCGATCGGATACAAGGTGAAACTTCAGGGGGTTGACCCTTCGGATATGGCTGCGGTGCAGGATATGCTGGCAGACACTCAGATCGATCTGCGGCAGGGGGAGGTCTTCCTGGACGGTGAAAACGTCAGCTCCCAGATCCGCACACCGGAGATGTCCATGATGGCATCCGTTTGTTCTCAGATCCCGGCGGTCCGGGAAAAGCTGGTGCAGCTGCAGCGGGAGATGGGCACGCGAAAGAGCGTGATCATGGATGGCCGGGACAT
The DNA here is from genome assembly GCA_017459895.1 of Bacillota bacterium. GTDB lineage: Bacteria > Bacillota > Clostridia > Peptostreptococcales > Anaerovoracaceae > Lentihominibacter. Next base: position 51,553 of record JAFUCA010000003.1, on the reverse strand, counting down.
CGGGACCAATGTACTGAAGGACGCGATATTCAAGATCTACCTGACGGCCTCCGCGGAGGAGCGGGCCCGCCGCCGTTTTCTGGAACTGCAGGAGAAGGGGGAGGACCAGAGCTTTGAAGATGTGCTGGCGGATATCAAACAGAGAGACCACAATGACATGACGAGGGAGCTCAACCCGCTGCGCAAGGCGGAGGACGCGATCGAGCTGGACAGCACGGGCCTGGATATCGATCAGGTCGTGCAGAAGGTGCTGGAGATCGTTCGGGGCTGATCCGGCTGCGACGCTGAATTTGACAATGGACTGCTGCTGACGGCACAGGATGCCGGGTAGCAGTTTTTTATTGCAATAAATGGCAATATATGGTATATTAATAAAGAAAGGGGCGAGAGGAGGGTGTGTCAATCGATGTATGAAAACTGGCATTGTCACGAGAAGGGCCAAAATGCAGAGGCGCGTGACAATCCTGACAAGCCAGTCCGACTTTTGCAGAGCAAATTGTCACGGTGACTTCAAAAACGTTGTCCTGCGTGACAAAACGAAAAACGGATTGTCACAGGGTGAATGAAAATACGAAGCTGCGTGACACTTTGCAGTACGGTACATTCAATATTGTCAATGGGAGAGGAGATCTGAAATGAAACTGAACGAACTGCCGATCTGGGAAAAACCCAGAGAAAAACTATTGAGAGACGGGAAGGACACTCTGAGCAACGCGGAGCTTCTGGCGATCCTGCTCCATACGGGAACCGCTTCGAAATCCGCCATGGATCTTGCCGGGGAGATCCTGTCCATGGACGGGGGCGGCATCCGGTCCCTGGCAGAAGCCAGTCCCGAGGAACTGGGACGGATCGACGGCCTGGGAGATGCGAAGATCTGCAGCGTGCTCGCCGCGGTGGAGCTGGGGCGGAGGATCGCTGCGGCTCCGGGGCCGCAGCGGGAGGATGCGACGAATTCGGATGAGATCGCCCGGCGCTACATGCATTCCATGCGGCATTATAAGAAGGAGCACTTCATCTGTCTGATGATCAACAGCAGAGGTGGAATCATAGAAGAAAAGGAAATCTCCGTCGGTGATATCAGTTCGACTTCGGCGAATCCGAGGGAAGTGTTTACCGACGCGATCCGCCGCAGCGCCGGCTGTGTCCTGTTCCTGCACAACCATCCCAGCGGGGATGCGACGCCCAGCGAGGAGGACGTGGCGACCACCCGGCGGCTGATGGAGGCGGGGAGCATTCTGGGTATCCCGGTGCTGGATCATATCGTCATCGGAGACGGAGAATACGTGAGCATGCGGGGCATCGGACTGATGTGAAAACAATTCTGAACTTTTACAACTTTGCCGCTGCGGAAGGTTTCTACTTGACGGGACGGTTTTTTTTGGGCAAAATAAATAGGCATGATATTTCGCAGGAGGGGTTTTGCGATCCAATGGACAAAGTTTTTTTAGTTGCATCAGGAAAGGGCGGTACCGGCAAAACGATGTTTGCCGTTAATTTAGGTGCGCTCCTGGCCAGATGCGGCAAACGGGTCGCGCTGATCGATATGGACCTCGGGATGCGGAATATGGATCTGTATCTCGGAATGGAGAACCGGGTGGTCTTTAACATCGCGGACGCCATGTCCGGAATGTGCCGTCTGAGCAAGGCGCTCCTGAAGGTGAACGGATTTGATTCACTGTATTTCATGGCAGCATCCCCCCGCAAGGACGACCGGCAGATCACGTCGAAGCACATGAGCGCGCTGTGCGATATTCTGAAGAAGTATTTTGACTATGTGATCATCGACTGCGGCGCAGGGATCGGCCAGCCTTTGGAGGCCAGCATACCCGCCGCTCAGTGCGCAATAGTCGTCACGGAGCCGGAGGTGGCTTCCCTAAGGGATGCGGACACACTGGTAAATTTCCTGTCCGACCACGGGCTTCGCAATTCCTATCTGGTGGTGAATAAGATCGATAACGAGCTCATCACCGCAGGGGTGATCCCGGACATCCAGAGCATGATTAACAGCAGCGCCACGCCGATTGCCGGAATGATCGAAATGGATCGAAGGATCCGGATTTCCACCGGCCGGGGGGTGCCGATCGTATGCACCGAAGGGACACCCATCGAAGAGAATTTCCGCCAGATTGCCGGACGGATTCTGACGGATCAGCCGTTTCCGGCGTATTGATTGAAGCGATTCACAGGGAGCGCGCGCAGATGCAGCGCTCCTTTTTTGTGCAGAATGGCATGGATTCGTTGACTTGAACCATAAAACAGCATATAATAACTACGTATGTTTTTAACTTTTTATATATATTACTTTTTAAGTAATACTCTTGGTATTTTGAGCGAAAATATCAAATCGAAATAGAATTGAAACTTGACAATTGAATCAGAAGGAGGAAGACAGTATGACGGTAATACTTCCGATCATTATCGGAGTGATTGCGCTTGCCATAGGAATACTGGTAGGCTATATATTGCGAAAATCCATCGGCGAGAAGACCATCGGCAACGCCGAGACCAAGGCCAGGAACATGATCCTGGATGCCGAGAACCGAGCAGAAACCATCCGGAAGGAACTGGTCCTGGAGGCCAAGGAGGAGGCCCACAGACAGAGAAACGAAGCGGAGAAGGAGATCCGCGAACGGAGAAACGAAATACAGAAATCTGAGCGAAGACTCATCCAGAAGGAAGAGTCCATCGACAGGAAGCTTGAAAATATTGAGAAAAAAGAAGAAAACATCACAAAACAGGAAAAAAATATCACCCGTAAGCAGCAGGAAATGGACCGCGCGCTGAAGCAGCAGCTGGAGGAGCTGGAGAAGATCTCCGGCTACACCATCGATCAGGCCAGAGAGATTATCCTGGAGAAGGTCGAGAAAGAGGCCAGAAGCGACGCCGCCCTGCTCTACAAAGAAATCGAAAACAAAGCCAAAGAAAACGCCGACAAGAAGGCGAAGGAGATCATCACCGGAGCGATCCAGCGGTGCGCTGCGGATCACGTGGCGGAATCCACGGTTTCCGTGGTGCCGCTGCCCAGTGATGAGATGAAGGGCCGGATCATCGGCCGAGAAGGCAGGAACATCCGCGCCATCGAGAACGCCACCGGCATCGATCTGATCATCGATGACACGCCGGAAGCGGTCATTCTGTCCGGCTTCGATCCGGTCAGAAGAGAAGTGGCCCGGCTCGCGCTGGAGAAGCTGATCGTCGACGGACGGATCCATCCGGCCAGAATCGAAGAGATGGTTCACAAATCCGAGCGGGAAGTCAACGCCATCATCAAGGAAGAGGGCGAGCAGGCCACCTTCGAGGTGGGGATCCACAACCTGCATCCGGAACTGGTCAAGCTGCTGGGCCGCCTGAAGTACAGAACCTCCTACGGGCAGAACGTGCTCAAGCACTCCATCGAGGTTGCCCTGCTGGCGGGTCTGATGGCAGGCGAGCTGGGACTGGACGTGACGCTGGCCAAGCGGGCCGGACTGCTGCATGACATCGGCAAGGCCCTCGACCACGAGCGGGAGGGCACCCACGTTGACATCGGCATGGAGGTCCTGAAGAAATACAAGGAATCCGAAGCGGTCATCAACGGCATGGCGGCACACCACGGCGACTACGAGCCGAAGTCCATCGAGGCGGTCCTGATCGCGGCGGCGGACGCGCTTTCCGCGGCCAGACCGGGGGCCAGACGCGAGACGCTGGAATCCTATATCAAGCGTCTTCAGAAGCTGGAGGAGATCGCCAATACCACCGCCGGCGTCGAAACATCCTACGCCATCCAGGCAGGACGGGAGATTCGGATCATCGCTAAGCCGGATGAGGTGGGCGATGAGGCCATCGCACTGCTGGCAAGGGATATTTCGAAGAAGATCGAATCCGAACTGGAGTACCCGGGACAGATCAAGGTCAACGTTGTCCGGGAGACCAGAGCGATCGATTACGCGAAATAGCCGGAGGACCGAAACAAGACGAAGCAATAAAGAAACAGCAAAAACCGTATCGCGCAGCGCGTGCGGTTTTTCTGAAGTGTAAGGGGAAATATGATTTACCTGGATAACAGCGCTACAACGAAACAGCATGCCCTCGTGACCGAGCGGATGATCACCTGCATGGAAGAAACTTACGGCAATCCTTCGTCCCTGCACCGGATGGGACTGGAGGCCGAGCGGATGGTAAAGCAGGCGCGAAGAGAAGTCTCCGAAGCCGCAGGTTTTCCCGGCGCCCAGATCGTGTTCACCTCCGGAGGAACCGAGGCAGACAACATGGCGATCTTCGGAGCCGCAAAGGCTGGACGGCGCAGGGGCAGCCGAATCGTGACCTCCGCCGTGGAGCACCCGGCGGTTCTCGAAAGCTGCGCCGCATTGGAACAGGAAGGATTCGAAGTGATCCGCGTCGGTGTGGATGATCAGGGACGGCCGGACCTGGCGGCGACGGAAGCAGCCATCAATGATCAGACGATCCTGGTCACCATGATGCAGGTGAACAATGAAGTTGGCACCATCTTTCCCATCGATGCGCTGGCACAGATCATCGAGGATAGGCAGGCACCGGCGCTGCTGCACTGCGATGCCGTGCAGAGCTTCGGCAAGATCCCGCTGCCGCAGAAGGCGGATCTGATCAGCATCAGCGGACATAAGATCCACGGACCCAAGGGCAGCGGCGCGCTGCTGATGCGAAAGGGACTGCAGATCCCCGCATACATTCACGGAGGAGGCCAGGAAAAGGGCTTTCGGTCCGGAACGGAGAATGTCCCCGCCATCGCGGGACTGGGGCTTGCCTGCAGCCTTTGCATGAACGACCGGAAGGAACGGATGGAGAACATCGCTGCTCTGAGAAACCGGCTGCTGGAGGGACTGCGGGAGGAGATTCCGGACATCCTGCTGAACAGTCCGCAGGCGGCGGGGGAAGAGGCGGGAGACTGCTGCGGGAGCCTCCTGAACGTTTCATTTCTCGGAACCCGCGGCGAGGTGCTGCTGCACTCTCTGGAGCAGGAAGGCATCTGCGTATCCACCGGCTCCGCCTGCTCCTCGAACAAAAAAGGCAGAAGCCACGTGCTGCAGGCGATGGGTCGGTCCGAGCGGGAGATCGAGGGGGCCATCCGCTTCAGCCTGAGCGGATACAATACGAAGGAAGAGATCGAAGAGACCGTAGAGAAGACCGCGGCGGTGGTGCAGCGGTTCCGCAGACTGGGAAGCTTTCGATAGGATCATAGAACAGAGCATGGGAGAAACCGACACATGAATGAGGAACATATTTTTATCGTCCGGTGCGGCGAGGTCGCGCTGAAGGGAATGAACAAGCCCTACTTCGAGCGGATGCTGGCGGAGCGGATCCGCAAGCTCCTGAAGAAATTCAGCGGCGTCAGCGTGTACCGTCACGAAGGACTGATCTTCGTACGGGCGGACAAAAGCCTGGATAAGCAGGCCGTCATCCGTGAGATCTCCAAGGTCTTCGGCGTGGCGTCCATCAGCCCGGCGGTGGAATGCGACAGCACCATGGAAGCCATCGGCGAGGCCGCGGTGAAGTATATGCTGGAGGCCATTGAGGAGCGGGGCGTAAAGACCTTCAAGGTCGAGGCCAAGCGGGCGGACAAGAATTTCCCGGTGAAGTCGCCGGAGATCGGCCGCAGGATCGGCGCGGCGGTGCTCAAAGGCTGCAAGGTCCTGAAAGTCGACGTCCACGATCCGGACTGCCGGCTGTTCGTGGATGTGCGCCACGATCAGACCTATATTTACCAGGACAAGATCCCGGGGTTCGGAGGGCTGCCGCTGGGCACCAACGGCAAGGGAATGAGCCTGCTGTCGGGGGGCATCGACTCGCCGGTGGCCACCTGGATGATGGCCAAGAGAGGCATGCTGATCGAAGCTGTGCATTTTCATTCCTACCCCTACACCAGTGAGCGGGCCAGGGAGAAGGTGGAGGAACTGGCGTCTCTGGTTGCCACCTACTGCGGACGGTTCCGGATGCACGTGATCAACCTGCTGCCGATCCAGGAGCAGATTGTCCAGAACTGCCCGGAGGAGGAGACCACGATCCTGGTGCGCCGGTTCATGATGCGGATCGCCGAGCGGCTGGCGAAAGAGACCGGCTGCGGTATGCTGATCACCGGAGAGAACCTGGGACAGGTGGCCAGTCAGACGGCGGAGGCGCTGGTGGTGACCGACGCCTCGGTATCCATGCCGGTCATGCGTCCCCTCATCGGACTGGACAAGGTGGACATCATGGATCTGGCGAAGGACATCGGAACCTATGAGAAATCCATCGAGCCCTACGAGGACTGCTGCACCGTGTTTCTGCCGAAACATCCGGTGACGAAGCCGAAACTGGAGCGGATCCTGGCATCCGAAGGGAAGCTGGACTGCGAAGCGCTGATCGAAGCGGCGGTGGCTTCCGATGAGGTGGTGGATATCTTCCCGGCCTAGAGGCGGAGGACTCCGACAGATGAGCGGTAGTGCGGCGGCACAAATAAATTCGGAAATAATTGTGGTTCGGGCACAATCCAATATTGACATTGCAGACGGGCTGCGTTAAGCTATAAGGGTAGTTTTTCGCGCTTTTGCGCGGGTTTATTGAGGTACAGACAGGAGAGAATCCGACAAATGAAGAGCAACACAGGTCAGACAGTCGAAATACGCTGGCACGGCAGAGGGGGACAGGGCGCCAAGACCGCCTGCCTGCTTCTGGCGGAGGCGGCGTTTTTCGCGGGGAAGTACGTTCAGGGATTCCCGGAATACGGTCCGGAGCGGATGGGCGCGCCCATCACGGCCTACAACCGGATCTCCGATGAGAAGCTGACGGTCCATTCGAACATCTATACTCCGGATCATGTGGTGGTGGTCGACGAGACGCTGCTGCACACGGTGGATGTGCTCCACGGACTGAAGGAAGGCGGGATCCTGATCATCAACAGCAAGCATTCGCCGGAGAAGATCCGGGAAATGCTGGGCGGATACGAGGGGAAACTGTGCATCGTCGACGCGGAGCGAATTTCCACCGAGACGCTGGGCAGGAATTTCCCGAACACGCCGATGCTGGCGGCGGTCGTCAAGGCCAGCGGCGTGCTGGATGAGGAGCAGTTTACCAGAGATATGCGCCAGTCCTTCGAGCATAAATTCCGCTCCAAGCCGGAGGTCATCGAGGGCAACATGAACGCACTGAAGAAAACGCTGGATGAGGTACAGGTAGTATGAACAGGATCAAAGCAGCAGATATCAACGAGAGCATCAGCTGGCAGGATATAACGAAGGGCGCGGAGATCTACGAGCCGGCTACCTCGCGGTACATCAACACCGGCGAGTGGCGGGTCATGACGCCGGTCTTCCGGGAAGACAAGTGCAAGCAATGCCTGCTCTGCGTACCGTTCTGCCCCGACAGCGCCATTCCGGTACAGGATGAGAAGCGGGGGGATTTTGATTTTTATCACTGCAAAGGCTGCGGCATCTGTGTGAACGTATGCCCCTTTGATGCGATCGAATATGTGAAGGAGGAGAAGTAGTGGCAATAAGAGAACGAATGTCCGGCAACGAAGCGGTTGCCACTGCGATGAGACAGATCAATCCGGACGTCTGCGGCGCCTTTCCCATCACGCCGTCGACGGAGATCCCGGAATACTTTTCTCAGTTCATGGCCAACGGGCTGGTGGACACCCAGTTCGTGCCGGTTGAGTCGGAGCACAGCGCCATGTCCGTATGCATCGGAGCATCGGCGGCGGGAGCACGGGCGGTGACGGCTACGTCCTCCTGCGGGCTGGCCTATATGTGGGAGCTGCTGTACGTGGCGGCATCCTCGCGGCTGCCCATCACCATGGCGGTCTCCAACCGGGCGCTGACCGGACCCATCAGCATCGGCAACGACCACTCGGATGCCATGGGAGCCCGGGACAGCGGATGGCTGCAGATCTACGCGGAGGATAACCAGGAAGTCTACGATAACTTCATTCAGGCGATCCTGATCGGCGAAGCGACGCGGCTTCCGGTCATGGTCTGTCAGGATGGATTCATTACCAGCCACGGCGTTTCCAACATCGAACTCATCGAAGACGAGAAGGTGAAGGAATTCGTCGGAGAATACGAACCGGAGGCATGGCTTCTGAACGGAGAAGAGCCTCTGGCGGTGGGCCCCTACGGAACGGCCCCCTATTATATGGAAGTCAAGCGGGCCCAGGCCCAGGCGATGAAGGAGGCCGGCGGCGCCATCCTGAATGTGGCGCAGCAGTTTGAAGATATGACCGGCCGCCACTACGGATTCATCGAGGAATACCGGATGGAGGATGCGGATACAGCCGTCGTCGTCATTGGCTCCAGCGCGGGAACCGCCAAGGCCTGCGTCGATCAGCTCAGAGAGGAAGGCTGCAGAGCCGGTCTGATCAAGGTCCGGGTGTTCCGGCCGTTTCCGGCGAAAGAACTGGCCGAGGCCCTGTCCCGCGTCCGGGCAGTGGCAGTGATGGACAAGGCCGAAAGCTTCAACGGCTGCGGCGGACCGCTGTTCGCCGAGGTGCGAAGCGCGCTGTATGACAGGAAGGAGCGCCCGCTGGCCGTCGATTATATCTACGGATTGGGCGGCAGAGACGTGACCGTCGATCACTTCCGGCAGGTATTCACGGCGCTGGAGGAGATCGCTTCCGCCGGGGAATCCGGCGATGTATATCGGTACATCGGTGTGCGTGACCGCGATGAGGCGGCGGGCAGATAACAGGAGAAGAGCATGGCATACAATCTGAAACGAGAAGTCAATAAACCGGAGCGGCTTGCCGGCGGGCACCGTCTGTGCGCCGGCTGCGGCGCAGGGATCGCCGTCCGCGGCGTGCTGCGCGCTCTGGAAGAAGGAGACAAAGCCGTTGTGGGCAACGCCACCGGATGTCTGGAGGTCTCCAGTTTCATCTATCCGAATACGGCCTATTACGACAGCTACATTCACAGCGCCTTCGAGAACGCCGGCGCGACCATGTCCGGCGTGGAGGCCGCATACAACGTTCTGAAGAAGAAGGGAAAGGTGAAGGATACCTTCAAGTTCATCACCTTCGGCGGAGACGGCGGCACCTACGATATCGGGCTGCAGTCCCTGTCCGGCGCTATGGAGCGGGGACACGACATGGTCTACGTCTGCTATGACAACGAAGCCTATATGAACACCGGTATCCAGAGAGCCTCTTCCACGCCCCGGTTCGCCGACGCCACCACGTCCCCTGCGGGAAGCAAGATCCCGGGCAAGGTCCAGAACAAGAAGAACCTGACCGAGATCATGGCGGCGCATAACATACCTTATGCGGCCCAGACCACCTTCATCGGGGATTTCCGTGACCTGCACGGCAAGGCGCACAAGGCCATTTACACCGAGGGCCCATGTTTCCTGAACGTGCTGGCGCCATGCCCCCGGGGCTGGCGCTACGATGCCCAGGACCTGCCGAAGATCTGCAAGGCGGCCGTGGACACCTGCGTGTGGCCCCTCTACGAGATCGAAGGCGGCGTCTGGCGCCTGACCTACGAACCGAGGAAGAAGCTTCCGGTGGAGGAGTTCCTCTCCATGCAGGGAAGATTCCGTCACATGTTCAAACCGGGCAATGAGTGGATGATCGAAGAGACGCAGGAATACGTCGACCAGCAGTGGGAGAAGCTGCTGAGCAAGTGCGAATAAAGAAAGGGAATCACAGACTTATGACTAAGAAGATCATGTTGGGCAACGAAGCCTTCGCGGCAGGTGCCTGGGAAGCGGGCGTGACGGTGGTATCCTCCTATCCGGGGACACCGAGCACCGAGGTAACCGAAACATGCGCGAAATATGATGAGATGCATGTGGAATGGGCGCCGAACGAGAAGGTTGGCGTTGAGGTGGCCATGGGCGCGTCTCTGGGGGGTGCCAGATCCTTAAGCTGCATGAAACACGTGGGTCTGAACGTGGCATCCGACCCGTTCTATACCGCAGCCTACACGGGCGTCAACGGAGGAATGGTGGTTCTGGTGGCGGATGACAACGGATGTCACTCCAGCCAGAACGAGCAGGATTCCCGGTTTCACGGCAGGAGCGCCGGTGTTCCGGTGCTGGAGCCGGCGGATTCCCAGGAATGCAAAGACTACATAAAATTAGCTTATGATATCAGCGAGAAATACGACACCGTCGTGCTCCTGCGCTCCAATACGAGAGTGTCCCATTCCCGGGGCATCGTGGAGCTGGGAGAGCGGCAGGACCGGGAACGGATCCCCTACGAGAAGAACTTCATGAAGTACGTGGCCATGCCGGCCATGGCGAGGAAGCTGCATGTCGCGCAGGAGGAGAGACTCGCTCAGATCGCGACCGATTCCTGTGAATGGGATATCAACGATGTGCAGATGGGGGACGCCTCCATCGGTATCGTGACCTCCGGCATCTGTTATCAGTATGCGAAGGACGCGCTGCCGGATGTCAGCTTCCTGAAGCTGGGGATCGTGAACCCTCTGCCGAAGGATCTGATCCGTGACTTCGCCTCAAATGTGGACAAGCTCTACGTCATCGAGGAGGGCCAGCCTTTCATCGAAGAACAGATCCGGTCCTGGGGCATTCCCGTCGCCGGGGGCAAAGACATGTTCACCATTCAGGGAGAATACAGCGCCCGCATGATCCGGGAGGCCTTCGGGGAAGACGCAGGAGCGGAGCCCGTGGACACCAGCGATGCACCCGGACGTCCGCCGCTTCTGTGCGCGGGATGTCCGCACAAGGGACTGTTCTACGTCCTGAGCAAGCTGAAGACCACGGTCTTCGGCGATATCGGATGCTATACCCTGGCGGCGCTGCCGCCGACATCCGCAATGGACTCCTGTCTGTGCATGGGCGCCTCCATCGGCATGGCCCACGGATTCGAGAAGGCCACCGGGGATAAGTCGAACGCGGTTGCCGTGCTGGGAGATTCCACTTTCCTGCATTCCGGCATCACCGGTCTGATCAATATGTGCTACAACGAAGCCAAGGGAACGGTCATCATCCTGGACAACCGGATCACCGGCATGACCGGTCACCAGCAGAATCCGGCTTCCGGCAGAAACGCCAAGGGCGAGCCGGCGCCGGCCATCGATCTGAAGACCCTGTGCCAGGCCTGCGGTGTGAAGAACGTTGTGGAGATCGACCCCTTTGACGTGAAGGATCTGGAGAAGGTCGTCAGGGAAGAGACCTCCAGGGACGAGCTGTCCGTGATCATCACCAAGCGGCCCTGCGCCATGATCGTCAAGCAGTCCAATATCCCCAATGTCGTTACGGACCGGTGCAGGAACTGCCGTCAGTGCATGAAGATCGGCTGCCCGGCCATCGAAGTGCGGGATGGCAGACCATATATCGTGCCCGGTGCCTGCGTCGGATGCGGACTCTGTATGCGGGTCTGCCCGTTCGATGCCATCGACAGCACCGCGAAGGAGGTAAAATAATGAACACCAATATTCTGATCGTAGGAGTCGGCGGACAGGGCACCCTGCTGGCCAGCGTGCTGCTGGGTAACCTGGCGCTGGAGAACGGTTACGATGTGAAGCTGAGCGAGGTTCACGGCATGTCCCAGAGAGGCGGCAGCGTCGTGACCCACGTGAAGATTTCTGACGATAAAGTGGGCTCGCCTCTGATCGAAGAAGGCGAGGCGGATATCATTCTGGCCTTCGAGAAGCTGGAGGCTTACCGGTGGCTGCCCTATCTGAAGGAGGGCGGCACCCTTTACGTGAATACACAGCAGATCCTGCCCATGCCGGTTATCATGGGGCAGGCGGAGATTCCGGTGGATCTGGAACGGATCCTGGCGGAGAGAGCCGGAAATCTCAAGGCGTTTGATGCCATGCAGATTGCAGAGGAAAGCGGCAGCAGCAAGGCTGTTAACGTGGTACTTCTGGGAGCTGCTTCAAGAAATCTTCCTTTTAGCACTGATGCATGGATGAAGGTTATAGAAGGGAATGTGAAAGAAAAGTTCGTGGAGATGAACAAGTTCGCATTTATCAAGGGACAGCTGGCGTAAGCCCGGCTGCCCCGGTAAAAATACGGATTTGCTCAAGTTAACTCTAAGAACCGAAAGGAAAAAGGTATGATCTGGAACAAAGAAATGGAATGTGCTGACCGCGAGACCATGCGGCAGCTGCAGCTGGAACGGCTGCAGGCGTCAGTGAAGTACGAGTATGAGAACGTACCGTACTATGCAGCGAAGATGGACAAGGCCGGGGTAAAACCGGAGGATATCCAGACTTTGGAAGACATTGCGCTGCTGCCGTTCATCACGAAGGAGGATCTGGCGGAGAATTATCCCACGGGGCTGTTCGCAGCGAAGATGGAGGACATCGTCCGTATTCAGTCTTCCTCCGGAACCACCGGTAAGCCGAAGATCGTCGGCTATACGGAAGGAGACATGGCCGACTGGGCGGAAGGCGTGGCCAGAGGACTGACCATGGCCGGCATCGGCAGAAACGATGTGGCCCACGTTGCCTATGGATACGGTCTGTTCACCGGCGGTCTGGGAGCCCATGCCGGCGCGGAGGCCATCGGCGCCACGGTTCTGCCGATGAGCTCCGGAAACACGGCCCGTCAGGTGATGTTCCTGCAGGATATGAAGAGCGACGTGCTCTGCTGCACTCCGTCCTACGCGCTGACCATCGCCGAGGCGGTCGAAAAGGCTGGCATCAAGCCGGAAGATCTGTCCCTGAGAGCGGGTCTGTTCGGTGCGGAGCCCTGGACCCAGAGCATGCGCACGAAGATCGAGAAGGGCCTGGGCATCCGGGCGCACGACATCTACGGGCTCGTTGAGATCACCGGCCCGGGCGTTGCCACCAGCTGCATTGAGAACAACGGAATGCATATCAACGAAGACCTGTTCTATCCTGAGATCGTCGATCCGAATACACTGAAGCCGCTGCCGATGGGAGAGACCGGTGAGCTGGTATTCACCACCCTGTGCAAGCGCGGTATGCCGATGATCCGTTACAGAACGAGAGACATCTGCTACCTGATGGATGAGAAGTGCGCCTGCGGCAGAACGACGGTCCGCATGAGCCGCGTCTTCGGCAGAACCGACGATATGCTGATCGTCAAGGGCGTCAACGTATTCCCGTCCCAGGTCGAGACGGTCATTGCCAAGTTCGAGGAGCTGACGCTGAACTACAAGATCCTGGTTGACAGGAAGCATAATAATGATACCATTGAATTGATGGTTGAGTTCGCAGAAGGTCTGGCGATCGATGACATTGAATTCGTCGAGAACATGAAGAAGCGGGTCGAGCACGCGCTGCGCGACATTCTGCAGATCGGCTGCAAGGTCCGGTTCCTCAACGCGGGAACTCTGCCGAGAAGTGAAGGTAAAGCAGTCAGAGTGGAAGATAGGAGGAATTACGAATAATGGCAGTGAAACAGGTATCGATTTTCCTGGAGAACGAGACAGGAAGACTGGCGGATCTGACACAGATCCTCGCGGAGAACAACGTTGACCTGAACGCGGTCACGATCGCAGAGACCGGTGAGTACGGAATTCTCAGATGCATCGTACAGAATCCTGAGGAGGCAGTTGCCGCTCTGTCCGGCAAGGGCTTCATGGCCAGCATTACCGAAGTACTGGCGGTTGCCATCGAGAACAAGCCGGGTGCGGTGAACGCTGTGCTGCAGGCACTGGCGGATGCGGGCATCGGCGTCAAGTACATCTATTCGACCATTCAGTCCGCCAAGGGTGAAGCGGCGATCACGATGAAGACCACCGATCAGCAGAGAGCGGAGAACATTCTGAAGAACGCCGGCGTCAAGCTGTGCGAAATGGAAGACCTGAAATAGTTAAACTGAGATATCATGGCAAGAACCAAGAAGAAAAAAATGGGAACGGGCACGAAGATCGTGCTCGTTCTCTGCCTGATCGTGTTTTGCGGATCCGGGTACTATCTGGCCAGTTATTTTCTGGAGGCGCACCAGTCCGAGACGGCCTTCCGGGAGCTCAAGGACGAGAAGGGCGGCCACGACCTGGCTGCGCTGTACCAGAAGAATCAGGACATCGTCGGCTGGGTCACCGTTGAAGGGACCCGGATCGACTATCCCGTCATGCAGACGAAGGGCGAGGGAGTGGATCCGGAATTCTATCTGCACCGGGACTTTGACAAGGAGTATTCCGATGCGGGCACGCCCTTCATGGACGCGGCCAGCGACATCGATCTGCCCACCTGGAACTGGCTGATCTACGGTCATCACATGAAGAGCGGGGCCATGTTCCACGACCTGGTAGAGTACGAATCGGAGGATTTCTTCCGGGAGCATCCGACCTTTACCATTGAAACGCTGAACGGCCGCAGCCAGGGGACCTACCAGATCATCGCGGCCTGCTATTCCCGGATCTATCCGGTGGATTCCGATGTGTTCAAGTATTACGAATACCCGGGATACACCGATGAAGAGTCCTTCCGGGTTTACGTGGACGGGGTGAAGGCCCTGTCGATCTACGATACCGGGCAGAGCGCCTCTTACGGCGATCAGCTGGTGACGCTGTCCACCTGCGCCTACCAGACGGAGGAAGGACGGTTTTTCATCGTCGGCCGCTGGACCGGGGAGTGATTGCATTATATACCAAAAAGTCGCGCTTTCAGGCTGTTTCAAGCTTTGAAAGCCGATTTTTTTTGTAAAATCACCCCTTGAAACAACGTTTCGGTACAATTCCATGGACACCCGTCTCTGGCCACGGACAGCAAAAGAACGCTTGTTCTGCATGCGGAACAGTGATATAATGAACAGACCAATACCAAGGAGTATCACAGTGGACGATTATATCAACAATCTGAACGAGGAGCAGCGGCAGGCGGTCATGGCGACGGAAGGAATGGTCCGGGTGGTTGCGGGCGCCGGATCCGGCAAGACCCGGGCGCTGTCCAGCCGGTTTGCGTTTCTGGTGAACGAGATCGGGATCCTGCCGGGGAATATCCTGTGCGTGACCTTCACCAATAAGGCGGCTAATGAGATGCGCCAGCGGATCCACCAGCTGACAGGGGACAACGACACCGGATACATCAATACGTTTCACGGTTTCTGCGTGTCCGTGCTCCAGGAGGACAGCCACGTGGTCCAGTACCCGAAGAGCTTTCTCGTGCTGGACAATTCCGACATCGACACCATGCTGCAGACCGTATACGAGGAGCGGGGCCTGACCCTGCGGGATATGACCTTCTCCCACGCCCGGGACATGATCGAGATGATCAAGCTGAAGGAGCGTCCCCGGTATTATATGGATATGATCGGCATGTCGCTGGAGGAACTTTGGCAGAAGTACGAGAGCGCCGAATCCGCGAAGGACATCATCTTCTATGGGTACCTTTATCAGGAGAAGAAATGCTTCGGGCTGGATTACAACGATCTGATCAAATACACACTGTATATTTTTGAGCGCAGCGAAGCGGCGAAACAGAAATGGCAGAAGCGGCTGGAGTACATCATGATCGACGAGTTTCAGGACATCGACCAGCCTCAGTATGAGCTGATGGAGGTCCTGTGCGGATACCACGGGAATCTGTTCATCGTCGGGGACCCCGACCAGACCATCTATTCCTGGAGGGGCGCCAGCGGGAAGTACCTGATGGAATTCCCCCAGACCCACAGGGATGTGCAGACCATCCTGATGATGCGCAATTACCGTTCCACGCCGCAGATCCTGCAGGCTGTCAATTCGCTGATCGATAAGAACCGCAACCGCATCCGCAAGGATCTGATTCCTTCGCTCCCCGACGGCCCCAGGCCCCTGGTTCACCGGGGGCCGAACGCAGAGGCGGAAGCGAAATGGATCGCGGAGAAGATCCGGCAGCTGCAGGCGGAGGGCACGAGGCTCAGCGACATCGCCATTCTCTACCGGGCCCACTACGTGAGCCGCTCCATCGAGGAAGGACTGCTGAAGGAGAAGATCCCCTACACGATCTACAGCGGGGTCCAGTTCTTCGGACGGGCGGAGATCAAGGACGCCCTGAGCTACCTGCGGATGATCGCCTACCGGGACGACCTTTCCTTCCTGCGGGTCTGCAATGTGCCGAAGCGAAACCTGGGCAAGCGGCGGATCGCCTTTCTCAAGGAATACGCGGCAGCCCGCGGCACCAGCCTTTACGAGGCCCTTAAGGAAAATCTGGAGAGCCCGGACATGAAGGGCACGAAGGCAGCTCAGTTCGTCCGGCTCATCGACCGGTACGCATCGGAGTACGAAGGCCGGCAGATCTCCGATTTGCTTTCAGCGCTTCTGAACGACAGCGGATATGAGAAGATGCTCCGCACCGAAGGAAGCCAGGAAAGGCTGGACAACCTGGCGGAGCTGAAACAGTCCATCTACGATTATGAAGCGACCTGCGGGGAAGAAACGGAGCTGGAGCATTACCTGGCTCATGTGGCGCTGTTTTCCAATACGGACACCTCCGAGCAGCCGGACAAGGTGAAGCTGATGACCGTCCATGCGGCGAAGGGTCTGGAATTTCCCTGCGTGATCCTCTGCGGGATGTCCGAGGGAATCTTCCCCTCCCGAAAGATCAATACCAGAGACGGGATGGAGGAGGAGCGGCGGCTGGCTTTCGTCGCAATGACGAGAGCGGAGAAGCAGCTGATCCTGACCATGTCGGAGGGACGAAACATCGACGGCTCGCCGAGATACCCTTCCAGGTTCGCTTTGGACATCGATCAGGAGCTGCTGGAATACACTGCCCCGCCCCGGGAGGATCTGATCAGGGATGCGCGCCGCTACATCCAGCGGAGCACGCAGATCCTGAAGGACGAGGAGGAGCCGGAGAACTTCGCGGCCGGCCAGCGGGTGGAGCATTTCCTGTTCGGCAGGGGCGTGGTGCAGGACGTGGACTTGGTGCGAAAAGCCCACATCATCTTATTCGATGATATGGATACGCCCAGGGCCATCAGCTTCCGGGCGAAGCTGACGGCGGTCTCAGAGGACTAAGCAGAGGACAGAAAGGAGTCTGTTTATGAAATACGATTTTACCAGCATTCTCGACCGCAGGGGCATGGATGCCATCGCGGTGGATCCGGGGATTGATCCCTACCGCATTGCTCCGAAAGGACAGATTAAGGAGGGGTTCGACCGGATCCCCATGTGGGTGGCGGATATGAATTTCCCGACGGTTCCCAGCATCTGTGAAGCGCTGGTCGAGCGGGCGAAGCATCCGGCCTTCGGGTACTTCGCGCCGCGGCGGGAGTATTACGACAGCATCATCCGGTGGCATGAGCTGAGAAACGGGGTCAAGGGACTTGAGAAGAGGCACATCGGCTATCAGAACGGAGTGCTGGGAGGCGTGCTCAGCGCGCTGGCAGTCCTGTGCTCCGCCGGAGACAACGTGCTGGTCCATGCGCCCACCTATGTGGGATTTCTGGATGAAGTCGGACAGATGGGATATCATCTGATCGCCAGTGATCTGGTGAAGGATGCGGACGGTGTCTGGCGGATGGACTATGCCGATATGGAGCGAAAGATCCGCCGGTATCACATTCATACGGTCATCTTCTGCTCGCCCCACAATCCTACGGGGCGGGTCTGGAGCCGGGAAGAGCTGGAGCGGGCTTATGAAATATTCGAGAGAAACAATGTCTATGTCATATCCGATGAGATCTGGTCGGACCTGATCCTGCGGGGGAACCGGCACATCCCCCTGCAGTCGGTCTCCGAGGATGCCCGGCAGCGAACCGTGGCGTTCTACGCCCCGTCGAAGACCTTCAACCTGGCGGGCCTGGTGGGAAGCTACCATATCATCTATAACGACTATCTGCGGGACCGGATCCGCCGGCAGTCGAATCTGAGCGTCTACAACGCGATGAACGTGCTGTCCATGCATGCCCTGATCGGCGCCTACGGGCCGGAAGGGTCCGAGTGGGTCGATGAACTGCGGCAGGTCCTGACGAAGAATGCGGATTTCGCGGTGGACTTCATCCGGGAGCATTTCGAGGGGGTGGAGGTGTTCCGCCCCGAAGGAACCTATATGCTGCTTCTGGACTGCGGCGGATGGCTTTCCGCCCACGGGAAAACCCTGGATGAGCTGCTCCGGGCCGGCGTGGAGGTGGGGATCCTCTGGCAGGACGGCCGTCAGTTCAACCGTCCCGATTCCATCCGCATGAATCTGGCGCTGCCCCTTTCGCGGGTGGAGGAGGCCTTCCGGCGGCTGCAGGAGTATGTATTCTGAGCGGCGGTTTTTGTGATATAATAGACCGGCTATGAAACAGTTCATCTGGAAAACATTCGTAAAAGATTATGAGAATACGAAGGATCCCGCGGTCCGCCGGCGGTACACGAGACTGACCGGCGTTCTGGGAATCATCGTGAACGCAGTCCTGTGCGGAGCGAAGATCGTTCTGGGAGTCCTGTCCGGTTCCATCGCTGTCATTGCGGACGGTCTGCACGATATGGCCGACTCTCTGGCGGCCTGCATCACCCTGATCGGGGCCCATGTCGCGGGAAAGCCCCCGGACCGGAAACACCCGTATGGTCACGCGAGGGCGGAATACCTGGCCAGTCTGGTCATCTCCGCCGTCGTTCTTGTGGTGGGATGGGAGCTGCTGTGCACCTCTGTAGAGCGGAGTATTCACCCGACGGCCGCGGAATTCTCCTGGACGATGGTCATCTTTATGCTGGCCGCGATCCTGATCAAGGGAAGCTCCGCCCTCTTCACCATCGCCACAGGCAAACACATCCGGTCCCTTCCGGTGATCGCCGCGGGGACCGATAACCGAAACGACGTGATCACCAGCATCATCATCGTCATCGGCCTGCTGTTGAACCGGTTCGCCGGGCTGCAGCTGGACGGACCGATGGGGTGCATCGTTTCGCTCTTTATCCTCTGGTCCGGGATCACGCTGATCCGGGAGACCATCGATCCGCTGCTGGGCGAGCCGCCGGAGCAGGAGACGATCGACGAGATTCGGAGGATCGTTCTTTCCCATCCCGGGATCCTGGGCATGCACGATCTGATCATCTACAATTACGGACCGGGCAAAAGCTTCGCTTCCTTCCACGCGGAGGTGGATTCCAGGGAAACTCTGTCAGAGGCCCACGACATCATCGACGAGATCGAACGGGAGCTGACGGAGAGGCTGAACATCACGGTGACCGGGCACATGGATCCGGTGGAGGTGGACAATCCGGTGCGCATCCGGATGCAAAGGCTGGTGGAGGAGCAGATCCGCCGGTTTGACGGTCTGGAGGAAGTGCACGACCTGAGAATCGTTTCGGGGAAACAGAGAACGAAGATCGTTTTCGATCTGGTGGTATCACCGGACATGGTCATGTCGGAGGACACGGTGGAAGAGATGCTGGATCAGGAAGTGAAGAAGATCGACCCGAACTGCGAAGTAGCCATCAATTTCGAGAAAGCATTCATATAGTATAACAGAACAGGAGAGAGCTTATGGATATGATACAGACCCTGGCTGCGGAGTTTAAGCTCCGCAGCAGTTACGTTGAGAAGACGATCGAACTGATCGATGAGGGCAACACCATCCCCTTCATCGCCCGTTACCGGAAGGAGGTCACCGGCGGAATGTCGGATACGACCCTGCGGGATCTGGGGGAGCGGCTTACCTATCTTCGGGGACTGGAGGAGCGAAAGGAAGAGGTCCTTCGTCTGATCGACGAACAGGGGAAACTGACCGATGAGCTCAGGGAGCAGATCGAGGACGCGCAGGTTCTGCAGCGGGTAGAGGATCTGTACAAGCCATACAAGCAGAAGCGGGCCACCCGGGCATCGAAGGCACGGGAGAGGGGACTGGAGCCTCTGGCGCGGGTGATCCTGGCCCAGGAAGAAACCGCCGGGGATCCGTCAGCCTTTGCGCGGGAATACGTCAACCCGGAGAAAGAAGTGGAGACTGCGGCAGACGCGCTGCAGGGGGCCTGCGACATCATCGCCGAGGAGATCGCCGAAGACGCCGACCGGATCCAGCGGGTCCGGACACGGACGTGGGATAAGGGCCGGCTCGCCACCGAGGCGGCGGATCCGGAGGAGAAGACGGTTTACGATATGTATTACGACAAGTCGGAGCCGATCTGCAGGATCCCGAACCACCGGGTCCTGGCCATCAACCGCGGCGAGAAGGAAAAGAAACTGAAGGTGCGGGTGGACATCGAGCCACAGGTGATCACAGAGCAGATCGAAGATGAGATCATCACCGGCGGGAGCATTTTTGAGGAGCTGCTGCGCCGGACCTGCGAGGATGCCTATAAGCGGCTGATCGCGCCGTCGGTGGAGCGGGAGATGCGAAACCAGCTGACCGAGCGGGCCGAGGCGGAAGCGGTCAAGGTCTTCGCGAAGAACACCGAGAATCTGCTGATGCAGCCGCCGGTGCGAAACAAGAAGGTCATCAGCATCGACCCGGGATACCGGACCGGCTGCAAGGTCGCCGCCCTGAGCGGAACGGGCAAGCTGCTGGCCTACGGCACGGTCTATCCCACCAAGCCGAAGGAAGACATCGCCGGGACCGAACGCACGCTGCAGAAGATCATCGATAAGTACGGCTGCGACATCATCGTCATCGGCAACGGCACCGCCTCCCGGGAGACGGAGGAAGTGATCGCCCGCTTTCTGAAGAAGACGGGAGCACCGATCCAGTACACCATCGTCAATGAGGCGGGAGCATCCGTCTACTCCGCTTCGAAGCTGGCGGCGGAGGAGTATCCGAATCTGGATGTGACCACCCGGGGCGCCATGTCGCTGGGCCGCCGGCTGCAGGATCCGCTGGCGGAGCTGGTCAAGATCGATCCGAAGCACATCGGCGTCGGACAGTACCAGCACGATATCAACCAGAAGCTGCTGGACGGGGCGCTGACCGGCGTCGTTGAGAACTGCGTCAACCGGGTCGGAGTGGATCTGAACACGGCATCCCCGTCGCTGCTGTCGTATATCGCGGGGATCAAGCCCGCCGTTGCCAGAAACATCGTCGCTTATCGGGAGGAGCACGGCCGATTCAAAGGCCGCCGGGAACTGCTGAAGGTGGCGGGACTGGGACCGAAAGCCTTCGAGCAGTGCGCGGGATTTCTGCGTATCGAAGGAGGAAGCGAACCCCTGGACAGCACCTCTGTGCATCCGGAGTCCTATGAGGTGACCCGCCGGATCATGGAGAAGATCGGCATTACCGGAGAGGACATCACCTCCGGCGGCGCTGCTCAGCTGGACGCGAAGATCATCGCGGCTTACCCGGTGAAGCGGGAGAAGAAGCGGGGACGCAGAGTCGGTCTGGACGGTCTGAAGGATGCGCTGAAGGAGCAGGCGGATGACGGAGCGCGCCTGGCAGACAGCGTCAGGGCCATGGCAGAGGATATGGGAATCGGAAGACCCACCCTGAACGACATTATCGCCGAGTTGAAAAAGCCGGCCAGAGACCCCAGAGAGGATGCTCCGCCGGTGATCTTCCGAAACGATGTGCGTTCCTTTGACGATCTGGAGGAGGGGATGGAGCTGGAAGGTACCGTCCGCAACGTGGTCGACTTCGGCGCCTTTGTCGACATCGGCGTCAAGCAGGACGGACTGGTCCATATCTCTCAGATGAGCCGCAAATACGTCGGCCATCCCATGGATGTGGTGTCCGTCGGAGACACGGTCAAGGTGAAGATCCTCGGCGTGGACCGGCAGCGGCAGAAGATCTCTCTGACGATGATCGTCTGAAAAACGCGGCCCCGCGAAATTAATACTTCCTTTTACCCTACAGTTTATAGTATAAATATAGACAAAAGACAGTGGTGCGCTCATAAGCGTAGTTAGGTAAGACAACTTGTTTGAGTGAGGAGAGTACAATGACAGAAACAGGTGTTGAGAGGAAATTTGCGACCATGGACGGAAACGAAGCGGCCGCCTATATGGCCTACCCGTTTACCGAGGTCGCAGCGATCTATCCGATCACGCCGTCATCACCGATGGCGACGCTGACGGACAAGTGGTCCGCCCAGGGAAGAAAGAATATCTTCGGGCAGACCGTCACGCTGACGGAGATGCAGTCAGAGGCAGGGGCCATCGGAGCCGTTCACGGCGCGATCCAGACCGGCGCCCTGTCGACCAGTTATACTTCGTCCCAGGGACTGATGCTGATGATCCCGGTCCTGTACCGGATCGCCGGCGAGCGGCATCCGGTAGTGCTGCATGTGGCGGCCCGTACCGTCGGTACCCACGCCATGAGCATCTTCGGCGATCATTCGGATGTCATGGCCTGCCGGGAAACGGGATTTGCCCAGTACTGCACGGCCAATGTGCAGGAGATCATCGATCTGGCGCCGGTGGCTCATCTGGCGGCCATCGAATCCAGCATCCCGTTCATGCACTTCTTTGACGGCTTCCGGACATCCCATGAGATCAACAAGATCGAGCTTCCGGACATGGACCGGATCACGGCCCTGATGGATCCGGAGGCGCTGAAGGATTTCAAGGACCGGGCGCTGAACCCGGAGCATCCGACGCTGCGAAACACGGTCCAGAACGGCGACATCTATTTCCAGGTCAGAGAGTCCAACAACCAGGATTACATGGATCTGCCGGAGATCGTGGAGAAGTATTTCCACAAGATCAATGAGATCACCGGCAGGAATTATGAACTGTTCAATTACTACGGGGATCCGGAGGCAACCGACATCGTGATCGCCATGGGTTCGGTCACCGGCGCGGTCCAGCAGGCGGTGGATGCTTTGCGGAGGGAAGGCCGCAAGGTCGGCTTCCTGCAGGTGCACCTGTACCGGCCGTTCTCCGCGAAGCACTTCCTGGCGGGAATCCCGCAGACGGTGGAGCGGATCGCGGTCCTTGACCGCTGCAAGGACATGGGCGCGCTGGGCGAGCCTCTCTACGAAGACGTCTGCACGGCCATTTTCAAGGCGAAGAGAAACATCGACATCTACGGCGGCCGCTATGGCCTGAGCTCCAAGGACACCGATCCTTCCCAGATCGTGGCAGCCTTTGACAATCTGATCGCCGATGAGCCCATCGACGGATTCACCGTCGGCATCACCGACGACCTGACCTTCAAGTCTCTGCCGCTGAAACCGTTTACCCTGCAGGGAGACGATGCGGTGGAATGCAAATTCTGGGGCCTGGGCGGCGACGGGACCGTCGGCGCCAACAAGAGCACCGTGGAGATCATCAATACCACCACCGATATGTACGGTCAGGCGTATTTCGAATACGACGCGAAAAAGACACTGGGGACGACCAAATCCCACCTGCGCTTCAGCAAGGAGCCGATCCGCAGCTCCTACTACGTCAAGAACGCGGACTTCGTGGCCTGTCACAATCACCACTTCCTGGACGATTACCGGATCGTGGAGGAGATCAAGCCGGGGGGAACCCTGCTGATCGACTGCCCGTGGAACGTGGAGGATGTGCCGAAAGAGCTCTGGCCCTCGGATAAGAAGCTGCTGGCCGAACGGGGCATCAACCTGTACATCATCGATGCGACGAAGATCGCAGGGGAGCTGGGGCTGGGAAGCCACAAGAACTCCATCCTGCAGGCGGCGTTCTTTACCATCACCGGCGTCATTCCGGTAGGACAGGCCGTCTCGGAGATGATCAAGGCCGTCAAGTCCAAATACAGATCCAAGGGAAACGCCGTGGTTCAGAAAAACGTCCAGGCCATCGAGGCAGGCGTTGAAGGCTTCGTCAAAGTCCAGGTGAATCCGGAGTGGGCGAACCTCGAGATCGAAGAGGAGCTGGAGGATGAGAGTCGGCCGTGGATGATCCGCAAGATCGTGGATCCCATCAACCGTCAGCAGGGCGATGACCTGCCCACCAGCATTCTGGCCACCATGAAGGACGGCCAGATCGACATGGGCGTCACAGCCTGGGAGAAGCGTGGCCTGGCGGTTCACGTGCCCCAGTGGAAGGCGGAGATCTGCAACCAGTGCAACCGCTGCGCCTTCGTCTGTCCCCACGCGGCCATCCGTCCGTACATCCTGAACGCCGAGGAGGCGGCGGCTGCCCCGAAGGGATTTGACATCGCTCCGCTGCGCAGCTACAAGGCCAAGGACGGAAACAACCTGTATTACAGCCTGCAGATCTCACAGTACGACTGCACCGGCTGCGGCAGCTGCGTTCCGGTCTGCCCGGCCAGAGAGAAGGCCATCGAAATGAAGCCGGCCAATCCCACGGGAGAATCCCAGGCGCGCTGGGATTACGCGCTGAGCCTTTCGGACAAGGGCGACCTGTTCTCACCCTACTCCGTCAAGGGGAGCCAGTTCCG
Source organism: Bacillota bacterium (assembly GCA_017459895.1). GTDB lineage: Bacteria > Bacillota > Clostridia > Peptostreptococcales > Anaerovoracaceae > Lentihominibacter. The sequence continues at coordinate 27,424 of JAFUCA010000003.1, read as the reverse complement.
CCAGCCTTTGGTCGAATTCTCGGCGGCCTGTGCCGGCTGCGGGGAGACGCCCTACGCGAAGCTGCTGACGCAGCTCTTCGGAGCGCAGATCTACTGGGCCAACGGCACCGGATGCTCCCAGGCCTGGGGCAGCGGTATGCCGGGCATCCCGTACTGCAAGAACAAGCGGGGCTACGGTGTGGCCTGGACCAATTCGCTGTTCGAGAACAACGCGGAGCTGGCCCTGGGCATGTATCTGTCCGTGCGGCAGCAGCGCGAGAAGCAGAAGGAGCTGGTCGAGGAATACATCAGGGAGACCCGCAGCGAATACGCCATCGACTGGCTGGATACCTACGATGATATCGATAAATCCAGAGAAGCGACCGATCTTCTGATCGCCGAGCTGGAGGAGATGGCTGTGGAGGACGCCTTCCAGGAGGATCTGCAGCCCAGATCCTTCGAGCTGGCCCGGGAGATCCTGGAGAGAAAGGACTATCTCTGCAAGAAGAGCTTCTGGATGTACGGCGGTGACGGCTGGGCCTACGACATCGGCTACGGCGGTCTGGATCACGTCGTTGCCACCGGAGAGGACATCAACGTCTTCATCATCGACAACGAGGTCTACTCCAACACCGGCGGTCAGAGCTCCAAGGCGACGCCCCTGGGCGCGGTGGCGGAGTTCCAGGCATCGGGCAAGAAGACCCGGAAGAAGGACATCGCTCAGATCCTCAAGACCTACGGCAATGTCTACGTGGCATCCGTTGCCATGGGTGCCGATATGAACCAGCTGATCAAAGCCATCCGCGAAGCGGAGGAGCACAAGGGTCCGTCGGTCATCGTTGCCTACACTCCGTGTACGGTCCACGGCATCAAGAGCGGTATGCAGAGCGTGCAGGAAGAAATGAAGCGCGCGGTCCAGTCCGGCTACTGGCCGCTGTACCGGTACAACCCGGATCTGGAGGAGAAGAAGATGTGCGTCGACTGCAAGGCGCCGTGCATGGCCTACGAGGACTTCCTGGACGGAGAGAACCGTTACGCGGCTCTGAAGATCACCTTCCCGGAGAACGCCGAGAAGCTCTTCAAGGAGGCGGCGGACGACGCTGCGGAGCGGTATGCGACCTTCAAGAAGCAGGAGGAGCTGTAAAGTTATACAGTTTCCTCAAAAAGTACAAAAATGTCGGGCAACCCCCGGCATTTTTTCATTAAAACCTGTTAGAATAGAGGTATGAAACCTTCGGACAGAAAATCGTTTACAGGCAGCGCTGCGGTAATTTTCATTTGTTTTCTGCTGACATCCACAGGGTATCTTTCGTGGACCTATCATCTGGCGGACCTGATGAGCGCGGAAAGAATGGGAATGACGAGCACAGTCTCCGGCTATCTCCTGCAGGCATTGGGGATCGGTCTTTTTTGCCTTGCAGTGAAACACTGGCCCGGGGCGGCGAAAAGTTTCGTGTACTTTGCCCTGCTCCTGAACATGATCACAATGGTGCCTGCCGTCGTAAGCGATTCCATCTATGGCGCGATCACCTTCGGGCTTCTGATGAACGCGGCGTGCGGATGGATCGCGGGATACTATCTGTACCACATGACGCGAAATACGCCTGCGGAGCACCGGGCCTTGGCCTTCGGAATCGGATACGGCCTTGCGACACTTGTCTCCTGGCTGATGACTCTGATCGGCGGAGGCGCGTTCTACTATTCGGAATATATACTGGCAGTCTGCGGGGGAATGACGTTGCTCGCATTCGGTGTGATCCACAGGACTCATGCAAAGGCTGGAGATGCCGGGATGCAGTCCGTTCCGGTGCGCGTTGCGGCAGCGAAGTCCCGGGAAAGAACCTCGCTGATCCCGGCTGCGCTTCTGATCTTTCTGTTCGGGCTTGTGAACAGCAGCGGGTTTTCCTTTTCGGTTACCGGGGTCGATATGACGGTGAGCATTGAACTCTCACGGATCGTCTATGGCGCCGGATTGATCATTGCCGGCATCGTCACGGACCGAAGCCGGCAGTATGGTGCGATAACCGCGCTGACGGTCCTGGTGATCCCGTTCATCATTTTGGCGCTGCAGGGCGAAGCGCTTCCTGCGGCTGTTTTCTGGATGCTGAGTTATTTTACCTTCGGTTTCTATTCTGTGTACCGGGTGATCCTGTTTTCGGACATTGCCTGTGAAAGAGGAACGGTCTGGCTGGTTGCGGCAGGCCTTGCCATCGGCAGGACCGGTGAGGCGGCCGGGGAGGGAATCTTCCTCTCGCTGAAGGATCACTTTGCTCTGCTAGTCCTTCTGACGGCGCTGCTGTTCATACTCTCAGTCATCGTCTTCTTTTTTGTTTATCACAGACAATACCTGAAGGAGCCGGAGCCCGGCAGTGAGCGTGAGCGGTTCGAGCGTTTCGCCATACAGCATGACCTGTCCTCCAGAGAACGGGAGGTCCTCCGGATGATCATCGAAGAAAAAACGAATGCCGAGATTGCAGAGGCACTCTGTATCTCAGAGAACACCGTCAAATTCCATGTGAGAAATCTGCTCCAGAAGACCGGATGCAGGAACCGTAAAGAACTGCATTCCGAGTATTATCAGGCCGGAAATCCGCTGTAATCGTCTGACCTATCCCAAAACTATCCCTGCCGAAATCCGCCTTGCGCGGTAGACTATAGTCGGCGAATAGTATTTTTAAAGATGAGGAGGGATAGGAATGAGTACGATAACGAAAAAATGCAGCGTGCTGCTCCTGGCGCTGGCAATGATGATCTGCTTTCTGCCGGCTCTGGGCCAGGATGCTTACGCGGAGGAGGATGAGACGCCAATCGTCGGTGTAGAGAATATCCTGAGCGGTCTGAGCGGCGGTAAGATCGTTGTCGGCCGGGATGTGACATTCAATTATTCCGACCTGATGGCTCTGAATGCAGATCTGCGGGCAGTGGTGGCAGGCGATGAGGAAGCCGTCATCGGAATCCGCAAATCCACCGGTGAGGAGTATGATCTGACACCGGGCGAGGGAGGCGTATACCGATTCAGCGCTCTGGAGGACGAACGATTATCAAACGTCTGGTACAAGGTGACGGTGACGGTTCCGTCTACTGGCAAGGTCTATGTGGCCAATATGCCGGTGTATGTGTCGTCCTTTAGAATTAAAACTCTGACGATACAGACGGAAGGGCAGGGAACGATAAACGTGGAAGGTCTGACACAGGTAGCCGAAAACCAGTATGAGTATTCAGATGGCGATACTGTCGATATTACATTCCTTCCCGCGGAAGGTTGGTACTATGATACGCGTCAAACGCAGGGCGGCTCTTTGATTCTTGTTTCGAAGACGGAACACACATACGCTCCGTCGGGCGGAGATATAATCCTCAAAGCAATCTTTAAAGAGATTGTCACGACAGGCAGCTGCGGAGCTAATGCCACCTACGCCTTTGATACGAGGAACGGCACGCTCACCATCTCCGGAACCGGCGTCATCGCCAAGGATGCCTTTAATAATGATGGCATAAGCGACTGGGATGCGGTAAAGAGTGTGGTGATAGGAGATGGCATTACCGAAATAGGGGAAAATGCTTTTATCTTCTGTCGTAATATGACCAGTGCATCTCTTCCTGCCGGGATTACAAAAATCGGTGTTCGCTCCTTCAATAACTGCAGAAAACTCACCAGTATCAATATCCCGTCAGAGGTCACGATAATCGGAGAGGGAGCTTTTTCTAATTGTGCTTTTTCAGAGATTGAGCTTCCGGATGGACTTACCTATATCGGAGTTGGAGCCTTTCAATACAATGATGCACTTAGGGAGATAACGGTTCCGGAGAGTGTGACTTTCTTAGGTTACAGCCAGTTTAATGGTTGTACGAATCTGGAAACTGCCGTAATTAAGGCAGACATCACTACTTTGCCGCGGGCTTCTTTTGATAATTGTAACAGTCTGGAGATGGTCACCCTTTCTGATTCCATCACAACAATTGATGGGTATGCTTTTGCCTACACGAATTCATTGGAAACCGTTGACCTTCCGGACGGCCTGACGAAACTTGAAGACTGTGTTTTCTATCAGTCAAGAGGAGTTAAGAGTATCAAGATTCCGGATGGTGTAACTGAAATACCGAGTTATACCTTTTGGAAATGCACTTCTTTAGAAAATGTTGATTTGCCGGAGGGGCTCACAGCGATTGATGCCTGTGCTTTTCAATACTGCTCGGGGCTGACATCTGTTGTTCTTCCGGATGGCTTGCAGAGCCTGGACTCGAGCGCCTTTGCTTCCTGCAGCAGGCTGTCGGAGATCAATCTCCCGAGTGGCATAACGAAGATCCCAAGCCAGTGTTTCCTGGGAGATAGCTTATTGACCTCGATCGATCTTCCGGACGGATTGACAGAGATCGAATACAGCGCCTTCTCAAATACAGGATTGACGAGCATCGATCTGCCGGACGGACTGACGAAGATCGGAGACTCTGCTTTCTACAACAATACTTCGTTGACCGGAACGCTGACGATCCCTTTGGCCATTACCGAGATCAGGTCAAGCGCGTTTTATGGAAGCAATTTCACAACCATCGTCAATAACTCCGCGAAGACCTTCACGGTAAGAGAACTGCTGGGAAGCAGTTCATTCCCCAGTGAGACGATGCCCATATTCCTGGACAGCGAAGGCGAAGAGACCGATACGATCGGTCAGGGGACCTACACCCGAAAGGCTGTGGAAACCCCGGTCGATCAGACGATCACAGCCTCCAATGTAACGAAGACCTACGGCAATGCGCCGTTCAGCCTCGGTGTGAAAACCGATGGGGACGGAACGCTCTCTTATACATCGGATAACGCGAAAGTAGCTGTCGTAGACAGTGCCGGGAAGGTGACAATCAAGGGAGCAGGCACGGCGCAGATCACCATCCGCGCATCCGCAACGGAGAAGTGCAACGCCGCGGTCAGAACAATCACTGTTACCGTCAGTCGAGCAGCCAATCCGCTGGCAGTCAAAGCAAAGAAGGCAACGGTCAAGTACAGCAAGGTAAAGAAAAAGGCGCAGACGCTTGCTGTCTCCAAAGTCATCTCCTTCACAAAGAAGGGTCAGGGAACGGTAACTTATACCAAGACATCGGGAAATAAGAAGATCACGATCAGCAAAACCACCGGAAAGCTCACCCTGAAGAAGGGTCTGAAGAAAGGCACCTACAAGGTCAAGGTAAAAGTCACAGCCTCCGGTAACAGCAATTACAATGCATCCGCGGGGAAGACAGTGACTGTTACCATCAAAGTGAAATAGAGCCGGAGAGGAAATCCGTCAGAGAAACAAAGAAAAGTGCCGCATCAGAGCAGATCGATGCGGCACTGCTTTGTTACGGGCCTTGCCTTCGGGCACTTCAATCGAATCGCTACCACGAATGAGCCGATTCTGACCAAATATGGTAGACGTCTACCATATTAAGCGGGAAATGCCTGTTTGGTGGTAGCTTGGCGGTAAGATAGCGGCTTCCTGCTGCAGAAAACGGAACAAATTTGCTGCTGCGCGATCTCGTTTGAGATAATCTTGCTGAAAGCAAATGATCTGCAGCTGCACACCTACCATATTATCTGGTTATTCGCAGGAAATGGTAGGAAGCTACCATTTCGACGCAATTCCCGAAGAATATGGTAGAGCCGACCCGTTGAAGTGTACCCCGAGCTGCCGCAGCACGGATATCTGGTGGCGGGCCGGCCCTGAAGCGTACCCCGAGCCGCAGCGGCACAGCGATCGCTGCCGCAGTCCCACCCCGGCAAGCTCAAGATTCCTCCCTGCCGTCCCGGTAGACGATGTCCAGCAGGATCTCGTAGTCCCGGGCGGTCATTGGCCGCGGATTGTCTTCGTTGGAGCCGTTGTTATAGGACATCTCCGCCAGCTTCGGGAAGTCCGCCGGATCTGGATCCAGGGATGCGAAGGTGGGCAGGTGGACGTCCTTTGTCAGCTGCTTGACGAAGGCGACGGCCTTCCGGGCGCCTTCCTCCTCGGTATCCCAACGCAGGCCCATGGCAGTTGCGACCCGGGCGTAGCGTTCGGCGCAGAAATCCATGTTGTATTCCATGACATAGGGAAGGAAGATGGCGTTGCAGGTGCCGTGGGGCAGGTCGTACATGCTGCCCAGGGCCTCGGCGATGCAGTGGACGGAAGCCACATCGGAATGACTGAAGGAAATGCCTCCCAGCATGCTGGCCATCAGCATATTGCTGCGGGCTTCCAGATTCGAGCCGTCCTCCACCGCTTTGACCAGGTTTTGCGCGATCAGCTCGATGGAGTAGAGCGCGGCTGCGTCCCCGATGGGCTCGCTGTTGACGGCGGTGAAGCCCTCGATGGAGTGAGTCAGAGCATCGACGCCGGTGGTGGCCGTCACCATCGGAGGAACGCTAAGGGTCAGCTCCGGATCGCAGACCGCCGTAGTCGCTGCAGTGTAGGGACTCTTGATCGTCATCTTGTATCCGTTCGCCGTGTCGGTAATGACTGAGGAGAAGGTGATCTCGCTTCCGGTGCCGGAGGTGGTCGGAACGGTGATCAGCGGGGGTCCGGGCAGAGTCGCTGCCGTCTTGCCTTCATAGGGTTTGATGTGCTCCGCGTTATGGGCCAGCAGAACGCCGATGGCTTTGGCACAGTCGATGGGGCTTCCGCCGCCCACCGCGACCAGACAGTCGGCGCCGATCTGCCGCGCCGCGCGGGCGCCCGCCTCGGCATTGACATCCTTCGGGTTCGCCTCGATTTCGTCGAACAGAGTATAGGTCATGCCGGCCTCATTCAGAAGATCGGTCACCTGTCCGCAGATGCCGGCCTGAACGAGGCCGGGATCGGTGATCACCAGGATCTTCGTGCCGCCGGCCGCGCGGATCTCCTCCGGCAACTGCTTCAGAACGCCGCATCCGTAAACGATCTTCGTCGGCAGTGTAAATTCAAACGGGGAAGTGCATTTGTAATCCATATCAGACTCCTTCCTGCCCTCTGCGGGCGCATTTAATTTTACCACAAAAGCAGGGACTATGGTATGATAGAGACAAGACAAGGAGGACGCAAAATGGACGAAAACATCATAAAGAGAAATGAGCTTCTGGCGCAGAAGGTGGTCAAGTGTCTTGAGATGCGCAATATGACCGGATATTACGCGGTGACGAAGGAAGAGGCGCTGCAGAAGGCGCTGGAGCTGATTCCCCAAGGGAGCACCGTGACCATGGGCGGCGCTCTGAGCGCGAAGGAGATCGGTCTGGTCGATGCGGTAAAGACAGGAAACTACAACTTCATCGACCGGGATGCGATGGAGGATAAGAGAGCGGCTATGCTGGCGGCTTATGATGCGGACTGGTTCCTGGCATCGGCCAACGCCATGACCGAGGACGGACAGCTGGTCAACATCGACGGCAATGCCAACCGTGTTTCCGCCATCGCCCAGGGACCGAAGCAGGTGCTGTTTATCATCGGCATGAACAAGGTCTGTGATGATCTTGACGGAGCGATGAAGCGGGCGCGCAATGTGGCGGCGCCTATCAATGCCCAGCGGTTCGGGCTTTCGACGCCCTGTGCAAAGACTGGGTCCTGCATGGACTGCAAGATCCCGGATACGATCTGCTGCCAGTTCCTGATCACCCGGTATTCCAAGCATCCGGGCCGGATCCATGTGATCCTGGTCAATGATACCCTGGGGTTCTAAATGAGCGATCAGTTGACCATGTTTGACCGGCCGGTCAGCGAGCCGCTTGCCGCCAGGCTTCGTCCGAAGTCCATCGATGAGATCGTCGGACAGCAGCATCTGCTGGGGGAGGGCCGGGTGCTGCGTCGGATCATTCAGCAGGACCAGGTGTCTTCCATGATCTTCTGGGGACCGCCCGGGGTAGGCAAGACCACGCTGGCGGGGGTGATCGCCCGGCAGACCCGGGCGCAGTTCATCAATTTCTCCGCGGTGACGTCCGGGATCAAGGACATCCGCAAGGTCATGCAGCAGGCGGACACCAGCCGCCGGTTCGGGGAGAAGACCATCGTCTTCGTCGACGAGATCCACCGGTTCAACAAAGCACAGCAGGACGCATTCCTTCCTTTTGTAGAGAAGGGGAGCATCATCCTGATCGGCGCGACCACGGAGAATCCGTCCTTTGAGGTCAACGGGGCGCTGCTGTCCCGCTGCAAGGTTTTCGTGCTCAAAGCCCTTTCCGAAGACGATCTGCTCCAGCTTTTGCACAGGGCCCTGCAGAGTCCCGACGGGTTCGGGGATCAGAAGGTGCAGGCAGAGGAGGACGTGCTTCGGCTGATCGCGGCGTTTGCCAACGGAGATGCCCGGGTGGCCCTGTCGACTCTGGAGATGGCGGTGCTCAACGGGGAGATCGAGGGGGATGTTACGAACGTCACCCGGCAGACTGTGGAGCAGTGCACCTCACGGAAGTCGCTGCTTTATGACAAGGACGGAGAGGAGCACTACAATCTGATTTCCGCGCTCCACAAATCCATGCGCAATTCCGATCCGGACGCGGCGGTGTACTGGCTGGCGCGGATGTTGGAGGCGGGGGAGGATCCGCTGTACGTTGCCCGCCGGGTGACAAGGTTTGCCGCGGAGGACGTGGGACTGGCCGATCCGCGGGCGCTGGAGCTTGCGGTGGCGGCGTTTCAGGCGTGCCATCTGATCGGGATGCCGGAGTGCTCGGTCCACCTGACGGAGGCAGTGGTCTACCTGTCCCTGGCGCCCAAGTCCAATTCCCTGTACCGGGCCTACGAAACGGCCAAAAAGGACGCGCTGGAGCATCTGTCGGAGCCGGTGCCGCTGCAGATCCGCAACGGTGTGACGGGACTGATGAAGGAGATCGGTTACGGGGAGGGCTACCAGTATGCCCACGATACGGAGGATAAGCTGACGGACATGCAGTGCCTGCCGGATTCGGTGGCGGATCGGGTTTATTACGAGCCGACCGGTCAGGGTGTGGAACAGCGCTGCAGGGAGCGCCTCGCGCAGATCAAGGCCTGGAAGAAGGCGCGCGCGGGAGACTCTGGCAACGCGAAGAGTGAATAAAAGAAAGGCGAAGCTATGGCAGATATTATTTCATTAGGTGAGGTGTTGGTCGATCTGACCCAGACCGGCGTCCGGGAGGACGGGGTCGCGGAGTTTGCGGCATTTCCCGGCGGTGCTCCCGCCAACGTTTCGGTGGCCGCGGCGCGTCTCGGCGCAAAGGCTGGATTCATCGGGAAGGTCGGCCGGGACGGATTCGGGCGGCAGCTGCGGCAGACGCTGGAGCAGGAAGGCGTGGATACATCCTCTTTGTTTGAAACCGACGAAAGTCCGACGACGCTGGCGATCGTCTCTGTGGATGAGAGCGGCGAGCGCAGCTTCGCGTTTTACCGCCAGCCGGGGGCGGATACCTGTCTGACGGAGGAAGAGGCAGCGCGGTTTCTGGATGCAGGGAAGCTGCCGAAGGTGTTGCATTTCGGCTCGCTTTCCTTTACCAACGAGCCTTCCCGCACAGCCGCGCTGGAAGCGGTGCGACGCGCGGGGGAGGCGGGCGTTTTGATCAGCTACGACCCCAACTTCCGGCCGGCTTTGTGGTCGGATCGCGGGGAGGCGGTGCGCCGGATGAAGCAGCCGCTGCCCATGGTGGACATTCTGAAGGTGTCCGATGAGGAACTGCCGCTTCTGACCGGGACGGAGGATCTGGAAGAAGGAAGCCGCGCTCTGGCCGAAGCCGGACCGGCGCTTGTCCTGGTCACGCTGGGAGGCGATGGGGTGTTCTACCGTCTGGGAGAGCGGACCGGGAGCATCCCGGGCATTTCGGTGCAGGTGGCCGATACCAACGGCGCCGGGGACACCTTCCTTGGTGCGCTTCTGTCCCGCCTGGTGCGCTGCGCGGAAGACGAAGGGAGCATGGATCTGACGGCACTGACTGAGGAGATGCTCCGGGAGCATCTGGATTTTGCGAACCGCGCGGCGGCAAAGACGTGCAGCCGTCCGGGAGCGATCCCGGCGATGCCGACGCAGGAAGAGATGGGCAGATAGGCTATGGCGGATCGGATGAGGTGACGCCGGATGAATCTGACGTATATCGTTTTTACATGTCTGATTTTTGTGGTCGCGGGGGCGCTGCTGGCCTGGTTCGTTTCGTCGGATGATCTGGACGGAATGTGGGTCAGCATCGGCGTCATGGAGGGGGAGCATCTGGCTCTGTTTCCTCCCGGCGTGCCGCGGCATACCCTGAGCTTTGACGAGGGCCGCGCTGCCTATTTCATCGGTGAGGAACAGATGCCGGTGACCCGGTCCGGCCGGCGTCTGCAGGTGGAGCTGGCAGCACAGATTTTTATTGAATACCGATTGTCGATCTCGGAGGGGAATCTGATCATGACGGATCCCCGAGGGATGCGGATGGTGTTCGAAAAGATAGAGGAAGACGAGGACTTAAGGAATCATGAAGGATGATGCGCTGCTGATCGCGCGCCTGGAAGATAAAGCCGCGCAGGCGGCGGATCGATATATGGTCACCGCGGGGGATTTCCTGGACAGCCACCAGCGGCGGATCGCAGAGGAGTTTTTTCGCAGCCGCAGCCTTCCGGCAGCGGCTCGCTTCTATGGGGGCTTCGATGACGCGGAGCGCTGCATGCCGGTGTTCCTTCCGGACTATGCTGGGCCGGAGGATCTGAAGGAGCTGGTTCGCGTGATCCGGGTCTCCTGCGCGAAGGGAGGCCGGTCGCTTTCCCACCGGGATTATCTGGGATCGCTTCTGGCCCTCGGCATCGACCGGGAGGTGACCGGTGACATCCTGGTGCGGGACGAATCCTCGGAGCTTGGCCCCGGCGCCGATATCATCGTCGAGACCTCCATGGCGGATTTCATTCAGATGAATTACGGCAAGGCGGGACATACATATCTGTCGGCGCAGATCCTGCCCATCGATGAGCTGCATCTGGTCCGAGGGCAGGCGCTGACGATGCATGATACGGTCGCGTCCCTGCGGCTGGACAGCGTGACCGCTTCTGCCTTTCGCATGTCCCGCGCAAAGGCTGCGGAAGCCATCCGCCGGGGGCTGGTCAGTGTCAACAGCATGGAGGCACTGCGGACCGACCAGCTTTTGCAGGAGGGAGACAAGATCGTTCTGCGGGGAAGTGGCCGGGTCATTCTCAGCGAAGTGGGAGGGCTCAGCCGCAAGGACCGCATCCGGGTGAGCTATCAGGTGTACCGATGAGCGCGGAGGCGGCCCCGGTTACAGGGCTACTTTTCAGACGGCCGCCAGGCTCAGGCACGGCGGTCCGAAACGAAAGAGAAATTTAGCTGTTTTGATGATGACGGAACGAAACACCGCCTTTCTTTCGATAGTTCGATCCATATGCTCTGTCTCGGTCCAATCGGACTCATAAAACATAAAGAATCGGGATAAATTTCATTCGCTGATGTTTGAAATCGAGGATTTGTCCCAAAGTGATCCTAAGATATACGAGTTTTCGATCCGCATGCATCAACAGTGCCTATAATGTCGTTGTTATTGGACGGAGTCGGGCAAGCCATTGCATCTCACAGGCGATGTGTGAACAGCAACGCTACAGGAATTCATTGCAAGATCATATGCGCAAAACCCATGGGATTTTTCCTTCGATAATGGAGAGTCAGAAGGGCAGGTGATTCTCCCTGCTTACCTTCAACACGGTCCATTTCCACATGAAAGGTGTTATTCTCTTCCATGAAAGCGAGATAGTCTTCCCACATGTGACCAGCTTTTGATACAGGAAGGAACTCCTCTTCATTGTGAAGTCTTCCTCTGCGTTTTTTTGCGAGGCTTGCGTTTGACTACCTGTTTATGTCAATCGGGCGGGAATCAAAAAGGCCTTAATTGACCATGCGGTACAACGTAGGGAGGCTGACGGTTATTTCAGGATGAGCATGCAGGATGTGATATCATATAAGCGGCACTATCCAATGGTCGGCGTCACTTGTAATCATTTCGGTAATGCAACGAAACCAGCTCCTCAAAACACTCTCATCAACTCCATACAAGTATTGAGCAATTCTTCTGCGGTCTTTATACTTCATTCCCCTGTAAAAATACGACAGTTCGCCGATGGAGAAGAATTCAACAATCACCCAGACAGGGAAATGACCCCCATACTTGCCTTTATGATGTTTTATTATTGATGAGTTTGGATTGTCTGCTATACAAGATTCAACATAGCTCCAAAACAATTCGTGATTATGTTTTTGATTAAAGGAGTCGCTGGATTCATATCCTCCAGGACCATAGTTGTGCCCATGATAGTAAGCTAAAGCTGTACGCAGCTGAATTTCTATTTCCTCGATTACCGCCAGCAACAATGATCGCAGTTCCTTGTCGAAGTAATAGATGCTCTCTGCTTTTTCGAAAGGAACATCTTTATACGTTTCGCCGTCTTTATTTCGGAATGTAAGTAAATAGGCCAAAAATCGATAATAGTTCACGCGATGCAAAAAAGTCTCACATCGTTTTTTATCCTTAATGACTACTCCTTTTTCAATGAGGCGTTCTACTTGTTCAGAATACGTAAAGGCTGGTTTGAGCGGCTCCATAATTATCCCCTAAAAAATGGGCTCCCATGGGGCACTTCAATGAGAGGTGTCGGGAGCTTCTGTTGCAGAGATTATAGCTCAGAATCTCATAGGAAGTCAATACCCTGGCAGCTATTAATAATAAAGAGGTGGAAGCAAGAAGCAAGGGACAGATGCCCTGTCACATCAGCAGGGTGTCTTTTTAATTCTTCACTTGAAAAATCGTTGGGTGTCTCTTCTGCCTTGTAAATTTCTCAAAGTAAACGCAAAGGATTTTTCTGTTACCATGAGAATTCTCCTACAGGAATTCATTCAGTTCAGATCATCGCTATGCCCTTGACATCGGCCCGTCCCATCATGTATAATAGCATTCGGCGTTGAAAACAGCACTGCTGACAGCCATGAGCGCCATTAGCTCAATTGGATAGAGTAACGCACTACGAATGCGGAGGTTTGGGGTTCGAGTCCCTAATGGCGCGCCATTGACCGTTGAGAAATCAGCGGTCTTTTTATATAATGAATAGGGTGAAACAGGAGGGTTAATATCATGTCTTAAGTTCACGAGAATACCATGTTTGATATGTATAATTGTTAAATACAAGGAGGTGATACCATGAGTACCGTTGAAGCAACTGTATCCATCATGGAAAACATGACCCCAGAAGAACAGAAATATGTATACGAAGCTGCCTGTGAGATTATCGCAGCAAGGAAACCGCGAAATCCTTTTAAGCCGCTGACGCAGCAGCAGATCCTTGAGGATCTTGCCCTTTCTCGACAGCAGGTAAAAGAGGGAAAAACTACAGAGGCCAGAGAAGCACTCACTGCTATGGGGGAAAAGTATGGTTTCATTTAAGGTGCACTTTTCAGATAAGGCATTGGAACAAGTGGAATCATATGTTTCCTATGTGTTCAATGACTTACGAAGTCCACAGGCGGCGAAGGCAATTTGGGAAGATGCAATGATCACATCAAATCAATTAGAATCATCTGCAGAATTGCACCGTCTGTGTGAGAATGAATGTCTGAGAGAACTGGGTTACAGGTTGATTCATTTTAGAGCCCATCGGTATTTGTACGTTTATCGCATCATTGGAGATACAGCCTATATCGAGGCAGCATACCATGAATTACAGGATTACGAGAATCTGTTCGAATCATCCTTGGAGTGAGAAGAACGGGTTGTTGGGAAGAGTATTCAAGTGTTGATTACATTTCTGATTACACTTTGGGGGACGACGCGGATAAACCTCCTTTCCAATGTTGAAATTTAGCGAGTTTCAAGCGATAATGTTAAACGCGTTGAGGGATCGAGTCCCTAATGGCGCGCCATTGACCGTTGAGAAATCAGCGGTCTTTTTATATAACCGTCCAATAGCAACGACAATACAGGCGCTTTTGATGCGTGCGGATCGAAAATTCGTATATCTTAGGATCACTTCGGGACAAATCCTCAATTTCAAACATCAGTGAATGGAATTTGTCCCGATTTTTTATGATTTATGACTTCGATTGGACCGGGCCAGAGCAAATGGATCGAACCAGCGAAAGAAACTCGGCGTTTCGTTCCGTCATCATCAAAACAGCTAAATTTCTCTTTCGTTTCGTACCGCCGGTTTCAGATAATGAGTCAAGTCCTTTTTGAGTGTAAACTGTCTTTCAGGTACGCTGTGACATCTATCTCTGCGGGAAAGTCTTGTAAGAGCCTGGCGACCGTCTGAATAGTAACCAGTAAAGACGTTTTTTGAGAATTTGAACCCGCGGATAATGACAGAAGCGCGGCAGCCGGGTATAATAAACGTGAGGGGAGAACCGGCAGACGGACAGATCATGAACCTGCATTTTTCAAACAGCGAAACAATATTCAATATACATACCGACGGGATCCCATATCTGTCGGTGGATCTGCTGGATCGGCTGGGGGTGCCGAACCTGTATTCCACAAGATTCCTATCCTATGAGGCGGAGCACGGGCGGGGCACGCAGGGCCTTCGGGTCGTGGTGATGAATGGCGAGGACCTCGAGGAAGCGGCTCCCGTGGTGTTCGGAAACAGGGACCGGCTGGCGAGGCAGATGGGAGCGTCGATCCGGCAGGAATGCGTGACGGATCAGATGCATACGAATCACGTGTATCTGGTACGGCCGGAGGACCTCGGCCCGATTCTCCGGCAGGATAAACCGAAGGAGCGGCGAAGCGTCGACGGAGTGATCACCGATCTTCCGGGCGCCGTACTGACGGCCTTCGGAGGGGACTGTCCGCCGGTGTATCTCGCCGATCCGGTGCGAAGGGCGATCGGCCTGGTCCATGCCGGATGGAGAGGAACCCTCGGCAGGATCCCGGCCGTTGCCATCCAGCGCATGAGAGAGGAATTCGGCAGCGCTGCGGAGGACCTATATGCGGCCATCGGCCCGGGGATATGCCAGGAATGTTATGAGATGGGAGAGGAAGTCCGGGAGCAGTTTGCCGACCAGTGGGGTGAGCCGGCGGCAGAACGGATCTTCCGCAGATTCCCAGCCTTTGCGAAAGACGGAAGCGAGATTCCGGGCGGGAAGTTTCATCTGGATCTGATGGAGGCGAACCGGATGACGCTGCTTGCGGCGGGTGTCCGGCCGGAACGCATCGCCGTATCCAACGTCTGTACGAAGTGCAACGCGGACGTCTTCTATTCCTACCGGGCGCACCGGATGGAGAATGAGCAGGCCGCAATGCTTGTGAATCGCTGGGATCTGTAGATCGAGGAGGAGCGGGAATGACCAGAGAAGCGAAAACCCGAAATACCGTGAAGATCGCCGTAGCGGGCGGCATCGTTGTCATGCTTATTCTGGTGCTTGGAACCATCTGGATGGGACAGCACGCCAGGAAGGACACCGAAACAGCGGTGCGCACCGTATCACTGCTCTACCTCGATGAGCTGGCGGGACGGCGGGAACAGGTCGTGGCGGAGAACCTGCAGGACCGGATCTCGGATATGCAGGCGGCGCTGGACCTCATGACGCAGGAGGATCTGATGGACGAATCCCACCGGCAGGCCTATCAGATCAAGATGAAGGCACTGTTCGGTCTGGAGAAATTCGCCTTTGTGGATGAGGGAGGGCGCATCTATACCTCCACCGGGACCCAGGACGACATCGATCAGTACAGTTTTAATTACGAGGCGCTGTCCGGTCCGGAGATCTCCATCAAAAATCTGGAATCTGTGGACAAAAAGGTAATCATCGCGATGCCGGTGGATCTGCAGTCGGAAGGAAAGCATCTGATCGTCTGCTTCATGGAGATCGATATGGATGAAATGCTGTCCGGCGTGTCCATGCAGGCTCAGGAGGGCGGAGCCACCTTCTGCAACATCTATACGAACACCGGTACCGCTCTGAGCACTACGGTCCTGGGCGGTCTGGCGGTGGAGGACAACCTGCTGGATGCCATGCGCAGCGCAGACTATGAGAACGGATACTCCTATGATCGGTTCCTCTCGGAATTCCGGGAGGGAACCCGGGGAGTCGTTTCCTTCACCTATAACGGGATCCCGGAGACGCTGGCCTATGTGCCCGTGGAGGGAACTGACTGGCTTCTGACGTATCTGATCCGGGAAAGCGTGATCAGCGAGCAGATCGGGACGATCTCCGGCGGCATCATCAACCGGAGCATTTTTCAGTCGATCCTGACGGTCCTGATCCTTCTGGGCATCTTCGCGTTCCTGATCCTGCAGACCCGCAGGAACGCTCAGCTGCGGCTGGAGCGGGAGACCTCGGACGCGGAGAACCGCATCAAGCAGCAGGAACTGGAGCAGCGGCTCTCTCTGCAGGAAAAGCTTCTCGAAGAAGAAAAGAGAAGGACCAAGCAGGATCAGATGATCACCGCGATGGCATCGGATTACCGCAGCGTTTACCACGTCGATATCGATACGGATGATGCCGTATGCTTCCGTTCCGATCAGGACGATCCGCTGCAGACACCGGAGGGGGTCCACTTCCCGTACCGCGCGCGGTTTACCGAATACTGCGATCTGTACGTGGATGAGGCCTACAAAGAAGGCTTCCTGCGGTTTATCGATCCGCAGAATGTGAAGAAAGCGCTGGCCACGGAAGACATCATCGCCTACCGGTATCTGGTCAGAAGGGGCGGAGCGGAGTATTACGAGATGCTCCGGATGGCGGGCGTACGGCATCCGGAGGACCGGGACGACCACATCGTTCATGCGGTGGGTGTGGGATTCACGATCATCGATACCGAAATGCGCGAAACGCTGCAGCGGAATCAGGCATTGGCGGAGGCCCTCCGGGCAGCCGAGGAGGCCAATAAGGCGAAGACCGCCTTCCTGTCCAATATGAGCCATGAGATCCGCACGCCGATGAACGCCATCATCGGACTGGACAGCATCGCCCTCAATGACGAGAACATTTCGGATTCTACCCGGGAGCATCTGGAGAAGATCGGAGCCTCGGCCCGGCACCTGCTGGGGATCATCAACGATATTCTGGATATGAGCCGCATCGAATCCGGACGCATGGTGATCAAGAGCGAGCGATTCTCTCTCGCTGACGCGCTGGAGCAGGTGAATACCATCATCGGCGGTCAGTGCCGGGACAAGGGTCTCGAATACGAGTGTCATGTAGACAGCAATGTGGACGACTACTACATCGGCGATGATATGAAACTGCGTCAGGTGATGATCAACATTCTGGGCAACGCGGTCAAGTTCACGCCGGAGGGAGGCAAGGTTTGCTTCAGCATCGAGGAAACAGCCCGCTATAACGGTCAGTCGACGCTGAAGCTCGTCATCAGCGATACCGGAATCGGCATGAGCGAGGATTATCTGCCGAAGATCTTTGAAACATTCAGCCAGGAGGACTCCTCAACGACGAACAAATACGGCAGCACCGGCCTGGGCATGCCGATCACGAAGAACAACGTGGAACTGATGAACGGACACATCGAGGTGGAGAGCGAGAAGGGTGCCGGCTCAACCTTTACCGTGACGGTCACCCTGGCCGAAGCGGATCCGGAGGAAGCGGACCGGGAGGCGGATATGCTCCCGCCCCAGGAGATGTGCGTGCTGGTCATCGATGATGATCCGATCGCCTGTGAACACGCCCACGTCGTTTTGAGCCAGGTGGGTGTCGAATGCGAAACAGCCCTTTCCGGCGCGGAGGCGCTGGAGAAGGTGAAGCTGCGGGATGCCAGAATGGAGCCGTATCATCTGATCCTGGTGGACTGGAAGATGCCGGAGATGGACGGAGTCGAGACTACGCGGCGGATCCGCGAGGTCGTCGGAGCCGATATTCCGGTCATCATCCTGACCTCCTACAACTGGGATGACATCGTGGATGAGGCGAGAGCCGCCGGCGTGGACAGTTTTGTGGCGAAGCCTCTGTTTGCCGGGAAAGTCATGGATGAATTCCGGGAGGCGTTCCGCACGAAGAACACGCAGTGGAGCCAGCAGACCCCGGATCTTACCGGCAGGCACATCCTGCTGGCAGAGGACATGGCGGTGAACGCGGAGATCATGACGATGGTGCTGTCCATGCGGCAGATGCAGGCAGACCATGCGGAGAACGGACGGATCGCCGTTGAGAAATTCGCTGCCAGCGAGCCAGGGTATTACGATGCGATCCTGATGGATATGCGTATGCCGGAGATGGACGGACTGGAGGCGACGAGAAGGATCCGGGGGATGGACCGGGAGGATGCCCGGAGGATCCCGATCATCGCACTGACCGCGAATGCCTTCGATGAGGATGTGCAGCGCAGCCTGCAGGCCGGTCTGAATGCCCATCTGAGCAAACCGGTCGAGGCGGATGTTCTATTTAAAACACTGGAGGAACTTGTGAAACCGTAACAAAGAGGAAGGGGAGTGACGCAGATGAGTGAAGTACGAAGATACTGCGTAGTCCGGCATGCGGTTCGTCTGGCATGCATGCTGGCGGTTCTGACCGCCTTCGGACTGTGGCTGGCTCAGCCGGTCCACGGGGCGGGCAATTTCCTGATCGATGATTACCGCATCGATATGCAGGTGAACGAAGACGACACCTATCAGATCACAGAGACCATCGATGTTCAGTTCACACAGGCAAGTCATGGAATATATCGTTCGATTCCCTATCGGACCACTCTGGACCGGGACGGACAGAAGTCCTCGTTCTATGGGGAGGTCCGGGACTTTCAGATGCTGTCCGGTCAGCCGTATGAGAAATCAAAGGGCGATGAGGCCTATGTCTTCAAGATCGGTGATCCGGACCGGTACGCGGAGGAAAATACCACGTATCAGTTCTCCTATGTCTTCGATATGAAGGGGGATCACCTGAAGAATGCCGATGAGGTTTACTATAATCTGGTCGGAACCTCCTGGGAAGCCAGGAGCATCGATCAGGTGAAGTTCACAGTTACATTCCCGAAACCCATCGAAATGAAGAATGTCGGGGTAAAGACCGGCTACAATGTGGAGGTCCCCTTCGAAAGCGACGGTGACCGGACAGTGACCGGCACTACGACAGAGGACACTCTCACCGGACTGACGATCCGGGCGGTGCTCCCGGAGGGATATTTCACGAAACAGGCGGGATCCTCCAATCTGCTGCTCTATCTTCTGACAGCCATTCTGGCGGCCGTCACCTGCGCCGGCTTTATCCTCTGGCGCAGATACGGCAGAGATCCGCAGATCGTCGAGACCGAGGAATTCTATCCTCCGGAGGGTCTGTCCGCACCGGAGGTTGCCTATCTGGATACCGGCAGCATTGAGGGCAGGCAGATCACCAGCATGCTCCTGACGCTGGCGGACAAAGGCTATCTGAAGATCTCCGAGATCCAGGTGCCTGCCGGCATCCGAAAGAAAAAAAATAAGACCGAATACGAGATCACGCAGGTTAAGGCCTACGACGGTTCCTCGGAGGATGAGCAGGCCTTCATGGACGGGCTGTTCGATGAGGGCTCCCGCAGCAGCGTACGGATGTCGGATCTGAAGGATTCCTTCTACAAGACGGTGAACGGGATCCGAAGCGCCATCATCCGGCGGTACAAGCACCGTCTGTACGATCCTCAGGCAGCCCGGATCGCCCATATCCTCCGGCTGGTCGGACTGATCGCCATGATCGCGCTGTTCGCCGTGAGCAAGCTGCTGAACGGAAGTCCGTTTATCGTCGGCGGCGGGGACTTCGTGATGTATCTCGTGCTGGATGCTATGGAGATCGGCCTGCCGCTGATAGGCTTTCTGGGAATCACGCGCTGGATCAATCAGCCTAAGAAGGGCCCGAAGATCATCCTCGGTTTTCTCGGCTGGGGGATTCTGATTCTGATCGGCATCGGCGCGGCGGTCCTGTTCGACACCTGTATGGGAGGGCAGATCCCGGCCTATCTGATCGGCCTTGGAATGATATTCCTTCTCTATCTGATGGCGGCCCTCTGCGAGCGGAAGACCGACGAGTATGTTCAGCTTTTGGGAAAGATCCGCGGGTTTAAGCGATTCCTCAATGTGGCCGAGAAGGAACGTATGGAAATGCTGGCGGAGCAGGATCCGAACTACTTCTACAAAAATCTGGCCTTCGCCTTCGCCCTGGGGGTGACCTCGGTCTACGCGAAACGGTTCGCGTCCCTGGCGACGAAGCCGCCCCAGTGGTACGATACGCCCTATTACAGTCACGGAGCGATGGGAACGGCCTTCGATTCTGCGGCCCTCATGGATTCCATGGACAGCATGATGCATTCCGTCAGTGCCAGCATGACGTCCTCGCCCTCCGACAGCGGCGGGGGAGGATCCTTCAGCGGCGGAGGAGGCGCCGGCGGCGGAGGCGGCGGTTCCTGGTAGGGAGCCGGCCTCTCCCGGAAGACGCGGCCGTGCCGGTTATTTCTTCGACCGGAAGGCGATGCGGCAGACCTCGGCACCCTCGGCGATCTTATCCTCGATGGTGAAGTCGAGGCCGCATTCGGCAGCGATGCCCCGGTCACCGTCCATAGCGATATCACACAGATGAGCGATCTCTTCGGGGGTCGCTCCCTGTTTTTCCCAGGCGGCAACGAGGGGACAGTAGTGGAATGCCACGTGCAGATAATCCTCCGTTTTCTCCAGAACCTCGACCTCCAGCGCCTTTTCGGTGTCCTCATTGATGAAATACGGATAGAACTGCGTCAGATCCTGTACGTCAGGGCAGGCATCCACCTTCTGGGCCCCGTGAAAATGACCGCAGCGGCAGATCGCCCGGCGGGCGAAGGAATCCCAGTCGAGGCCTTCCTTTCGCGCCTCATCCATCAGCAGGTACATCCAGGTGGCGCGGTGCTCGATGCCGGCCCGCAGGGCTTTTGCCACCGGGTCGTCTTCAAACCGATGAGGCTGGTTATTGATCTTTGTCATGAGAAAGCTCCTTTCTGATCGTCATTCAATGCAGTGATCCATAGTAATGTCACCAGTATTATATGCATTTGTCAGATGATTTTGTCAACTATATATGATAAAATCAGTGCATGATCAATATCGAGGACAACCGCAAAAGCCCGCTTTGCCGCACCTTCGGCAATGAAGGAAAATATCAGGATCTGCACATCCGCACCCGCCGGCAGGCCCGGCAGCCCATCCATATGAACGATGTGCTGGAGATCATCTACGTGCACCGGGGGTCTGCCCGGATCCGGGTCTCTTTTGATGACTACGATGTCCGGGAGGACGAGTTCATGATCATCAATACCTTCGAGCTGCATTCGGTGGAGAGCCTGAGCGAGGATACGATCCTCTCCAGCATCCGGATCGGTCCGGACTATTATAGCTACCTCGAGGGTCTGATCGTCTGGTGGACGGAGGAACTGCATGCTCTGGAGGAATACAAGCAGCTGGCGCGGCAGATCCGGGACCTGGTGCACCTGTACCACAGGGACGCGCCGGCCGGGACGATGGAGCAGGCGCTGCGGAGGATCGTCGAGGATATAATGGCTACGATGCGGCTGGAGATCTTCGGGGATCTGGTCTATCACAGCAAGAAGCCGACCTATGATTCCGCGATCCAGATGGAGCGGATGAATAAGCTCTATATGTATCTCTATACCCACTACGATGAGAAGATCACGCTGGATATGCTCTGCAGGGAGCTGTATCTCAGCAAGTACTACCTGTCCAGATACTTTCGGAAGACCATGGGCGGGACGCTGTCCAATACACTGGGCCTGATCCGCAGCGAGAAGGCCGAGATTCTTCTGCTGGGCAGCAGCAAGCCGCTGAGCATCATCGCCGCCGAATGCGGATTCTCCTCGGCGCACTATTTCAATTCCACCTTTCAGAGGGTGTTCGGCATGACACCGAATGAGTACCGCAGGCACTACCGGCCGCAGACCATCGGACATATGGATTTCACCGGGGAGATCATCGGAGCGGCCCAGCAGGACGCGGCGGATCCGCAGTCTCCGCGTTCCAACGAAGAAGGGGATGCAAAGGCTGGAGGAAGACTCATGATCGATCTGCCCGGGGGGACACACCGGATCACCGTCATCGATGAGGAGGATCCTTCGAATCAGTTCGAGTCACAGCAGGTCCGGCCGGGGGAGCTGGTCCGCCTGCGGCTGACCGAAGGCGGCAAACTGATCCTGATCCGCGTGGAATAGCAATATTCTGATTGTTTTTTCGTTCAAGAAACCATTCTGATCGACCTCATTCTCCCAAAAGAGCAATATTCGTACTCATAAAAGCAACAAAATTGGTATGATTTGTATCTATTTTAGTGTAGAATTTTCTAAAAGTTTCGAAATCATTATCAATGCTTTAGAGTTTTAAACTACTGGGAGGTGAATTTATGGAAACTCTGGAAACCAAGGCTCCGAACATTACCTTCGGGAAAAAGATCGGCTACTGCGTCGGAGGCGCGACCGATACACTGGCCTATGACTTTGTGGCAGCCTTTCTGCTGTTCTTCCTGACCGACTTCGCGGGGGTCAACCCGATCTTTGCCGGATCGATCCTGACCATCGGTGTCCTGTGGGATATGGTCACAGACCCGATCATCGGCAATCTGGCCGATAAGACGAAGACCCGGTTCGGCAGGAAACGGACCTGGCTGCTGATCGCGATCATCCCGCTGTTCGTATCCTACGCACTGCTGTTTACCAAGATCGGCAGCATGGGCGACGGAGCGAGAAACGTTTATTTCCTGATCATGACGCTGCTGTTCTGGACATCCTATACCTGCTTCAGCATTCCGTACTACTCCATGGGTGCGTCCATGACGCCCAGCAACGATGAACGTACGAGAATGCGGATGCTGTCCATGATCATCCAGTACGTGGGCGTATTTTTCTCGACGGTAGCGCCGCCGATGTTCGTATCCATGTTCATGGGCGCCGGCTTCTCCAACTATCAGGCATGGCACTACACCGGACTGCTGGAGGCGTGCCTGTGCGTGATCACCCTGATCATCGTATTCCTTTCGACGAAGGGCGTGGAGATCGACTTTGAGACCGAGGAGGAAGCCCCGGAAGTGAAGAGCAATTTCTTCAAGGACGCGGCAGCGGTCCTGCAGATCAAGCCGTATCTGATCATGATCCTGTCTTCGCTGATGTTCCGTGTCGGATACTGCTTCTTCCTGACCACCATGACCTACTTCCTGCTGTACACGGTGGCCCTGTCTGAGATGCAGATGACCGGCTGCACCAGCATCATCACCTTTGGCGGCATCATCGTCATCGCGATCCTGATGAAGGCCATCGAGAAGATCGAAAAGGCGAAGATCTATATCGTGCTGCTGCTGTTCTCGGCTCTCGGCATGATCGTCTTTAACTTCCTGCCGGTCAAGAGCCTGGCCATGGCATGTCTGATGTGCGTGATCTATGTTATCGGTTCCTCCGCCTACTGGTCCATTAATATCCCGATGATGTATGACTCCATCGAGGTCGATGAGTTCCAGTCCGGATTGAGAAGAGAGGGCACCATGCTTTCCTTCTATCTGTTCATGCAGAAGGGCGGCTATGCGATCGCGGCCTCCATCGTCGGCGTCGTTCTGGCGAAGAGCGGATACGACGAGACCCTGGGTGCAGCCAATCCGGAGAGCGTACTGTCGGCGATCCAGGCGATGACCTGTCTTGCCACCGGCATCTTCTTCGCCATCAGCGCGCTGCTGATCATCTTCTATCCGCTGAAGAAGGATGTCTATGACAAGCTCTACGCGCAGCTGGAGAACAAGCGGGCCGGAAGGGAATACAACACCGAAGGATTCGCTCAGGTTCTGAATAAGAAGTACAGATAGTAACAGGGGATGGAGTCAGGAGGCGATATTGTGAGCAAACAGGAAACCATACTCTATCGCAATGGCAATATTTATACCGTGGACGCCCGGGACAGCCGGGCGGAAGCGGTTGCCGTGAAAGATGGAAGATTCATATTCGTCGGCAGCAATGCGCAGGCCGAGGCCATCGAAGCGGACCGGGTGGTCGATCTGCAGGGAAAAACGGTGGTTCCCGGATTCATCGAAGGGCACGGCCATGTGACCTGGGGATCGATGGACGCGGTGTTTCGCATTAACCTGTTCGGCGCGGAGAAGGTGGAAGAATATCTGGAGAACATCCGCAGGTTTGTCGCGGAGAATCCGGATCTGGAGGTGTACGAAGGCGTCGGCTGGGAGAATCCGTTCTTCGGGGAGCACGGCCCGTCGAGAAAGCTGCTGGATGAGATCTGCCCCGATAAACCCATGCTCCTCTATTCCCACGACAAGCACACCGCCTGGGTCAATACCTGCACCATCGTGCGCTGCGGGGTGACGAAGGAGACCACCGTGCCGGAAGGCAACATCATTGAACGGGAAGAGGACGGTACGCCCAGCGGCACCTTCCGGGAATTCGCCGCCATGGCGCTGGTGGAGAAGATCCTGCCGGAATACGGCAAAGAGGATTACAAAAAAGCCATCCGCTGGGGACAGGATTTCTTCGCCTCTCTGGGCGTCACTACCGTGCAGGATCCGGTGCTGGATCCGAACGGGCCGGCCATCGAGGCGCTCCACGAAATGGAGCAGGACGGAGAGCTGAAGATCAAATACCGGGGCGCGTTCCGGACCTTTGAGGACAAGCCAAACGAGTTTCTGGACTATATGAAGGAGACGTCGGCTGCAGTCGCGTCCCATATGTTCCGCATCGATCAGGTCAAGATCTTTGTGGACGGCGTCGTCGAGGGAAGGACTGCTTTCCTCAAGGAGCCTTACGCGGACGATCCGGATTACTGCGGCTACCCGATCTGGAAGTTCGAGGATCTGGTGGAATTCGGGAAAAAGATCGACCGGATGGGGCTGGACCTGCACTTCCATATCATCGGGGATGCGGCCTGCGCCCAGATGCTGGATCTGCTGGACGCGATCCGGGAGGATAACCCGGACCGCAATGAAGAACGCCGGCCGGTGTGCACCCACCTGCAGGTGGTGGATCCGGCGGATTATCCGCGGCTGGTCTCCCACCGGTTCGCCGCGGTGACCAATCCCTACTGGCACTTCAAATACCGGGGATTCTTCGATGCCATTGAGCAGCCCTATCTGGGAGAGAGGGCGGACCGGGAGTATCCGATGCAGAGCATGGTGGATGCTGGGGTGATCCTGGGCGCCGCCAGCGACTACAACGTTACCGCAGTCCCGAATCCCCTTAACGGCATTCAGGTCGGTGTGACGCGGTGCTGGGTTGAAGAGGATCCCGAGGACATGAATCTGGTTCTGGCGCCGGAGGAGCGGGTCAGCCGGCAGACGCTGCTGCGGGCCTTCACCATGGGCAACGCCTATTCGGCGCGGCTGGATGAGGAGACCGGATCCATCGAGCCGGGCAAGCTGGCCGATATGGTCATTCTGGAGCAGGACCTGATGGAGGTGCCTGTGACGCAGATCCATAAGATCCGGGTGCTGCAGACGATTTCCGAAGGAAACGTCATTTATGAAGCATAAACACTGAAGAGAATAGAGGGAGAGCGCAGCCCGGCAGCGGGCTGCTTTTCCCGTTTATCGCCTGAAAGGGGGTAGAACATTTATGAGCGAACATACCGCGGATATTCTGATCAAGGGCGGCGTGCTGTTCGACGGGGAAAGGAAGGCCGCCGATGCCGGCTTTGTCGCCGTGCAGGCGGACCGGATCCTGGCGGCCGGCGATGCGAAGGATGCGGGAGCCTATGAGGGGCCGGCAACGAAGGTGATCGAGCTGGCGGAGGATCAGCTGATCCTGCCGGGGATCCACGACAATCACGTGCATCTGATCCAGGCGGGCATGCTGGAGAAGTTCGCTGATCTGACCCGGTGCGGGACGGAAGAGGAAGCGGCGGATCTCATCGCGGAATACGCGAAGGAGAACCCAGGCGCCCCATGGGTCGTCGGATTCGGCTGGAGCAAGTACGCATTTCCCCATCTGCCCTCCAGGGAGAGTCTGGACGCGGTGATTCCGGACCGGCCGGTGCTGATGATGGACGATGAGCTTCATTCGGCCTGGGTGAACACGAAGGCGCTGGAGCTGGCAGGAATCACGGACGATACTCCGGATCCGCCCTACGGACAGATTCAGCGGCGGGAGAACGGAGAGGCCACCGGATTTCTGGCGGAGACCGCGCTGATCCTGGTCGCCCGTCTGACCTTTGATTTCGGAAACGAGCAGGTCAAGGAACTGGTGAACCTGTACACCGACAAGGCTCTGTCGCTGGGCATTACCTCCGTGACGGATATGGCGCCTTATCTGGGGATCAATCTGGCCTACGAGGACGCCTATTTCGAGATGGCCGCCGCCGGCGAGCTGCGCATCCGGGTCAATGCGGCCCGGGATCTCTTCGAGGATCTGGACGAGGTCGTCCGTCTGCGGCAGAGGGCGGAGGAAGAAGGGGGCGGCATGTACCGGATCCCCTTCCTGAAGCAGTTCGTGGACGGCATTCCCGGAAACTACACCGGGATGCTGATCGAGGACTATTCCGACAAGCCGGGAGAGAAGGGCGGGCCGCTTCTGGACATCGAGCAGATGAACGAAGCGATCCTGCAGGCCCACGACCGGGGCCTGAGCGTGCGCCTGCATGCCTGCGGCGACGGCGCGGTCAAGGCGGCGCTGGACGGATACGAGGCGGCCATCCGCCGGGAGAAGAAGCCCGAGTGCCGCCATCAGGTGGAGCACATTGAGGTCATCCGGGAGGAGGACATCCCCCGGTTCGGACAGCTCGGCGTGATCGCTTCGGTGCAGCCGGAGCACATCGTTTCCGGTATGCCCTCCTTCAGCGACAACAACTATCCGGAGCTTCTGGGACCGGAGCGGGAGCGGTTTACCTGGCCCTTCCGCAGCCTTTGGGATACGGGAGCGCGGCTGGCCGGCGGCAGCGACTGTCCGGTGGTCTTCGGCGATCCCTACGTCGGGATGTATTCCGGTGTGGCCAGGGTACACGACGACGGAACGCCGGAGGGCGGATGGAATCCCCAGGAGAAGCTGACCATCGAGGAGCTGCTGCAGATGTACACGAAGGAAGCGGCTTACAGTGAGGGCAGGGAGGATGAGCTGGGGCTGATCCGGCCCGGGTATCTGGCGGACATTACCGTGGTGGACCGGGATCTTCTGACGGTGCCGCAGGAGGCCATTCGGGACGCGAAGGCGGTACTGACTATGGTTGGCGGCAGGATCCTGTGGTATAATAAAAAGAAAATTTGAACAATTTGAAGGAAGGCGGGAAAACAATGGATCTGAAGGTGAACCGGAAGCGGATCCTGGAGGAGTTTGAGGAACTGATCTCTATCGACTCCCTGAGCCTGCAGGAGCGGGGGATGGCCGATGTGCTGATCCGCAAGCTGGAGGCGCTGGGATGCAGGACAGAAGAGGACGGGGCTGCTGCGAAGATCGGCGGCAGCTGCGGCAATCTGCTGGCGTATCTTCCGGGGACCTTCCCGGAGGGCACGCCCGAGGCAGAGCTTCCGCCGATCCTGCTGGCGGCTCATATGGATACCGTCATTCCGGGGACCGGCAAGACGGCCGTCCGTAAAGACGGAC
>JAFUCA010000055.1 GCA_017459895.1 Bacillota bacterium | reverse complement strand
CTAAGCGCCGGACGGACCAGAGATGCCGGGAAGTTGTCGTTGTATCCGAAGATCGCAACATCCTCGGGGATCTTCCGGCCCGCTTCCTGCAGCGCACGCATGGCTCCGATGGCCATCTGGTCGTTACCGGCAGCGACGGCGTCGATGGAGATATCCCTGGACAGCAGTTCCTGCATGCACTGATATCCGCTGAGGGGAGTGTAGTCCCCTTCGGCAATGTACTGCTTCCGAAAGGCGATGTCCGCTTTTTTCAGAGCGCTTACATACCCCCGGGTCCGGGCACGGCCCATGGCGTAGGACTGTGGTGCAGCAATGTAGGCGATGTTTTTTCGGCCCAGCTGGATCAGATGCTCCACGGCCTGTTCTGAACCCTGCTCATCATTGACCACCACCGAATCCAGTGCGGAGTCCAGCGCGGATTCCAGACAGATGACAGGGATCCGGTGTCCGTTGTTGTGCAGCCCCTTCAGCGTCTGGATGTAATCCTGTGCTTTCTTATCGTGAGAATTGGCACAGGAGGACACGAAGATCCCGTCGATGCGCTGTGCGGTCAGCGCCTGGACCTGTGCCTTCTCCTTCTCCAGTTTCCCGGAGGTGCTGTGAACGGTGAGGCTGTACCCTGCCTGATCGGCGCTTTTCTGCAGACTCTTCAGCAGAGGCGGGAAGAACACCGATGTGATGGAGGGAAACAGGACGGCCACGGAATGGCTCCTGCCGCTCTTCAGACTGCGTCCGATGGGATCGACCTGATAATTCAGTTCATTCACAGCCTCCATGACCCGTTTTCGCAGCGGCTCACTGACAGCCTTTGTCCCATTGAGTACGTGGGATACGGTTGAGATGGAGACGTTCGCCTCCCGGGCAACGTCTTTAATGCCGGGGGCTCTGGTATTGTTCTTTTCGGTTTTCATTTCATTCATAGTTATCTAACATCCCCCTTACAGAGCGGATCCACTCTCCGGCTGCGGCTTCTTTGGAAGGAAGCGGGAGACACTCCGCGCTGATGATCCCATTGTAACCGTTTTTGATCAGGACGTCTACAATGGAAGTGAAATCAAGATGTCCTTTTCCGGGCCACCAGCGATTGGAGTCCGCGAAGTGCACATAACGGATGTAGTCCATATTATCCCGGATCGCCTGCAGGATATCGACCTCTTCGATATTCATATGGAAGGTATCGATCATCATGCGGATGTTGGTCAGATCGAATCTGCGGATGAAGTCCGCAATCTCATAGGTATTGCACAGATAATTGTTCTCATACCGGTTGATGGGCTCAAAGACCATGGTGACCTGCTTCTGCCGGGCGTATTCGTCCAGTTTCGTCATGGATTCTCCCAGGAGCGCGATAGTCTCTTCGTATGCATCCTTTGACGGGACATTGCCCCGGACGCAGCCGATGATCACCAGACAGTCGAAGCGGCTGGCAGCATCGATGTATCGCATCATAGCTGCTACAGCCTCCGACCGGTTCTGCGGATCGTCCGAGGTCAGGGACAGCCCCGCGTTCACATAGAGCCGCCCGGTTCCCAATGCGCTGATCTGCATCCCGTTCTCACGCAGAGCGGCTTCGATGCCAGGGTCACCCAGTTCCTCCGGATCGGTGGAGTGAAGTTCCACACAATCGTATCCCAGGGAATGGGCGTAAGCGATCCCCTCCGGGAATGTGCCTTCAAACAGGAACGGAGCGTCACCGATGATCTCCTTGATAACGGTCAGTGATGTTCTGATATTGCAGTTCATTTTTCTCCTCCAAATAAAAACGTTTTTCGATATAGAAGTTGATGTTGCGAAAGTTCAGAAAAATTATTACAAATCAAATATAACTGATAAACGTTGAAAAATCAAGGATTATTTTACATTAAAACGGGATTTTTGATTGGAAGCTCTGGAAAAAGGTATTGACATGATGACGCAAACTTGTTAAACTTCATGCAACAACAGAAAAACGTTTCGCTAAACCAACCACAATAATGATCATTATCAAATCGTTTACACGCAGATGAAAAAGGGAGGTAGCCTATATGAAGCTCACATTAAACGAATCGGGTAAGACATGGCTCACGACGGAAGATCCGGCGATCCTGTTTGAGGACAACGAAGTCGGCAGACTGAAGAAGGAAGTCTGGGACATGACAGAAGAAGAACTGGACAAGGTTCTGGAGGAGTACGGAGTTCCCTCCGCGTCCGAACTGGGTGTTGCAGGAACCTACATTCAGAATACAGCCAGAGGAGATCAGATCGAGAAGCGCCGCAAGGATGACATCGTATTCGTCCCCATCGGATGCACCGAGAACCATGGACTGCATAACAACACCGGACTGGACACGTTCATGTGTACTCAGATCTGTGAGGCGGTTCGCCGCTACACAGCCAAGCAGGGACATGAAGTCAACCTGGCCTTCACACCGCTGAACTATGGCGGACATCCGTACCATCACATCGGCATGCCGGGAACGGTCATCATGCCGCAGGAAGTGGTCACAGAGATGCTGATCTACACCATGCTGGGTCTGTGGGATGACGGATACCGCAAGATCATCTTCATCAACAACCACGGTCATCTGTGGATGCTGGAAGCAGCCATTCAGGAATTCTGCAAGAGATACCAGCTGCCGGGCATTTACAGGGTCATCGACTGGCACCGGGCGGTCAGAGAGTTCTTCTATCCCACCGATGTGCATGACGATTCCCTGGAGACCCACTTCATCCACGCGGACGAAGCAGAGACAGCAGTAGCGCTGCTGATGTTCAAGGATATGGTCAACATGGACTATGTACAGGATAAGCTGGGTGAAGCCCTGCTGCCGGACGGACACATCGATAAGTCCGTGGATCCGTACAGAAGACCGTGCCGCTGGAGCGAGGGCGAAGGTCATGCAGCCATCGAACGTTCTGCGACACCGGAAGGCATCGTCGGCGTCCCTTCCCAGGCGACAGCCCGTAAGGCCAAGAGACCCATCGTCGCGATCCTGAAGTATCTGACACTGCTGCACGATCAGATTCTGGAGGCGTATCCGGCAGGAACCGTTCCGCCAGTGGAGAAGGTGTCGCTGCGTTCCGCGGAGGAACTGGCGCCGTTCCTGAAGGAGCCGCTCAGCGAAGGCTGGAAGTCCGTGGCGGAGCTGCCGAGAGTCGGATATTTCGAGAAGCTGTAAGAAACGATGAAAAGATATCTTGAGAAAATTTCATCTCTGCTTACGAAATCTGTACCGGAAGTATACAATGATACATATCTGCAGGCAGAAGGGCTGCGCGTCGTTCGCGGCAAGGTGCAGGGTGAGCAAAGGCTGATCGTAGACGGGGCAAGATCCTTTCGGTACGAAGGCGAAGAGGTGGGAGGCCGCAGCGGCATCCGCATCTGCCCGATAAACCAGGTCAATCTGAACCGGCTGCAGCTGGATTTCCCGCAGAGCCAGCCTTTGCAGGAACAGAAATAACAGAGATGATAATAAAGGAGAAGAACCAATGAAAGCAATCGTTTTCAAGAGACCGGGGGTTTATGCATATGAAGACAGACCCAAGCCACAGATCGTGAATGACGACGACGTCCTGATCAAGGTACTGGGCGTGGGAATCTGTGGAAGTGACCTGCACATTCTGATGGATCCGCCGATGCACCCGGCGAAACCGGACATCATCTTCGGACACGAGTACTGCGGCGAAGTCGCAGCGGTGGGACCGGCCGTCAAGGGGCTGGCGCCTGGAGATAAGGTCATCGTTGACCCGCATCCGCCCTGCGGCCACTGCAACCAGTGCAGAAGCGACCGGCCGGGACAGTGCGAGACACTGTACTGCCAGCAGGATACGCCGTGGTTCGAGCACGGGATCACCCGGGGCATCTTCCAGGATGGAGCGCTGACCAGCTTTACCTGTGTGCCGGCCATGTCCGTATATAAGATCGACAATGACACACCCTTTGAGCTGGCTGCGCTGGCGGAACCGCTGTCCTGCGTGGGCTATGCGATAGAGAAACTGGACATTCAGGCGGGTGATACCGTCTGCGTCCTGGGTGCAGGCCCCATGGGACTGCTGTTCGCAGCCATGGCCAAGGCCAACGGAGCCCGGAAGGTCATCGTTTCGGAGCCCCATGAATTCAGAAGAGAGAAAGCCCTGAAGTGCGGTGCCACCAGAACCGTGGATCCCACGAAGGAAGATCTGAAACAGGTGTGCCTGGATGAGACCGACGGCCTGGGTGTGGATCACTGCATCGAAGCGGTGGGACAGATGCTGCAGACAGCCATTGATGTGGTACGGCCCAGCGGCAAGATCATCATGTTCGGTCACGATGAGACGGCTCTGCCGCAGATCCGTCTGGCGGATATCGTTCGTAAGGAGATCACCATCTTCGGAGGTTTCCTGGGCAAGTATTACTTCGAGAAGACCGGTCATATCATCGAGAGCGGCATCCTGCCGCTGGAGGAGATCGTATCCCATACCTTCCCGCTCAGTGAATATCAGAAGGGACTGGATCTGCTCCGCGCCGGCAAGGCGATGAAGGTCATCATTTATCCGGAGGAGTATCCGGACGAATAAAAGACAGTTATGGCAAGTCATCATAAACTGTTGCATTCAGAAGAAACGGAATCGTATTCAATAGAATCGTATTCAGCAAGGAAAAGAGCCCACAGGGCGGGAGGTTAAAAAATGAGTTTGAAGAAAAAACTGATCGGTGCTGCAATGATTCTGACGTTGGTGTTCGCATTCACAGCCTGCGGATCCGGTTCCTCCGACGAGGGATCCGGGGACAGCGCCAATTCCGATGTTAAGATCGGCGTTATCATGAAGTCATCGGATGAATTCCAGAATGCGGTGGTCCAGGGCGCGAAGGACGCTGCGGCAGAAGCAGGCATCACCAACTTCAGCAACGTTGCATCCACCAGTGAGAGCGATACGATGCAGCAGGTCACCGCGGTAGAGGATATGGTCTCCAACGGCACCGATATCATTCTGATTTCCTGTCAGGAAGAGAATGCGCTGTCCGGACCGCTGCAGGCAGCGGCGGATGCGGGCGTCAAGGTCGTCATGGTCGACACCGACTGCGGCAAGTTTGAGGACAAGGTTACCTTCATCGGTACCGATAACGAAGCAGCAGCTTATGAAGGCGCGCAGGAATTCGCGAAGCGTCTGGACAAGGGTTCCAACGTCGTCATCCTCAGAGGCAAACTGGGTGATGTGAACCACGAAGCCAGAACCAACGGCCTGACCAAGGCTCTGGAAGAAGCCGGAATGAA
>JAFUCA010000054.1 GCA_017459895.1 Bacillota bacterium | reverse complement strand
GCTTCAGCGGCACCCTCATCATCACCGGTGAGATCGCCGAGGTCACGACTGCGATCGAAGAGATCGTGAATTACTTTCAGAACACACTGGGCTACGTTGTCTGCCCGATCACCAAGCGTTAACGGCGGGAGGGCAGTTTCGTGAGCTATAAATCCAATTCGATGAGCCGCGAAGACAACCTGGCCGCTGTCAGCCAACTGTTTCAGGAAGCCATGCGCCACGCCAGCGGCGGACAGGTGCGGATCATTTCCCCACTGGTCTCCGGCAAGGAGATCACCCTGGCGCATGTGATCGGTACTTCCATCTATCCCATTTACAAGAACCTTGGCCTTGATATCGGCTTCCACAAAGGGGATGACCCGACGGGACGCTCCATCGGGCTGCTTCATATTACCCCGGCCGAGTCCGTCGTCATCGCTGCCGATATCGCGGTGAAGTCCGGCGATGTGGATATCGGCTTTATGGATCGTTTCACCGGCAGTCTGATCATCACGGGAGCACGGGCCGAAGTGGATGAGGCCATTTCCGAAAACGTACGTTATTTCTATGAGGACCTGGGCTATACCGTCTGCCCGATCAGTCACGAATAGGAGGCCGCGATGCGAAAGCTCTTTCTCTGCGGCCGTTCGGAAGCCGGCAAAACATCACTGACCCAGGCGCTCAAGGGCGAAAACGTACACTACATCAAGACCCAGTACGTCAAGACCTGGGACATTACCATCGACACTCCCGGAGAATACGCCGAAACCAAGAGCCTGGCCATGGCCCTCGGTATTTTTTCCTTTGACTCCGATGTAGTCGGCCTGCTGTGCGGCGCCGACGAACCATACAATCTGTTCGATCCGGCCATCGTCGGCGTGGTCAACCGGCCTCTGATCGGGATCATCACCAAGATCGACGAGCCGAACGCCAACGTTCCGATGGTCCGGCAGTGGCTGGAGGAAGCCGGCTGCGAGGAGATCTTCCCCGTCGACAGCGTCACCGGCCGAGGCATTGAAGAACTGCGGAACTATCTGCTGCAGCCCAAACAGCCGCTGGATCTTGACCGGGTCATGCGCAATCAGGCAATGGGTCTGAGAGACTGGGCTTAGAGCGGAGGGGCTCCCATGGGCAACGCAGATCATCCTACATTATTTACCATAGGGCAGACCGCAGAGATCTGCGGCGTTTCTGCACGTACGCTCCGTTTCTATGAAGAGCACGGTCTGATCCGCCCGGATAAGGTGGACGAAGAAAATCGCTACCGGTACTACAGCTACAATACCATGCGGCAGATCCAGACGATCCGTTATCTGCTGGACGAGGGGTTCGCCCTCTCCACGATCCAGGACGTGCTCCAGAAGGATGATCTGAACGCGCTGAAGGAGCATTTCCAGAATCAGATCACAGAGACCGAAGCCCAGATCCGCTATCAGAAGCAAAGGCTGGCCAGCCTGCGTGCCTGGCGGGCGCTCCTTGTCGAAGGAGGCTATGTCCTGGAGCACCGCGACTGTTCCATCGGCACCCGCTTCCTGGAAAAGCAGTCCTTCTTTTATTTTCAGCATGTCCCTCAGACCGAGGAAGAACGGACGGAAGCTTTTATTGAGACGCAGTACTTCACGGAATCCAAGCTCCGGGGACACACGATGGTGGACATGGGCGGAGCATTCACATTCCTGTATGATTCCACGAAGGATCGTCTGAGCGGCAATGCGGAGAAGATCACCCTGCTGCAGACCGTCTATCCCGACAGCGAAAGTACCGACAAGACCATCTCTTTCGGCGGCTTCCTGGCCGTAAACTGCTATCACATCGGAACTCTGAACAACATCTGTGACACCTACGACCGGATGCTTCACTGGGCGCGGGAGCACCAGTTCCCGCTGCAGGGACAGTGTCTGGAACGACATGTACTGGATACCTACTCGGTCCAGTCCGAGGACAGCTTCGTCACCGAGATCCTGCTGCCGGTGGCCGGCGATACCGCCGAATTCGAAAAAATCATTTGACCTTCACGCTGGGTGAAGGGATACCATAAATATGACACCTCCGGAATTGACCCAATCCGTTATCGCACCGGATCACTACAGGAGCATATATAATGGTAGTTGCTTATACTCTGCTCGCTGCGTGCATCGCAGCCAATCTGCTGTCCTGCTCACTGCTGACTGCATCAGATGGCTTCACGAAGCCTCTGCAGTCCTGGAGCGGGATCTTCCTGGCTCTGCTGAACTATTTCCTGCTGTCCAGGGCCATCCTGACCATCGATATCAGCATCGCCTATGCCATCTGGGTCGGCATCGGGATCATCGTTTCCGCGCTGATCTCCGTCTTCTATTTCAAGCAGCATCTGACCCGCACCGGTGTGATCTCCATCGGACTGATCGGCTTCGGACTGGTGTTCATTCACCTGTTCGGCACGATGTGATGGTTGGAAAGGAGTGATATGTATGAAGGAATCCAAACCGATGACAAAGAAGACCGCCTACTTCTATTTCGTTCTCTGTATTTTTTTCGAACAGATCGGCAACCTCTTCATCAGCTTCACGGACGGTTTCACCGTGCTCCTGCCCAGCCTGGCATGCCTGCTCTTTTACGGGCTTTGCTATGCCTGCTTCGCGAAAAGCCTGAAGGTCATCAACCTGGCCATCGGCTTCGCCGTCTGGTCCGGGGTTTCCATCATCGTGATCGCCTGCATCGATATGCTGATCCTCCACGCTCACCTGAACTGGGCGGATTTCGTGGGAATGGCGATCATAATCGTTGGAATCGTGGGCATGAACCTGAACGGTTCGCAGGAATAACGAAAAAAGTTTGTCTGAAACCTTGCTGTAAACAGAAATGCCTTGAACGGCGGATTTTCCAGAATCCGCCGTTTCTTTTCTTTTTTGGGAATTGTTATTTTTTTAGCAATTTCAACCGATTCCGCCGTTTTTGTCATTTTTTTGCTGTTTCATGCGTTTTATCAAACCATTCCCTAAGGGGATTGTTTCTCCACTGCCGGAAGCAAAAACTCGTTGACCTTGCCCTAACGTCAAGGTTATAATGTTCTACGAGTTATTATTGTCTACAGTTTAATATGAGGTGAATCTATGGAAAATGTACAAAAAGCTCCTGCAGTAGCAGCAGCGAAAACTGCCAGAGATAAAGCCTTCTGGAAGAAAGGTCTGCTGATCGCGATCTTCTCCGGCTTCCTCTATGGCGGTTACACATCCTTCATGACCGAAGGTATGATGCACGGTGTATGGAACGACATCTATGCGGATGTTCCCACCGGCGTTGCGGCAGGCGTCTCCGCCTTCTTCATCGTCTACACCGTCAGTGCCATCGGCGCGGCCTGCGTTGACCTTGGTTCCGCAGTCTGGTCCCTGTTCTACGGCGGCTGCATCGGTCAGCTGGGCGACTTCAAGCGGACACTGGCGACCAAGCCGGGCAAGATCCTGATCATCGCAGCGATCATCGGCGGCCCGCTGGCTTCCACCGCATACGTTATCGGCCTTCAGATGGCTGGTTCCATCATCGTTCCGATCGCGGCCCTGAATGCGGCCATCGGCGCGATCATCGGCCGGTTCGTCTTCAAGCAGAAACTGACTCTGGGCATGATCATCGGTATCATCATCTGCTTCATCGCGGCAGTCGTGATCGGATCCTCCTCCATGACGGATCTGAACTTCTCCGGCGGCGCAGCTCTGGGATGCCTGGCAGCCTTCATCGCAGCCATCGGCTGGGGTGTTGAGGGTGCTGTCGGCGGCTATGCCTGCTGCATGGTTGACACCGAGATCGCCATCATCATCCGTCAGTGCACTTCCGGTCTGGTCAACGCGGTCATCCTGGTTTCCATCCTGTCCATCATGGGCGGTGACGGAATCGGCTCCGGATGGCACGTTCTGACAAGCTGCCTGACCGACATGCCGTCCATGTGGATGCTGTTCGTGGCTGGCGTCTTCTCGTCCTGGTCCTTCAAGTTCTGGTACAAGGGCGCTTCCATGTGCGGTGCTGCTCTGGGTATGGGCTGCAACGGCGCGTACGCGTTCTGGGGTCCGTTCTGGTGCATGATCATCTGCGGCTTCATCTTCGGACACGACGGTTTCGTCCTTCCGGCAGTCGGCTGGATCGGCGCTCTGGTCATGGTTGCTGGTATCCTGATCCTGGCTATCTCCCAGAACAAGGCTACCCTGCAGGCTGAAGAATAAGGAGGTGCGAAGATATGAGACCATTATTCCAGGAAGTATTACACCTGTTCACCGACGGTAAAGAAAGAAGCCGTCAGATGGTACAGGACGAACTGAGAGCTGATTACGGCAACTTCAGATTCTTCAAGGACAAGAAGATGGACGAGGCTCTGCACACCGCCATGTCCAACGGCCTGATCGGCGAGTCCAGATATGAGCTGGACGAAAACGGCAATCTGGTGATGTACTATCAGTCCGATCAGGATATGATCGATCTGATCAACAGCTGGGTTAAATAAAAACGACTTAAAAAGGCCTCTTCGAACGGAGAGGTCTTTTTCGTTGCTTTTTTCTTTATTTCTACCATGTCAGCCGGTCCACATCCGCCGGGTCGTACAGCCGGCTGTGCCCGCTTTCCCGCACGACCGAGAGCCGGCCTTCCTTCACCAGCCGGTCCACATACTGGCGGCTGCAATTCAGCCTCTGGCAGACAGCGGCCGTATCCATCGCCTCTGCCTGAAACATCCTCAGATCCTTCCCGGTCATCGGCAGCGCCGTTCCCTCCTCCAGAAGCCTCCAGGACGGAATACTCAGATTCTCTCCCCAGCAGATGCCCTGCCCGCCGGGCTGCAGACGCACGCTGCGAAAGAGCCGTTCCTCCCGCTGCAGTCTCTCAATCTGCTCCTCCCGCAGGACCGGCTGCAGTTCAATGTGTCTGGCCTGCAGGTCTTCTCCTGCAAAAGAAACCAGAATCGACATCCCCGACAGCGGAATGACCCTCGCCAGCTTCTCCTGCATCCTGCGATACATCCACGCCGGGAGCTGCCCTGCCCTATCCTCCGTAACGGAACAGTCATCCTGTGCGCAGCGTCCTTCTCCCAGCAGGAGCAGCTTCATCTCATCGTATTCCTTCAGTCGGTTTGTCCTGAGAATGACACCCAGATTCTGCCGGTCTGCCGGGATGATTCTCTGCTGCACCCAGCGTTTGCTCCACACCGGATCGATCGACCGGATCCCTCTGCGCAGGAAGGACGCAAAGAACAGCGGCGCATCCATCTCCTTCAGATCCTCTGCGAGTTCAATGGCGAAGGCCTTCTGTTTCTCATAGTAGAGCAGATATCCGATCACCCTGTAGGGCCGGATATACTCATCCGTGATGTGATATATCTTCATACACCTGCCACCTTCTCC
>JAFUCA010000053.1 GCA_017459895.1 Bacillota bacterium | reverse complement strand
TGGCTCTCAGATCCTCGGGCTTGCCGGACAGGCAGACCCAGCGGAACGGGCCGTAGCCGTAGTCGAACAGGATCGGACCCATGATGTCCTCGACGTAGGACGGCCAGATGAATCCGTCCTTGTCGTCGACGCCGTTCTTGGAGATCTCCTTGACGCCGGCGTCGTACATCGCCTTCATGAAGGAATTGCCGTAGTCGAAGAAGTAGGTTCCCCTCTCCGTCAGAGCCTTGATGGCCTGATAGTGTCTGTGCAGGGTCTTGTCCACCTCTTCACAGAACTTGTCTCTGTCCTCGTGGAGCATGGCGGTTCTCTCTTCGAAGGTCATGCCCACCGGGCAGTAGCCGCCGTTGTATACGTTGTGGCAGGAGGTCTGGTCGGAGAGCAGATCGATGTGGAAGTCTCTCCTGACCGCCTCTTCCAGCAGGTCGACGATGTTGCCGTGGTATGCGATGGAGATGCCTTCCTTCGCGGCCAGCTTTTCTGCGGCCAGCTTGAAGATCTCGTCCAGATCGTCGCTGACGGTGTCGACCCAGCCCTGGCTGTGTCTCGTCTCGATTCTGGAAGCGTCCACCTCGGCGAAGATGCCGACGGCGTTCGCGATGTTGGCGGCCTTCGGCTGCGCGCCGCTCATGCCGCCCAGGCCGGAGGATACGAAGGTGTGTCCCGCCAGGTCTCCGTCCTCAGGAACGCCCAGCTCTTTGCGCCCCGCGTTGAGGATGGTGTTGAATGTGCCGTGGACGATGCCCTGGGGTCCGATGTACATCCAGCCGCCCGCCGTCATCTGTCCGTAGTTGGCGACGCCCATCTGCTCGGCGACCTCCCAGTCGTCCAGGTTGTCGTACATACCGATCATCATGGAGTTGGTGATGATGACCCGCGGCGCCTCCGGCTTGGACGGGAACAGTCCCAGCGGATGTCCGGATTCGACGACCAGCGTCTGCTCTTCGGTCATGACTTCCAGGTACTTCTTGATCAGCCGGTACTGCAGCCAGTTCTGGCAGACCTGTCCGGTCTCGCCGTAGGTGACCAGCTCGTAGGGGTACAGCGCCACCTCAAAGTCCAGGTTGTTGTCGATCATGACCTGGAACGCCTTGCCCGCCAGGCAGTTGCCCTTATACTCATCGATCGGCTTGCCGTAGAGCCTGCCCTCCGGGCGGTATCTGTAAGCGTAGACTCTGCCGTAGGTCTTCAGCTCCTCCATGAACTCCGGAGCCAGCGTCTCATGCAGCTCCTCCGGAACGTATCTCAGCGCGTT
Organism: Bacillota bacterium; assembly: GCA_017459895.1. Taxonomy (GTDB): domain Bacteria; phylum Bacillota; class Clostridia; order Peptostreptococcales; family Anaerovoracaceae; genus Lentihominibacter. The sequence continues at coordinate 4,207 of JAFUCA010000053.1, read as the reverse complement.
CTTCAGCGCGATCCTGGTCTGTGCCTTCGTCAGGCGGAAGCCTCTGTCCGGAGCCCGGCGAATACCTTCCTGGAACTGCGGATACTCCGGCAGTTCATTTCCCAGTTTGATGGTCATTGCGTTTCCGATCGATTTGTTATCCAACATAGCGATTCTCCTTGTTTATTTCATTACTATTCAATGACTTACTTCAGCTTAACGACCTTCTCGACCGCATCGATGATGCCGCCGTCCTTCACGAGCTCGTCGAACTTCGCCAGTTCCGGCTCCATGATGATGTCTTCCTCGATGGGATCCGCAAACTTACGGATGTACTCGTAAGCCGCTCTGGTGGCCGGCGCCAGATTCTTGATGCCGTCCTGCCCCAGTTCCTCCCGAAGCCAGATGGCCTGCGCTGCCGCGGAAAGCTCGATGCCGATGACTTTCTGCGCGTTGTCCAGTACCATGGCTGCGGTTCTGGCGGCTGTGGTTCCCATGGACACGTGGTCCTCCTGGTTCGCCGATGTCGGGATGGAGTCGACGCACGCCGGATGGTCGTAAATCTTGTTCTCGGAAACCATCGATGCCGCCGCGTACTGGGCGATCATGTATCCGGAGCAGACGCCGCCGTTCTTGGTCAGGAAGGCGGGCAGTCCCTCGGAGATCGCCGGGTTGACCAGCCGCTCGATCCGCCGCTCGGATACGTTGGCCAGCTCGGAGATGGCGATCTTCAGGAAGTCAAAGGCCAGGGCCATCGGCTGTCCGTGGAAGTTGCCGCCGGAGATGACCTCGTCGTCCTCGGCAAAGACCAGCGGATTGTCGGTGACAGCGTTGAGCTCTCTGGCCACGATGTCCCGCACGTAATAGATCGCATCCCTGGAGGCGCCGTGAATCTGCGGCGCGCATCTCTGGGAGTACGGATCCTGCACTCTCGTATCATGCAAAGGCTTGGCATTCCCGGATCCGTCCAGCAGCTTGTTCAGGTTCTCCGCCTCGGTGATCTGACCTCTCTGTCCCCGGATCTCGTGGACCTTGTGGTCATAGGCCTTGCGGATGGCCTGCTGTGCTTCGCCGGTCAGTGCCACAGCGATATCAGCGATCTTGAGCAGCTTAAAAGCGTCCCACAGAACATTCAGGCCGACAGCCGTCATCATCTGTGTTCCGTTGTTGAGCGCCAGACCTTCTTTGGCCGCCAGTTCGACCGGTTTGATGCCCGCGTCCTTCATGGCTTCCTTCGCCTCGATGATTTCTCCCTTATATTCTACCATGCCTTCGCCGATCAGTCCAAGGGCAATGCAGGAAAGCGGCGCTAAATCTCCGGAGGATCCGACGGATCCCTTCTCCGGAACGATGGGATGGATGCCCGCGTTCAGCATATCGACCATCGTCTGGACCGTGGAGAACCGGATGCCGGAGTAACCGCGGCAAAGGTTGTTGCAGCGCAGCAGCATGGCCGCCCTGACGTATTCCACCGGGTACGCCTCGCCCATCGCGCAGGTGTGGCTGATGATCAGGTTCTTCTGCAGTGCGGCGGTCTCTTCCTGGGAGATCGCGACGTTGGCAAACTTGCCGAAGCCGGTGGTCAGACCGTAGATGACCGCCCCTTCCTCCAGCTTTTGCTCGACGTACTCCCGGGATTTATTCATCGCCTCTCTGGCTTCCCCCGCGATGATGACCGTCTCGCCCTCGCGGCAAACTCGAATGACTTCCTCGATTAACAGATCCTTACCATTAATAACAACTGCCATATCTTACTCCTTCCTTACCGAACATATATGTCTTTGATTTATAAGCTATTTATTCACATTAATTGTATCAAAGATGTTCTGGTAAGACTATACTTTTAGCAAAATTTGGCAGCTTGGTAATGCGTTAACGCTGTAGCAGGGCAGAGCGGCACAGCGCCGGCCGGGGTGGTGGTTATTGGGTCTGGCCGGCAGGTCACTCGATCTGGGGTTTTGTCACGAGACAAACGAGTTTTGTCCCCGCCGTGACAATCGGTTTTGGGAATTGTCACGCCCCAACATAAAAACGTCCTTCTCGTGACAAATTCTGCCTTCATCTCTTGCAAAGGCTGGTCTCTTTGTCACAGCAACCACCTTTTTTATGTTTGCTGTGACAAACCAATGCTTCGTTTGTCACGGGACCTGCGATTTTGGTCTCCACCGTGACAATTGACTTGAGAAATTGTCACGCGCCGGCACGAAAAGGGTCTTCCCGTGACAAAGCCCCCTGCGGATCAGGAGAAAGACTTCTTTCCAGCTGGTCAGAAACCACGTTCCGATGCTCCCCTGCCATTTGCCTGGTTACATATACGGCTGCACCCGTCTGCGGATCAGTTCATCGAGCTTTTCCAGCTTCACCAGATCTCTTTCAAAAGTCAGGATCAGATGGTTATCATCGCAGAGACCTCCCTGTCGATATGCAGCAATCTTCTCCATATTATGCGCACGATACCCATCTTCATGGATACGCCCCAGATGCTCCCATATGATATACTGACCGTCTGCCGTCCGGATCACAAAATCCGGGTAATAATTCTTATATCGCTTCCCGCCGGTTCCGAACACGCCTCCAGTCACCCCATCCATCCACCCGACCTCCAGGCTGATTTCCGGCTCATACCGATATGGGATCCCCCGGATCTCCAGCGCATTCCCAATAGACTGTTCCGATTTGGATCTGACTTTGATCCCGGAATACGTTTCGAACTTCCGCTGCTCCGGATGCAGGTTGTTTCTGCGATATTCCTCTTTGACCCACCGAATCTGCTCCTGTGAGCAGGTAATGTGCAAAACATCCAATCCAGCCTTTCCGTATTTGTCGAGCAGCTCTTCGATCGGGGTCAGCGCTTCCTCCAGCATCCGGCGGACTCCTGATGCTGATTTCGCCTGCCTCTGCTGTTTCTCTGTCATGCCCCACTCCTGCATTTCCTCACCTGTTGCATGATACACCAGCATCATGCTGATCTTCCTGCTTTCGAGCAAAAGCTGCAGATACTCTTTTCGCGCAAGCTGATACACCAGCGCCAGATCTTTTGTGATCCCCTGTACATGACCGTCCCTGACGCTTTGAAAATATAGTTTATTTCTGCGCGGAACGATGCGAAGCCGCCCTTTCGGAAGGCCGGCCAACTCTCTCTTGAGGATCTCGGATTTCCTCTTCTCCAGTTCTAATATCAGATCCAGCGTTGACTGAAATGCTCTAAGTTCAATATTGGTTTCCATAAAAAACACCTCGCACAGATTATTTGGTAAATAATACCATCTTTGCGAGGCTTTGTCAATATTTGGCAATTCATCTGAGCCGCAGAACTCCTGCTCCGTCAAAACCGAAACTCTCCGCTCTTGCCGCCGGATTTCTCCACCAGGTGCACGTCCCGGATGACCATCCGCTTGTCGATGGCTTTGCACATGTCGTAGATGGTGAGGAGCGCGGTGGATACGCCGGTCAGGGCTTCCATTTCAACGCCGGTCTTCCCGTCGGTGACCGCCCGGCAGATGGCCTTGATCTCGCAGGCGTCCCCGTCCACTTCGAAGGTGACCGCCGCGTTGGTCAGTGACAGGGGATGGCACATGGGGATCAGCTCCGAGGTGCGTTTCGTGGCCATGATCCCAGCGACCTGGGCCACCGTCAGCACGTCCCCCTTCTTCACCTTATGGCCGGCGATGGCGTCCATCACTTCCCGGCTGACCGAAATGGTCCCCTCGGCGATGGCGATGCGATGGGTTACGTCCTTATCGGACACGTCGACCATGCGCGCGTTTCCGTTGTCGTCAAAATGTGTGAATTCCATGGCGTTCTCCTTTTTCTTATTCGTGCAGCAGCATGACCGATTCTTCCCGCAGCTGCAGCCAGTCCGGGGCCGGTCGTTCATCCAAAAGCTGGCGCTGCGCGTCCTGAACGAACCAGCAGATCAGCTCCTGTCCGTCCTCCGGCCGGATATAATACCGGCGCTCAAAGGGCAGCTCGTCTGTGCCGGACAGCAGGAACGGAATGCTGTTCTCCCTGCGCTCGCCCCAGACCGGCTCGAAGAAATGGGCCCGGTATCCGATGGCGCAGATCCCTTCCGGGATCTCCTTCTGCAGGTGAAGCTCCGTGCCCCACTCCAGAAGCTTCAGCGTGTGGCCGTCCAGCCTTTGGGCGGCGGAAAAATTCTTGCAGCCGGTCATCTTCGCGACCGACGCCGTGCCCGGATCATCGAACAGCTCCTGCGTCTTGCCCCGGG
>JAFUCA010000052.1 GCA_017459895.1 Bacillota bacterium | reverse complement strand
GAAGCGGGGAACAACGAGTATCATGACATCAATGAATGTGTCGGATACGTCCTGACGTTCAGCAATGATAAGAAAGTATACGTCTCCGGGGACACGTCGAAGACGGATCAGATGGCAGACCTTGCGGATCAGGGCATCGACTACGCCTTCTTCTGCTGCGACGGTGTATATAACATGGACCTGGAGGAAGCGGCGGAGTGCGCGGAGCTGGTACAGGCGAAACACAACATCCCATATCATATCGTTGAGGCGGAGGATCCGGAGCACTTCGACATGGAGCGGGCGGAGCGCTTCCCGGCTCCGGATAAGCTGATCCTTCAGCCGGGAGAAGAACTCACGATCGAGTAGCACCGAGACGTGATGCGAGGTGAATTTCCGCGGAAAGGCTGGCCTATCGCAGTTAAAGTCATCCTCACAAAAAATGCTCGGTGATTTCCGCACCATACCGCTGCAAATGCGGCTTCTGCGGCATCCAATATTTGGCAAAATTGTACCTGGAAGCGTTTTCAGAGCGCTTTTTACAATAATCGTCCTGGAATTTTGAACGTAAATCGCACTTCAGACCAGATTTTACAATAATGCAGGCCGCTGATCCCAAACCGCACGGATCGGCCAGTCAATAATCGACAAAAAATGCTGTATGGGCCCGGTTTTATTGACTCTCAGAAAATCTCATTGTAAGAATTGCTCTGAAACCAGGTTTAGGTACAAAAAGCTCCGTCAGATTTTGTAAAAAACCCATTGAAACAGCCTTTCTGTACAATCACGTCGATGACCTACGCGTACCCGTATCTTCGCCGCAGCCGGATCACGAAGAAGAACACCACCAGGATGGAGCCCGCCTCCGCCACAGGCGCCGAGCACCAGATGCCGTTCAGTCCGAAGAAGATGGGGAGGATCATGACGGAGCTGATCTCGCAGACGACGACCCGCACGGTGGCGCAGATCGCCGAGACGAGGCCGTTGTTCAGAGCGGTGAACATGCCCGTCGCGAAGATCTGGATCCCGCAGGTGATGAAAAGAAGCGAGTAGATCCGTATGCCGTGGACCGTCAGATCGACGAGATCCGCATCGTAGCCGACGAATACGGAGACGAGCGGCCGGGCGAAAAAGAAGAGCAGCGCCAGCATGACCAGCCCGAAGCCCTCCATCAGGATAATGCTTTTTCGGAAGAGATTCTTCATTTCATCCCGGTTGTCGGCGCCGTAGTTGTAGCTGAACAAAGGCTGGACTCCCATGTTGTATCCGGCGAAGATCGCGAAGAAGATGAAGGTGCAGTACTCCATGACGCCGAAAGCGGCCACGCCGTCCGATCCCGCAATGCGCAGAAGCTGGAAATTGTAGAGCATGGAGACCACCGATTCCGAAACCGTGGAAACGAGCTCCGAAAGACCGTTGGTGCAGGCCTTGAGCAGGGCGCGGAAGTCCACATCCGGCCGGCCGATCTGAAGAAGGCTGTTGTTCGGGCGGACGAAATAGATCAGCGGAACGATGCCGCCCACGACTTCGCTGATGTCCGTCGCCACCGCCGCTCCCGCGACTCCCCAGTGAAACAGATAGACAAAGAAAAAGTCCAGCACAATGTTTGTGATGCCGGCGGATATGGTGATCCAGAATCCCAGCCGGGGTTTCTCCGCGGTGACGAACAGGATCTGAAACAGGAACTGCAGCATGAAACAGGGAACGGTGAACATGCCGATGATCCCGTATTCCATGCAGGGATCGATCATATCCGGCTCAACACCCAGCAGGCGGATGGCCGGCCGCAGAACGAACATCCCGAGGACTGCCATGATCACCCCGATGATGATGCAGGCGTAGACAAAAAACGAAAAGTACCCGTTCGCCTTTTCCGGCTTCTGCTCCCCCAGCGTTTTGCCGATGATGGCCGAGCCTCCCGTTCCCACCATCAGACCGAATACCCCGAGAACCGAGAAGATCGGGAATACAACGTTCACCGAGGCGAAGGCCACCTTGCCGACGCAGTTCGAAATGAACAGCCCGTCGATGATCCCGTAGACGGAGAGAAAAATCATGTTCGCGATCGTCGGCAGGACGAAGGCGAATAATCTCCGGTAAGTGAAATGATCCGATAATTGAATTCTGTTTTTTGAGCTCCGATCTGTGTCCATACGATTAAAGGATAGCATCATCCCGCCGACCGGGCAATGCAGATTTTGCTTTAACATAATCACAATGTTGCTGAACAAACCGGCCGGATGGTATAATACAGAGATTCCGCTGAAGTATGGAGGTGCTTATGATACGAATCAGACCGTTCCGGGGCGGGGATGAACAGGAGATCCTGAAGTGGTGCCCCGATGAAGATACGTTTTACAAGTGGTCCTTCGGCGTGCTGGGAGAATTCCCGCTGACCGGGGAGAAGTTCGCGAAGACAGAGAAATACAGCCGGTTCACCGCGATAGACGGATCGGACGTGGTGGGCTTTTTTACCGTCCGCAACCCCGGGCAAAGGCTGGAGGAGCTGCGCTTCGGATTCGTGATCGTGGATCCTGCGCGTCGGGGACAGGGCATCGGCAAGACCATGCTGCGGCAGGGACTTTCGTATGCGTTTACCATCTATCAGGCAAAGCGGGTTTCCCTGGGCGTGTTCGAACAGAACCGTCCAGCCTTTGCATGCTACAGCGCCATCGGATTCACCCGGACCGGGGAGACGGAGACCTATTCTATCCGCGGAGAGGAGCTGGAGGTCATCGAGATGGCAGTGGACCGGATCTGACCGGTGAAAGCGGCAGGGGGGATTGTTTATGAGCAAAAAGTACATGAGCATGCAGGAGGAACTGGCGGCCAGAAGGGCGGCCGGTGAAAGCCGGGAAGGCGCGGGGGAGCACAGCGATCTCACCGCTTCCGGTCACTTCGAGCGTTCCTCCGCAGCCGGGAGAAGCACGGTAATCAGGAGAGCCGCCGGATCAGGCAGAACCGGCGGATCCGCGGGACCGAAATCCCCGAAGGCAGTGGCCGCCGTCGTCCTCATGATCGCAGCGGCTGCCGTTTCGGCGATCATCGGTGCGTATGTGCATGTGAGCGAGCCGCAGCCGGTGCCGGAGCAGCGAACGCAGGCGACCGAATGGACGGTGACGACGCAGACGGCAGAGACGACGCGGACCGCCGGATCACCGAAGTCAGAGGCAGCGAAGATCAATGAGCGATCTTCCCTCACGGAAATTTACAATTACGCTGAGGCGCACACCGAGCCGCCGGAGGATCCGAATGCCCTGTATGGACAGATTTACTGGGACATTGGGGAGATCGTCGATCGGTATGAGGCGGACTGCACCTGGTATATACACGAGGGTCTGATCTACGTGTCGCCGACCTGCGCGGAGGGCGAAGAGCTGCAAAAGCTGGAGAAGACCTGGGGGAAGGCAACGAAGGAGATCCGCGCATTGATCGAGACATATGAGAAGGACGATGCGCCGATCATCATCATGGTTCATATCGAGGATCAATGGCGCCTGCAGCTTTTCATGATCGACGGACAGACGGAATTCATGTCCGAAAGCCGGCAGCAATGAGAACCGGCGGGATGGGGAAAGGAGATTATGGACTTTAACGATTACGCGAAGGCAAAGAAAGCAGCCGAGAAGGCTTATCGAAAGAATGTGGCAGAAGGGAAATACCCGTTCCTGCCGGCGCTGGATGAAATCCTCCGGGGAGCGGATCGTCTGCGGGAGGAGCGGCTGGGCGTCCTGGAGATCCCGATCCGCCTGATCGCGGGAACGGTGACCAGAGGCAGGCAGGAGTCCTTCGCGGACAATTTCATGCCGCTGCTTCCGATCGATTCCGAATTCGCGCTGAAGTGGACCAGCCTTTTGGAATACCAGGAGCAGCAGGGGATCGCGGAGCCGGTGAAGGTTTACGAGTTCCTGGGAAGATTCTACGTTCTGGAAGGGAACAAGCGGGTCTCTGTCATGAAATACCTGGACAATCCCGGCATTCCGGCGAACGTCACGCGGATCCATCCGCCGGAGGTGCAGTCCGAGGAGGTGCTGGTCTACCGGGAGTTCCTGCGGTTTTACGGATGCACGAAACAGTATGAGCCCATGCTTTCCCAGAGGGGCGGCTACGAGCGTCTGGCGGCGGCCTTCGGTCAGAAGCTGGACGAGCCGTGGGACTGGCGGGCGGTGCAAAGCCTGCGGTCTTCCTATATCCGGTTTTCCTCTGCCTACAGCGCCCGGGGAGGAGAGGAACTGCGGCTTTCGCCGGGAGACGCGTTTCTGCTGTTTCTGGATGTTTACGGGAGAGGTCCGCTGGGCGGCGGGCAGGAGGAGGATCTTCGAAAGAAGATCAAAGGCCTCTGGGAGGAATACCGGGTCCAGTCGAACCGGGAGCCCATCGCCTTTCTGCGCATTCCCAATATCCGCCGGCCGCGAAGCCCCCTGAAGAAGATCATTAGCCGGGCGGGCAGCCCGTCGCCGTCGCATCCGCTGCACGTCGCGTTTATCTACGACGGAGACCCGGAGCAGTCCCGCTGGATCCACGGACACGAACAGGGACGGCGCAGTCTGGAAGAGCGCATGCAGGGCAGGGTCCGGACGTCCGCCTATCCCGGGTGCGCTTCTTCCGAGGAGTTCACCGCCGCCGTGGATGAAGCCATGCAGCAGGGGGCGAAGATCATTTTCACCACATCGCCGATTCAGATGAACGATACGCTGCGCGCGGCGGTCCGCTTCCCGCAGGTGCGTTTCCTGAACTGTTCCGTTCACCTGTCCCACCGGGCGGTCCGCAGCTATTACGGCAGGATGTACGAGGTGAAATTCCTGCTGGGGGCGCTGGCGGCAGTCCTGGCGGAGGACCACCGGATCGGCTACGTCTGCGGAGTTCCTCTGTTCGGGACGGTAGCGAACATCAATGCCTTTGCCGTCGGCGCGGCGATGATCGATCCCAAAGTGCAGATCCATCTCACCTGGTCCTGTCTGAAGGACCACAGCTGGAGGGACGAGCTGCGGGAGGAAGGGATCTCCATTGTGTCCGGACCGGATCTGATCCGTCCGGGAAGGGAAGACAGGGAATACGGGCTCTATCGGTATGAGCCGGACGGCAGCATCTGCCGGCTGGGAACGCCCATCTGGGACTGGAGCCGGTTCTATGAGACCATGGTCCGCGCCGCTATGGCGGGGGCATGGCAGCGGGAAGCGGGTTCCGCCAGAGACCAGGCGCTGAATTACTGGTGGGGGCTTTCTTCCGGTGTCATCGACATCGGGATTTCGGAGGAGGTTCCCCGGAGTACCCGTCATCTCATCGAAGGGCTGCGGAAGGCGCTGATGGCCGGACTGATCGGTCCCTTCGAGGGCGAGCTGTTTTCCCAGGCCGGTCCGCTGGGGGAAGGCGCAAAGGCTGGAGCGGCCGGCGGTACGAAAGCCGGAACCCCCGGCGGGCAGCCCTCTTCCGGTGCCCGGCAGGGAAACGTCCTGCGAAGGGTCCTGTCCGCAGGAGAAAAGAAGCTCCGGCAGGGATTTTTCGAAGAAAAGACCGAGGCGGACGTGGGCCTTACGCCTCAGGAGATTGTTACCATGGACTGGCTGCACGAGTCGGTCAGCGGCAGGATCCCCCGGTGGGATGATCTGACGGA
>JAFUCA010000051.1 GCA_017459895.1 Bacillota bacterium | reverse complement strand
ACGTCATCGTAGCGCAGAGCTACAGCAGCGGCAAACCCTACAATCAGCTGCTCATCTACAGCTGGGACGAGGGAGACTTCCTGTCGAAGCTGAACCTGGGCAGGAAGTACGAATTGGAATCCGTGTTCCATACAGGTTCCGCCGTGTATGCGGGGTTCTACACTTCGTTCTATAAGAAAAAACTGAAAAAAGGCAAAAAACGCTGGGTTCTGCAGAGGGACAATTATCTGTACAAACTGTCTAATCTGTAACCTACAGATCGATCCTCCCCTTAACCAGAATCGCAGCGGATCCGCCGACCCGGATCTGCAGACCGTTGCCGTCCCGGCGGATAGTGGAACGAATCTGAGATGGCCGCCCCATCTTCTCCCCCTGGATGAAGATGCAGCGGTCTTTTTTGCACAGTCCGTTGCGGACCAGATAGTAGGTCAGCGCGCCGGAAGCCGTACCGGTGGCGGCTTCCTCGTCGATATCATAGAGCGGGGCGAAATTCCGGCAGTAGGCGGAAACTTTGTCGCCCTCCGCTGCCAGAGCGAAGGCGTGTACGCCGGTCACTTCGTATTTCCGGGATAATTCCGTCAGAGCTGCGAAGTCCGGATCGATGGCATCCAGAACCTCCCGGGAGGCGACAGGCATGATGATGTCAGCCAGCCCCGTGGAGATGACCTGGGGGATCAATTCGATATCACAGTAATCGATTCCCATGACTTCGTACAGTTCCTGCAGTTCCTCCGGCCTTCGAATGTCACTGATATGAGTCGGCCGGGCCATATCCATCAGAACCTGGTCTCCGGCAACATCGATGAAAAGATCTCCGGCAAGCGTGCGGTTCAGATAAGTGCCGCCGGTCTCACAGAGCCCGGCATCGGTCAGACACCGATAGGACGCAATCGTAGCGTGCCCGCACAGATCGACCTCGTCTGCCGGCGTGAAGTAGCGGATCTGGAACCCGCCGTCGATATCGGAAGCGGCCGGCCCTCCCTCCTCGAAGGTGATTTCAGATAAGGCGGCTTCCAGCTGCGCGTCCGTGAGCGGACGGATAAACGCCGTTTCGGAGTACCTCAGCTCCGCGGCTGTTTTCCGCATCTGCTCATCCGACGGGTAATCTTCGTTTTCTTTTAATAGAACGACACCGGCGGGATTGCCTCCGAACTTCTCGGTTGTGAACGCATCTGCGATGTATAACTGTTTCATGGTCTGTCTCTCCTTTCTGCACCTGCCCGTATCAGTATAGCACAATTTGTGATAGAATACATCCGGGAGGTGCGCCTGATCGGCGCTTGAAATACATGGAAGAAAGAAAGGCAGAACTGCAGCAGATCGGCGGAAGGATCCGTGAAAACATCATAGAACCGGCACTCAGCGACCGGGAAGAAAAGGTTCTCGAGGACCTGAAGCACCGGCTGATCGTGTCGGTGATATTTGCTGTGCCGCTGCTGCTGGTTGCCGGGTTTGAGCACGACGCGCTGTGGGGGAGGATCCTGGAGATCGTCCTGCTCGTTCCCATCGTCGTGGTGAACCACCGCGTGTTTATTGACGGCTTCACGGCCGTTCACAGCCGGCGCCCGGAAAAAAACACGCTGGCGGCGATCGGTACGATCGCGGCGCTGATCATGATGCAGTTTCTCGCAGCGGGTGTTTTTCTGACGACGATGGCGCTCTGCCGATTCAGCGAAGCATACGTCAACTACAAGCTGGACGACCATCTCAAAAAGCTGATCGAAGCGGAGCCGGAGGATCCGGGGCTGGCGGAGGGTGAGGTCATCACCGTTGCCGCGGGAGAGCGGATCCCGGCGGATGGTGAGATCCTGGAAGGAACCACCGTGATCGACGAAGAATTGATCACGGGAGAGCGGGTACCGGCGGACCGGGGCCCATCCGATCCCGTGTTTGCCGGGACAAAGAATCTGACAGAATCCTTCGTGATGCGCGTATTCCGCAGCGGACCGCAGACCACCATATCCAGGATCATTGAGCATATTACGGCATCCACCGCGACAAGAGCGCCCATCGCGCAGCGGGCGGAGAAGGCCGCCAGGATATTCGTATTAATTGTTATCATCCTCGCTGCTTTGGCGACAGTCGTCTGGATCATTATCGGAGACGGGTGGCCGGGCGCTGTCATGACAGGGATCACGATCCTGATCATCGCCAGCCCTTACGCGTTCTCGGTGGGGATCCCCATGTGCGTGCTGGGCGCAACGGTGCGCAGTGCGAAGAACGGGATCCTGATCCGGTCCGCCGACATCCTGGAACTGGCCCGGGATATCAACACCATCGCGATGAACAAGACCGGGACCGTTACGGCAGGGAAACCGCAGATCAGCGATGTGATCAGCATCGAGGACGGGTTCACACTGCAGCTGGCGGGCGCTCTGGAGCAGGAGTCGGTCCACCCCTCCGGCAAAGAGATCTGCCGCCTCGCCCGGCAGCAGTACGGGAGTCTTCCGCCGGCGCAAAGGCTGGAGTACTTCCCGGGCAGAGGCGTGAAAGGAATCGTCCGTGGGCGGACGATGATTTCGGGCAGCGGTGCATTCCTGCGGGAAAACGGCATAGCTACCAGCCTTTGCGAAGCGGAAAAACTGTACACACAGGGCAAGAGCGTCATTTTCTATGCCAACGAAAACCGGGTCATCGGTCTGATCGGACTGCGGGACGGCCCGAAGCCGGTCAGCCTGAAGGGGATCTCCCGCATCGAGGATATGGGAATCGATGTGGTCATGCTGACGGGAGACAGCAAGGAGACTGCCGAGGCGATCCGCAGCGAGGTTGGAATCGACCGGGCCTTCGCGGAGCTTCCGCCCCGGGCGAAGGCGGATGTGATCGAGAAGCTGCAGGCGAGCGGCGGGAAAGTGGTTGCCATGGTCGGGGACGGAGTCGATGACGCGGAAGCCATCGCAAAGGCGGATATCGGCATTGCCATCGGAACCGGCCCTGCGATCAATGCGGATCCTGCGGACGTGATCCTGATCGCGGACGATCTGATGGATGTCGTGCGGGCCATCAGCCTCAGCCGGAAGACCATTCGTTATATCCGCCAGAACATGGCCTTCGCGTATTGCTACAACATTCTCGCGATCGCGGCGGCGGCGGGGATCCTGGTTCCCCTTGCCGGGCCGGTACTGGCGCCGGTGCTGGCGGCGCTGTGTATGTGCATCAGTCAGATCCTCGTCGTCGTCAGCACAATGCGGGTAAAGACGGCAAGCTTGTAACAAAAATAGAAAAAAGAAATCATATTTGCCCAGAAAATATTGAATTGTCAGCATATTTGTTATTTACAAATATTTATCGGTTGAACTATAATAGAAGAGTGCTATAAGGGCCTGCGGACTATGTTATATCATGCAGATTATTAACGCAGGCGCAACCGTAGTTTTTAATTCATTAAGGGAGGTCATAAAATGACTGAAAGAAACATGCAGAAAGCTTTAGAAGAAGCGAAGAGAGTCGTAGGATTGATCGAAGCTGATGCTCTGACAGAAGAAGAGAAAGAAACGATCATGAAAGAGTCCATCGCGAACTTCAATGAGAACGTTAACCCGGGATGGCTGGAGTACAGAAAGTCCGTATCCACGGATGCTGCATTCATCGAGTGGGAAGACGAAGGCGATGTATTCAGAGATCTTCACGGAACAGAGTTCATCGACTGCCTGGGCGGATTCGGTATCTTTGCTTGCGGCCACGGCAATCCGGAGATCAAGAAGACTGTTATGGCACAGCTGGATAGATATTCCCTGCACTCTCAGGAACTGGTTGACCCGCTCAGAGGTTACCTGGCTCACCTGCTGGGACTGATCACACCGGGAGATCTGCAGTACTGCTTCTTCACCAACGGCGGAGCTGAGGCTGTTGAAATGGCTCTGAAGCTGGCGAGACTGGCAACCGGCGGCAGATGGTACATCTCCACCGTAGGCGCATTCCACGGCAAATCCATGGGTGCTATCTCCATGGGCGGCAAGGGCGCATACAGAGAAGACTATATCCCGATGGTACAGCAGGTACAGCACGTTAAGTTTGGTGATGCGGATGCAGCAAGAGTTGCGATCGAGAACCTCGAAGCAGTCGGCGAGAAGGTTGCAGGCATCATCGTAGAGCCGATCCAGGGCGAAGCTGGCGTTATGATTCCGCCGGATGGCTACCTCAAGGCTCTGAGAGAGATCGCTGACGATCACGGCGTTGCTCTGATCTTCGACGAGATCCAGGTTGGTCTGGGACGTACCGGTACGATGTGGAGATGCGATCACGAAGGAGTTACACCTGACATCATGACTTATGGTAAGGCTTCCTCCGGTGGTCTGGTTCCGATCACAGGTATCATCGCTCGTCCGTGGACTTATGAGAAGTCCGGCGTTGGCACAGGCACAGAAGGCAAGATGTTCGAGAATCCGTGGATCCTGGGATCCCCGACCTTCGGCGGCAACCCGCTGGCTTGCGCAGCATTCATCTCCACCATCAGATACATGCTGGAGAACGATCTGCCGGCACTGTCCGCAGCTAAGGGCAAGAAGTATCTGGATGGACTCGCAGCACTGCATGAGAAGTATCCGAAGGTTCTGACCACCTCCAGAGGCGCTGGTATGCTGATCTGTATGGAATTCCCGACAGACGAAATCGGCCACGAAGTTACCAAGGCTCTGTTCGCGAGAAACGTCATGACTGCTGGTACTCTGGTTAACGCTCAGACCGTCAGAATCGAGCCGCCTCTCGTACAGGCTGACGAGACGATCGATAAGGTTCTGACCGCTCTGGACGAGGCACTGGCAGAAGTTGGCGCAGCATATGGCCTGCTCTAATCCGTCAGTTACAACAGAACATTGATTGACCTCAAAGGGGCTCCGCTTCGGCGGAGCCTTTTTATGTACCGCGAAGCCGCGGATTGTGGTAAAATAGCCTGCGGAGGAATCCTATGAGCTACAGAGTCAGACTGAATGTATTCGAAGGTCCCTTTGACCTTCTGGTATACCTGATAGAGCACGCGCAGATGAGCATCTACGACATCCGGATCTCGGAGATCACGGAGCAGTATGTAGAGTACATCAGCCGCATGCAGGAGGCGGACATCAACGTGTCCACCGAATTTATGGTGCTTGCGGCGGAGCTTCTTGAGATCAAGTCCAAGATGCTGCTGCCGAGATCCGCCCCCAGCGAGGACGGGGAGACGGCATACGAGGATCCTCGGACCGAGCTGGTCGCAAGACTGCGGGAGTACAAGCTGTTCAAAGAGCTTTCCCATATGCTGGAGGAGCGGCAGGAGCAGACGGCGGCGCGCCTGGAGAAGCCCCAGGAGGACCTGTCCGAGTTTACCGGCGAGCCGGATGAATACCTGAGTCTGGATATGGACCAGTTTACGGCAGCCTTTGAAGCATTCCTGCAGCGAAAGAAAAATCTGGAGGAGATCCGGGCCCACCACATCCGCACGGAGAAGCAGCGGATCACGACGGAGCTGCGGATGAATGAGATCCGCACCTTCTTCCGTGACCGGCAGGAGCGGGAGGCGGACTTCCGGGATCTGGTTCCCCACCGGGATGACCGGTACGATATTTCGGTCACGTTCTCTTCGGTGCTGGAAATGGTGAAGGAGCACCGGCTGGAGGCCGAGCAGAAGAAGCTGTTCGGAGATATCAAAGTCACAGCGACCGACGAGCTGTTTGAGCAGGCGTAGGCGCTGCAAGGGAGAAATATATGTCGAGCAGAAAAACAATCAAATCGGGAATCGAGTCCATGATGTTCATCTGGGGAGAGCCGCTGGAGGTCAAGGACATCGCCGATGTGTTCAATATCGATAAGAAGGAAGCCTACGAGTGCTGCCGGGAACTGATGGAGGAGTATGAGCAGGAG
>JAFUCA010000050.1 GCA_017459895.1 Bacillota bacterium | reverse complement strand
AGTAATTGACCGTCAGCTCCGTGACGAAGACCAGGATTTCGTCCGTGGCTCGGCCCTGCGCCGAGCTGCTAAGTTGACTCGTGACTCGGCCCTGCGCCGAGCTGCTAAGTTGACTCGTGGTTTTTTCTTCCTCCTCGAAGGCCCGCTCGCAAAAGTCAAAGGCAGCCTTCAGAACCTCGGAGCCCTCGGCGGCCGAAGCCTTCAGCTCCTCCACCAGCTCCCGGTAGCTCTGCTGCACGAGGGCGAATCCTTCCGCTCCGTCATGGATCCCCTGCCGCAGCAGGTCCGCCCGCATCCCCTCAAGGACGCTGATCTGCCGCTGCATGGCCCGGACCTGATTCATGGACAGCGACGATGCCCGGCGGCCCTTCTCCAGCGTCTCGGTCTGCCTGCGCACGTGTTCCTCCAGGATCTCGGCCGGATTTGCCGCCGGCTGCGCCGTATCCGTCGATCCTCCCTGCCCCGTCATCTCGGTCTTCACCTCCCGGAGCACCGGGGTCAGCAGATTCAGCGTATCCTCCTTCTCACAGGTGCTCCGCAGCTTCGCGGTCACGGCGTCGAAGAGCAGTCCCAGGAAGCTCATCCGTTCATCCATCGGCGCCCGCTGCGCCCGGAACAGGACGTCCTCCCCGGCCGTTCCCGCCAGGATCCGGTCGATCTGATAATCGCTGCGGTACTTGCGGAACAGATCATAGTAGATGGCGAAATCCTTGGCGATCTTCGGCGTCTGAATGTACTGTCCGATCAGAAGCTCATCCACCGGGATGCCATTCGCCTCGTAGAGGCGGATCATCTCCGACAGGTCATCCCAGCCCCGGGCCGTTACGAAATGCTTGCCGTCCACCGTGCTCTCCACCTTGTAGAAATCCTTTTTCCGCGCGGCCAGATAGGTCAGGACCGCCGGATGCACCCCTTTGGCGGAGGCGTATTCCTTCCAGGTCTCATAGTCCGCTTCCACGTCGATGCGCTTGAGCCGGTCCCAGGTGACGATGTCAAAATCCCGGACGGATTTGTTGTACTCCGGGGGATTGCCGGCAGTCACCACGATCCAGCCTTTGGGGATCTGATGCTGACCGAACACCTTGTACTGCAGGAACTGCAGCATACAGGGCGCCAGAGTCTCCGATACGCAGTTGATCTCATCCAGAAACAGGATTCCCTCCCTTACGGAGGTCTCCCGCATCAGCGCGTAGATCGACCCGATGATCTCGCTCATGGTGTATTCGGACATCTGATACTCGTATCCCTCGAATTCCTGCCGGGTGATGAAGGGCAGGCCCAGGGCCGACTGACGGGTGTGATGCGTCATGGAATAGGACACCAGCCCTACCCCCAGCTCCGCCGCGATCTGCTCCATGATCGCCGTTTTGCCGATGCCCGGCGGACCGATCAGCAGTACCGGCCGCTGTTTTTCGATGGGGATCGCGTAGTTGCCCAGATCATCCTTCGAGAAATACGCTGTCATCGCGTTCTTGATTTGTTCCTTCGCCTGCTTGATATTCATGGTTACCCTCACAGTATATACTGATCGAACACGTCGATCTCTTCCCATTCGCTGCGGTAGTCCAGCAGCTGCGCCACGATCTCCATCGCCCGCTTTTTCTGCGCGTATTCCAGAAGCCCGGGAAGCTGCCTCGCTCCGATCACACGCTGCTCGGTGAAGTACCGCAGAGCGCGGGTCAGCTGCCGGTCAATGGCCGCCCGCAGGATCTCCTCCAGATGCTTCCCCGCAAACCTCCGGTAAGAAGCTGCCACCTTCTCCGGATACCGCTCGTAGTGCTCCCCGAATCCCAGGGCCGCGCAGATGCGCACGGATGCGTCCTGAAACTTCTCCGGCTCCATCCCGCAGACGGTGATGGTCTGAAGCCGCCGGCATCCGTCAAAGGGATCCTCTCCCAGATCCCGGATCTGCGGCGAAAGCACCAGCGCTTCCTCCAGATGCTCACACCGGCGGAAGGGCCCGTCCCCGGCTGCTTCTACTGCCTGCGGAACGACGATCCTGCGGTAATTCGCGTTTCCCGCGAAGGCTCCGCTGGCGATCCTGCGGCAGCCCTCCGGCAGGGTCAGCTCGCTCTTTTTCTCCACGCAGGCATAGAACGCGCCGTCCTGCAGGATCATCCCGTCCTGATCCGCCAGGGCGAAGCAGTGGTCGAAGCAAAGGTCTCCGATCTGCTCCAGGCTGTCCGGCAGGTCGATGCGCTCCATCCGCGTGCATCCCGCAAAGGCTGCATGACCCAGCCGCCGGATCCCTTCCTTCAGGCTGACCCTTGTCAATCCGGAGCATCCTTCAAATGCTCCGTCACCGACCTCCTCCATGGAGCACGGCATATCCAGTTCCCGGATCCTGCGGCAGCCGGCGAAGCCGTGTGCTCCCAGCTTCCGCACTCCCTCCCGGATGGTCAGCTTCTCGATGCCGGCGCACCCGTGAAAGGTGCTGGCGGGAAGTTCCTGCAGATGACCCGGCAGGGTAAGCTCCGTAAACCCGGCGCATCCGTGGAAGACCGATTCATCCAGGCTCTCCAGGCTTTCCGGGAGCACCAGCGTTTCGAAATACCGGTCCCGGCCGAAGGCCAGCCGCTCGATGTGCTTCACGCCCTCCGGCAGGATCACCTCCTGGAGCACGGTGCATTCGTAGAAGGCCTCGACGCCGATCCGCTCCAGCCCCTTCGCCAGATGAACGTACTGCAGTTTGAAGCAGCTGGAGAAGCACCGCTCGGGCAGTTCCTTCACCGGTCCGTCGAACCAGACCTCCTCCAGGTTGACACAGCTGAAGAACATCCATCCGCCGAAACGCTTCACGCTGGCGGGAATGCGCACCTGCTGCAGGCTCCGGCAGCTGGAGAACACCCCGTTCTCCATGATCTCGATGCCTTCCTCCAGATCGATGGATTTCAGCCGGTTGCATTTCTCGAAGGCGTGCCAGCCGATCCGGCGGCAGGTTCCCGGGATGCGGATGTGGGTCAGGCACATGCATTCGGTAAACGCCCGCCATCCGATGTACGTCACCGACGAGGGGATCTCCACCCGTTCCATCAGGGTGCAGTCCGCGAAAGCATCCGCCGCGATCATCCCCGTTCCTTCGGGAATCACCGCCTGACGCAGATTCCGTTTCGCCCGGACCAGCACGTTGCCGATCATCTTAAACTCGCCTTCGTCTTCCTTCCAGCCGGTCTCATTTCCCGCGTACCGCCGCTGCCAGGGCGTTCCCGTGAAGGCATCCCGTTCGATCCGGGTCACGTGCTCCCCGCCGAAGACCTCCTCCAGGGCGGAGCACAGATGAAAGGCCTCCTGGCGTATGCAGACCAGGCTCTCCGGCAGGCGCACCTCCCGGAGCATCCGGCAGTTGTGAAACGCCCGGAACGCGATCTCCGTCACTCCCTCCGGGAGCACCAACGCGGAGTCCTCTCCGGTATACCGGATCAATATTCCATTGTCGATCTCAAATCGTTCCGCTTCCATTTTCAATCACGTTCCTGCCGCGCCCCCTCAAAACTGCTGAATCTCATCTTCCCGGAGCACCATGCGGATTGCCCACACCGGAACCTCCGGCAGCTCATATCCCTGATCCAGGAAGACGAAGGCCGCATCGTAGGCCGGGGGCTCATGGGGGAAGGTCCCGAATCCGTCGGTGAAGTAGATCAGTCCCTTGAAATTGGTGAACTCGTGCTGCCGCAGCAGCGAGTCCACATGCTCGAATACCGGGCGAAAATCCGTCCCTCCGAATCCCTTGAGCACCATGTGCTCCATATAATCGTCGAACTCCTCCTCCGTGGTGATCCGCACATCCTCCTCGACGCGGGCGCCGCACTGGATGATGTGCACATTGACCCGGGTAAAGAAATTCTCGCTTTGCTTGAGTATGTTCCAGGTTTTGGTCACGAACTTCTGCACGGTGTCGCCGGCCACCGACTCGGAGGTGTCCAGGGCGATCACGAACTCCCGCACCTTTTTCACGTCCTTGTATTCCAGCGGCTCCACCAGCGGCATGTTCTCGTAGAGCTTCAGTCCGTAGGTATAAAATATATAATCGAATTCGTCGTCGTTGACTTCGACGTTTTCACCGAGCACGCTGAACCTGCGCAAAAGCTCGGTGTAATCGTATTTTTCTCTGTTGATCTCACGCAGCTGCTGCTGCATATCGCCGGCGCCTTCACCCCAGCTGTCGGAGGAGGTGTCCATATCCACCTCGATGCGCTCGGCGATCTCCTTCCAGGCCTGCTCGATGTCCTCCGGCTTCAGAGCCGGCTCACCGGTGTCCGCCTGGCGGTCATCATCCCCGCCTCCGGAAGGTCCGTGTTCGTCCTCGCCGGGAACGGCTTCCATATATTCTTCGCTTTCTTCTGTGGTCTCTCCGTCCTCGCCCTCCTCGGGCTCCCCCTGGGGCGCGGCGGATTCTTCGCTGTCCGCGCTGTCCTCTCCCTCGGGGTTTCCCGGTTCATTCTCCTCGGGATCCCCATTGGTGCTTTCCGCGGGGACTGCGGTATGCCAGACCGAATGATCGTCGGCATGGAAATTCTTCTGCAAAGCCTGGACTTCCTCCGGGGAGGGATCCTGCTCCATAAAATACTTGTAGATCCATTCCGCCGACAGCTTCGGCAGTTCTTCCGCCAGCTGCCGGATCAGCCACATCTGCGCCGTCTGCCGCTCGCAGCGGACCGCTCGCAGGTCCAGCCCGT
The DNA here is from genome assembly GCA_017459895.1 of Bacillota bacterium. GTDB lineage: Bacteria > Bacillota > Clostridia > Peptostreptococcales > Anaerovoracaceae > Lentihominibacter. The sequence continues at coordinate 1,271 of JAFUCA010000050.1, read as the reverse complement.
TAATGATGTTCTCCACGGCGATGTCACAGGCCAGATCCCAGACATCCGCCCGGACCGACCGGCTGATGAACAGATGCCGAAACAGGCAGTGCAGCGTGACGTGCAGATAGTCCCTGACCGGGATCTCCTTCGCCTGCCGGTACTGCCGGCACACATGAAGGCTGTTGTAATAGAGGAACTGTCCGTCGGTGGCGATCTCCAGGGTGTCCCTGTCATGGGCCGGCACGATCTTCACGAATGCTGCCTCCAGGTATCGGAGATCCACCATCAGCGTGTTCCTCGAAAGCCGCAGGATCTGCAGCGCCAGTTCCGCCGCGCGCCGCGCGCTGTCAAAGGTCTTCGCGTGGTTCTGGGACCCATCCGCATACCCGTGGGCCTTCGCCAGCTTCGCTGAGCTGACTTCCCATTCTTTGCTGTTTTCGAAATCGGTATTGCTCACTGGGGCGTCTCCATTGTGCGGCCTTCGCCAGCCTTTGTATTATGTATTACGAAACGAGAGGCCCCGCACTCCGACTGTCCCGCTAAAAACAGCCGGAGGCTTAGCGGAACCTCTCGTTCGTGTTCAGAAGCTATATGTAATTAGAGGCATTAACCGTTGTTATATAACGTTATACGACTTAAACGTCATATCTCTGCGGAAGCGGCGGCATGTTCGCGAACTTCTCCGCCAGTCCCTCTCCGCCGAACTCGGTCTTGCCGGTCTTCTCGTGCTCTCTCAGAGCCTTCCAGAGTTTCTCCGGTGTGATCGGCAGTTCCTTGATGACCAGGCCGGTAGCGTAGTTGATGGCGTTGCCGATGGCGGATCCGACCGGAGCGGTGGAGCCTTCGCCGGCTTCCTTGGCGCCCATCGGGCCCTCAGCATCCTCTTCGCTGCAGACGATGGTCTTGATGTTCGGCATATCCATGGCCGTCGGGAAACGATAGTCACGGAAGGACGGGTTCAGATGTCTGCCATCCTTGTCGTAGACGCATTCCTCGTAGCAGGTGAAGCCGAATCCCAGCAGGACGGATCCTTCGATCTGGCCTTCCACCGCGCGGATGTTCAGCGGACGTCCGCAGTCGTGACCGAAGACGAAGTCGTCCAGTGTGACCTGACCGGTCTCCATGTCGACGGTGACCTTCGCCGCGGATGCGGAGAAGGAGTATGCGGTAGCATAGTTACCCACGTTCTTGACGTAGATGTCCTTGTCGCCCTCGTGGTTGTAGGCACCGACACCGGCGACGCAGCGTCCGAAGTTCTTCTCTTCATATCCATAGCAGGCTTCGTTGTA
>JAFUCA010000049.1 GCA_017459895.1 Bacillota bacterium | reverse complement strand
GGTTGCCGTCGGGCCGCTTCTCTGCTTGGCGATAATGACCTCGCACTCCCCGGGGACCGCCTCTTCCTTGTTGTAATATTCATCCCGGTAGAGGAACAGAACGATATCGGCGTCCTGCTCGATGGATCCGGACTCCCGCAGGTCGGACAGCATCGGCCGGTGATCGGTTCTCTGCTCCGGCGCCCGGGACAGCTGCGACAGCACGATCACAGGAACGTCCAGCTCCCTTGCCAGCAGCTTCAGGTTTCTGGAGATCACGGAGATCTCCTGGGTCCTGGAATCCGCCCGGCCCTCCGGGTTCATCAGCTGCAGATAGTCGATGATCACCAGATCCAGTCCCTGCTCCGCCTTCAGCCGGCGGCACTTGCTCTTCATCTCCATGATGCTGACGCCGGCGGTGTCGTCTATGTGAATGTTCGCCTTGGACAGCGTGTCCAGCGCGTCGTTGATGTCATCCCAGTCCCGCCGCTGCAGCTTGCCCTTCTTCAGGCTCTGCATGTCGACCCGGGACTCCATGGCCAGCAGTCTCTGGCCCAGCTGTTCCTTCGCCATCTCCATGCTGAAGACGAGCACCGATGCGCCGCCTTTGATCGCGGCGTTCAGCGCCACCGTCAGCGCAAAGGCTGTCTTACCCATGGCCGGACGGGCGGCGAGGATGATCAGATCCGACTTCTGAAGGCCGGAGGTCTTCTCATCCAGATCCCGGAACCCGGTGGTCACGCCGGTCAGGCCCCCTTCCATCTGGGCGGCCCGGTCGATGATCTCGATGTTCTCCAGCAGCACGTCCTTGATGTGGGTATACTGCCCCTTCTGTCTCTGCTGCGAGATCTCGAAGATCCCGCTCTCCGCGTAGTCCAGAAGCTCGCCCGGCTCCATGGATCCCTCGTAGCCCTTCTCGATCACGTCGTCCGCCACCTCGATGAGCCGGCGGGAGGATGCTTTCTGCGCGATGATCTTCGCGTATTCCTCCGCGTTGGCCGTCGTCGGTGTGCCGGAGGAAAGGCTGGCGATGTAGGCTCTGCCGCCTACCATCTCGAGACTTCCCCTGCTCTTGAGCTCCTCCGATACCGTCAGCGCGTCCACCGGAGCATTCCTTCTGGACAGATTCAGCACGGCCTCGAAGATCTCCCGGTGATTCGCATCATAAAAATCCCTGGCTTTGACGTTCTCGATGACGTCAAACAGAGCGTTCTTCGAGAGCAGCGCGGCCCCCAGGGCCGACCGTTCTGCATCCAGACTGTGCGGGGGAACCCTTCCGTCCATTGCTTCGTGTCCTCCTAAACCGTAACGTTAACCTTCAGCTTCGCGGCAACCTCCGAAAACAGCTTCACGGTCACGGTCTGCGTTCCGGTCTGCTTGATGGGCGCCGGCAGGTCGATCTTCTTCTTGTCGACCTTAATGCCCTCCTGGGCCTCCAGCGCATCCGCGATGTCCTTGGAGGTGATGGAGCCGAACAGCTTGCCGTTTTCTCCGCCCTTGGACTGAATGGTCAGCGTGATCTTCTCCAGCTCCTGGGCCTGCTTCTGCGCGGCGGCCTTCTGCTGCTGCCGCTTCTCCTCGGCGAGCGCCTTCTGCTTCTCCAGGCTCCTCACGTTGCCTTCGGTCGCTTCCTTCGCCAGACCCTTCGGCAGAAGCATATTTCTCGCATAGCCATCGTTGACCTTGACGACGTCGCCTGCCTTGCCCTTGCCTTTTACATCCTGTGTCAAGATTACTATCATTATTCTATCCTCCTATTGTGAAGTTTTGAAGAATTCTTCGATTTCCGCCAGAATCTCCTGGGGTGTCATCGCCACCCGGGCACCGGCGGTGTTCAGATGTCCGCCGCCGCCGAACTGCTCCATGATCCTCTGCACATTGATGGTTCCCAGGGACCGGGCGCTGACCACGGTCTCTCCGTTCTGGTCCTGGCCCGCCACGAAGCTGGCCTCGATCCCCTTGATCGTCAGCAGCTCGTCCGCCACCTGGGAGTTGACGATCTGCGCGTTATTGTTTCTTCCCTCGTGGATCGACATCGCGATGCGTCCGTCGATGATCTTCGCTCCCGCCACGCAGGCCGCGCGCACGCGGAAGTTCTCCGCGTTGGCCTGGAAGTACCGGCGGACCGTCTGCAGATCGGCTCCGTTTCGCCGCAGCCAGGATGCCGCCTCGAAGGTCCGCACGCCGGCCTTGACCGCGAAGCGGTTGGTGTCCAGCATGATTCCCGCCAGCAAAGCATCCGCTTCGACCTTGGTCAGGGATTTCTTCTCACAGGCGTACTGGACGACCTCCGACACCAGCTCCGATGCGGAGGAGGCGTAGGGCTCCATGTAGGACAGCACCTGATGGGGCAGCAGATCCTCTGCCCTGCGGTGATGGTCGATGACGACCAGCTTTTCGGTCATCTCCACCAGCTCCCGGCCCTCCACCAGGCCCGGCCGGTGGGTGTCGACGACGACCACCAGCGAGTTCTCTCTGTACAGCGAAACCGCCCGTTCCTCGGAGACGAATTCGTAGTCTCCGGTATCCTTCGCGTCCTGGATCAGATCCGCCATCGTTTCATCGTAGGATCCCAGCAGGATGTAGGTGTCCTTGCCAACGGTCTGGGCGATGCGGCTGACGCCGAGGGCCGCGCCGAAGCAGTCCATATCCGGATTCTTGTGTCCCATGATGAACACCCGGGAGGACTGGTTCATCAGCGCCCGCAGCGCGTGAGCGATCAGTCTGGATTTCCCCTTGTTCGACTTCTCGACGCCCTGGGTCCTGCCGCCGTAGTACTCCAGATCCTGCACGTCCTTGACCACCGCCTGGTCTCCGCCCCGGCCCAGCGCGATGTCCAGCGCATCCTGGGCATAGCGGTCGCTTGCCGCCGGGGTCTCTCCGCCCATGCCGACGCCGATGCTCAGCGTCACGGGGAAGTCCGCTCCGGCATCGATCTGCCTCGCCTCGTCCAGGATCGGGAAGTTGCCCTTCTTCAGCAGCTCGTAGCTGTCCTGATCCATGGTGAAGCTGTAGAGGTGATCCTTGTACCGGGTGATCGCCGCTCCGGCTTTGGTCGCCCATCCCCGGATGAATTTGTCGATCTGATTGATCAGCTCCAGCTGCCAGTCCTCGGCGATGTTGATCAGCTCATCGTAGTTATCGACGCTGATCAGCCCGATGGCGAGCTTGCGGCGCTCGTACTTCTGCTTCAGCTCCTCATAGCCGGTGACATCGATGAAGTACAGGAGCAGCGACGCGGTGTCCCCTTCTCCCAGGAATTCTCCCAGCAGCTTGAACTTCCGGTCGTTTCTCTCCACATACAGCGGACGGTGCTCCCGCACCGCGTCCGCGATGATCGGCAGCTTCAGTCCCGTTAACGCGAAAATATCGCCATCAATGATGCCGTCGTACTTAAAAACTTCTGCAATCGTCCCGCTGGCTCTCGTCACCTTCCCCTGCATGTTGATCGCGCACATGGGGATGGGCGAGTACCGGCTGATCAGACGCTCGATTCTTCCTGCGTACATCCGTACCTCCCGCGGGCCCTTGCGGACCCTGATTTTCGGTCGTAAATGATCGCCTAAAATAACACTTTATTATATCATCTTAAACGGTTTCTTTACAACACAAAACCCGGAATGCCTCCGGGTCTTTGGTGTCGTATCTCGATTAGTCCTGTGTGTAAGGCAGCAGAGCAACGATTCTGGCTCTCTTGATGGCCTTGGTAAGCTCTCTCTGGTGCATCGCACATGTGCCTTTGATTCTCTTCGGAAGGATCTTGCCTCTCTCAGTGACATATTCCTTCAGAGTATCGACGTCCTTGTAATCGATTTCTTTGGTTTTATCCGCGCAGAACTGGCATACCTTGCGTCTTCTCATGCCGCCGCGTCTTCTGTTATCCATTGCCATGGAACTGTCTCCTTTCTTTTAGAACGGAATGTCATCGTCCTGGATCTTCTGGAATCCTTCCGGGATTCCCTGGGAAGAATCCTCGGCCGGGCCTGACTGATACGGGTCCTCCTGTCCGAAGCCTCCCTGGGGCGCCTGCTGGTTCTGTGCATATCCTCCGAACGGCTGTCCGTAGTCCTGCCCGCGTCCCTGTCCGCTGTCCTGATTTCCTCCGCCTAAAAATTCTACATTGTTGGCAATCACTTCGGTCGTGTAGACCTTGTTGCCTTCTTTATTGGTATAGCTGCCGGTCTGAATGCGGCCGTTGACAGCAACCTTTCTCCCCTTGGCGAGATACCGGTCGCAGTTCTCCGCCTGTTTGTTGAAAACCACGATCGGAATGTAGCTGGTGCGCTGCTTATCCCCGTAGCCGTCATTGACTGCCACGGTAAATCTGCAGATCGCCGTCTGATTCATTCCCGTTGAGTATCTCAGTTCCGGATCTCTTGTCAGATTCCCAATCAGAATAACACTGTTCATAATGTTCCCCTTGTCCCTATTTCTCGTCTTTGTTTACGATCATGTGTCTCATGATGTTGTCCGAGATCTTGAGTCTTCTGTCGAGCTCCTTCGGCAGCGTCGGCGGTGCCTGGAATTCGATGACGACATAGTATCCTTCGCTCTTCTTCCGGATCGGATACGCAAGTTTTCTCATGCCCCATACGTCTGCCTCTCCGATGACTTCGCCTTCGGTCTCGATGATGCCCTTAACGGCTTCCACGGTCGCGGCCTTGGCTTCCTCTTCGAGTGCAGGATCGATGATGAACATCAACTCGTAATTTGTCATTGTTTCACCTCCCTGTGGACTAAATGGCGGCAGCTCTCTGCCGCAAGGAATCGTGCGGTTTTCGCACAAAATGATAGGCACGTCTGAAATGGCGTGCCTATATATTATATACTACTTTTTTTCAAATGCAAGTTTTTTCTGCGGAACTTTTCGCTTCCCAGCCTCAACCCGGCTCAACCCGGCTCAGCCCGGCTCAACTCTGCCAATCAAGCCAATTCGAGACATTCTGGCCGAGTTCACAGCCCTGTATATGCCTCTCGGCGATGAAAACTCTGCCACTCGTTCACTCTTCAGCCATTCCGGCAGAGTTTGTGCTGTTTCCCGTCGAATAACTCTGCCAATCATCATCACTCAGGGGTGTTCTGGCAGAGTTCGAAGCAGCAGATGCGGATAACCAACAGGCACGGACAATCTCTGTGTTTTTTACTGTGTCAAAACCCAGCGTTCTGCTGCGAATTTCGCGGCCCGGTACAGGTCCTGACGGCAGGTTCGTTCGTAGCGGGCGGGATCCGCGCAAAAGCTGGTGGTCTGGATCACCTCGGTGATCCCCCGGTCACGGATCCTGGGCAGCACTCCGTCCATGAACTCACCGTCCCTGAGATCACCACCCCTGAAATCACCACCTCTGAGGTCACCATCCCCGAGGCCACCGTCCCTGAGGTCACCATCCCCGAGGCCGTCATCCACCTGGCCGACCACCGCAATCACCGGAACGCCCTGCCGGCTGGCGTGCTCGCCGATGACTGCCACTACCTTGCCCCGCAGGCTCTGCTCATCCAGCTTCCCCTCGCCGGTATAGACCAGATCGCAGGAAGCCAGCTGCTCATCGAAGCGGGTCATCTCCAGCACGATCTCCGCCCCCGGGCGCAGCCTGGCTCCGAGAAAGGCGACGGCACCGGCGCCGGCGCCTCCCGCTGCTCCCGCGCCGGGGATCTCGGACACGTCCATTCCCAGGTGCGTCTGTATCAGCTCCGCATAGATGCGAAGGTTTCGGTCCAGCCTTTGCACCATCGCATCATCCGCTCCCTTCTGGGGCGCGAAAACGAAGGCCGCTCCCTGGGGTCCATGCAGCGGGTTGTTCACATCACACATGACTTCGAATGTAACGCCCCGGATCTGCTCCTGCAGCCGGGAAAGATCCATGCCCCGGATCCGGTCAATGGTGCCTCCTGTGGGAACGAATTCCCGTCCCGCTTCATCGGTGAACCGGGCGCCCAGCGCTGCCGCGATGCCGAGGCCTCCATCGTTGGTGCAGCTTCCCCCAAGACCCAGAATGATCCTGCGGCAGCCGCCCCGGATCGCGTGAAGGATCAGCTCTCCGACGCCGTAGGTAGTGGTG
>JAFUCA010000048.1 GCA_017459895.1 Bacillota bacterium | reverse complement strand
CAGAGGCACTTTCCACGCGGCCCGGTCCGCCTGTACCCGAAAGATCAGCAGAAGCAGGGCTACGATCGCCACCCCGATGCAGCTGTCAAACAGATATATGAAAAAAGACGCGTTCATCATAAGCCATCACCCTCTCAAGTTTACCAACGGTCCGAAGGAAATGCAAACGCCAAAAGGCCACAGGGGGGGATTGTCCTGCAGCCTTCGGCTGTGTCTGTGTGCTATTATCAAAACCTCTGAATAATTCGGTTCTGCCTACTTCAGGTGGTACTTCAGCAGCGGCTGGATGAGCTCAAGCTGATCGTCATAGAGATTGTTCACGGTCTTAAACGCGCCGTCATTGTCCAGATCGATCGTCATTGTCGCCCGGTTCGTGCCCTCATAGGGAACCCACTGCACATCTTCCGTGCTCGGATCACCGGTACGTGCGAAGTTTGCCCACATATCCTGGATCTGCTTCGACAGTGCCGGGTCGACGGTTCCGCTGAAGCAGGTGTGATTCGGATTGCCCATCACATAGGAGATCTCGGAAGCGTGTCCGGCCTTCTGGTATTTCTGATCGGTCTCCTTAGCCCAGTAGTACATGTAGGTCTTGCCCTTGCCGCCTGCCGCTGCGTGATCGGCTGCCGCCTTCGCTGCCGGCGCGCGGAACACCAGGTCGTTCTGAAGCTCGGTATTCTTCCAGACATCCGCTTCATTCGCCTTGAAGCCGGCGATCATATCCTCCGTCACCGCATCTTCCGGCATCATGTAGATCCTGGACACCAGTGCCTTCCACTCGGCCTCGGTCCGTTCCTTCACGTATTCATTCTCAAGGCCAGCGACTCTCTCCAGCTGCAGATAATCCTGAACGTTCTTCTGAAGTCCTTCGTCATCCTTGATGGCCTCCATCAGTCCTGCCATCTTCTGCAGCGGAATCATTCCGAAAGCATAGTCCTCATAATCCGCATCCATCAGCGGGACCGGATGGTCTGCCATGGGATCGAATTCCGCCATCTCCCAGATCCAGTAGTTCCACTCATTCTGGTTGGTTCCGTAGAGCACGTCGATATTCTTGCCGTAACCGGCTTTCACCAGATCATAGGGATCCTTGGGCAGGAGTCCCGCATCATCGTTGAACACCGGGGTGTATACGTTGTCATAGCAAAGGCTGGCGCCGGCGATGAATTCCTCACCCGTCGGATCATAGAAGGATACATCAACGAGGTTGCCCTTGTTGGTGGGATACAGCGTGTATGCCTGGATCAGCGTCTCCTCCGGAACTGCCATCAGGTCGTCCAGATTTTTGACATCGTATCCCAGGATTTTGACGCGTTCGATCAACTGCTCGATCTCACCGGTTCTCTCTGCTGTGTACTTGGCACCATCGTCCGGTACGCACAGGGACAGGCTGCCGGACTGCGCGATCACGCGCTGGAAGAGCTCGCCCTTCTGGATCTTTTCATTGTTTGCTGTGGTCAGGATGGTGATGTCCGCCGCTCCTGCGGAATTTCCGAAGATCGTAACATTCCCCGGATCTCCTCCAAAGGCTGCGATGTTCTCCTGGATCCATTCCAGCGCCCGGATGTCATCCAGCAAAGCCAGGTTTTGCGACTGCTTGAAATCTTCTGTCTTATACTTCTCACCCTCCGGAACTGCCGACAGATCCGCGGAACCGAAGATGCCCAGACGGTAGTTGCAGGACACCATGACCATGTCCTCGTTGTTGGCGAAGTTCTCCAGCTGATACGCGTCGTTGGTCGTGGAGCCGACCACGAATCCGCCGCCGTGGAACCATACCATGACCGGCTTCTTCTTTGCCGGGTTATTGTCCTTCGTCCATACATTCAGGGTCAGGCAGTCCTCGCTGACGGTGTACTTGCTGCCGTCAAAGACCCAGCTGACTGCTTCCTTTCCCTGTGCGGGATCCGGCAGCGGGTAGTTGGCCTGCACCGCCGGATGGCCGAATTCCTTCGCCTGAATCACTGCGTCGCTGGCGTCCGGTGCCTCCGGCGCCTTCCATCTCAGATCGCCGGTCGGAGCCTTCGCATAGGGGATTCCTTTATAGGAGATCACGCCGGAGTCCAGCTTCGTGCCGACAAACTGTCCGTTCTTGCAGACCGCTGTGACTGCCGGATCCGGTTTCGCCGGTGCTGCCGGTGCGGTGGGTGCCGCCGCAGCTGCCTTCGTCTTGCCGGTTACCTTCTTTGAGGTCTTGCCGTAGACCTTCTTCTTTCCCTTCTTCTTAAATGCCTTCACGTAGAAGGTGTACTTGGTCCCGGCCTTCAGGTTTTTAACGGTAACGGTTTTTCCCTTCACGGTCTTGATTGCCTTGAACTTGCCGCCCTTCTTCTGATATACGGTATAGCCCTTAGCCCCCTTGACCTTTCCCCAGCTGACCTTCAGCGCAGTCTGGGAAACGACCTTGACCTTGACGCTCTTTGGCGCCTTCAGCTTCGCCGCCGCATAGGCATTGTCCGCGCCCAGCCCTGCGAAATTCAGCACCGGGGTGAAGGACACCACCAGGGCCAGAATCAGCAGTGGGTACAGTATCTTCTTCGTCTTCGTCATTCAAACACCACTCCTTTCGTCTTTCTTTCTGGGCCCATTATCGTTATTTTCTGAAAAATACACAATTCCCTGAAACGGTCCATTTTGTCCAAAAAAGCGAAAACGGCGAATGGACCTTAGGGTTCATTGCCGCTTTGAAGCTGTATTTTTCAATGGTTTTCTTTTGGGGTACTCTTCATAGGGTACACTTCAAGTTGTTCGCTACCACAAATGGGCAGATACTGGTCTAATATGGTAGGAAGCTACCATATCCGTCACATTTTCATAAAAATATGGTAGGCGGCACCCTGTCGCTGCCGCCCCGAGAGCAAGTATGTACTGTTTCGCAGGAAATCGCCCGCAAGATCGTGTCGAACAGCTGCCTATCGAAGCCGATCCCTACCATATACAGACGGGTTTCGAGTCAATATGGTAGGGACCTACCATATCCGAGTACTTTTGCCGATTTCGTGGTAGGCCGGCCGGGATTATGGCGGTGACTGAGGGGTAGGCCGGCCGGAAAAGTGCATATCGCCCGGTATGGCAGCAGCCGGAGGGTCGCACTGCCGGCCCCCTCCGGCTGCCCATCTGCTTACGATCTCTATCCGGCTATGTCGATCAGCGGATCTCCTGCGATGAAGTTATCGATCAGCCGGGTGGTGCCGATCCGGACGGCCATAGCCACCACGTCACCCTCGCGGACTGCGGGGATCGGCTGCATGGTCAGCCCGTCGACGATCTCCACGTAGTCGATGTCCGCCATGGGCTCCTTGGCCAGCTCCGATCGCATGAAGGCGATCAGCTCTTCCGCGTCGGTCTGCCCGGCGGCGATCTTTTCCTGGGCGGCCCGAAGCGTGCGGGACAGCACCCGCGACGCCAGCCTTTCCGCCTCGCTCAGATAAGTGTTGCGGGAGCTCTTGGCCAGACCGTCCTCCTCGCGGACCGTCGCGCATCCCACCACCTCCACGTTGAAGTTCAGATCCCGGACCATGCGGCGGACCACCGCCAGCTGCTGGCAGTCCTTCTTACCCATGTACATCCGGTTCGGGTAGATGATGTTGATCAGCTTGGTCAGCACGGTGCACACGCCCCGGAACATAACCGGCCGGCTGCGGCCGCAAAGGCCCTCCGACACCAGCGTCATGTCCACGAACGTGCAGAAGTCATCCAGATACATCTCCGATGGCTCCGGTGCGAACACCATGTCCACGCCTTCAGCCTCCAGCATCCGGCAGTCCCGCTCGAAGTCCCTGGGATATTTCGCCAGATCCTCGGTGGGCCCGAACTGCATCGGGTTGACGAAGACCGACGCCACCGTGATGTCGTTGTCCCGCTTCGACGCCTGCATCAGGGACAGATGCCCCTCGTGCAGATATCCCATGGTGGGACAGAGGCCGATGGAGTACTCCCTGGCCTTCCATTCCCAGACGTGTTTTCTCGCTTCTTCGATTGTTTTCGCTATGATCATCGTGGTCTCCTCGCGCAAAGGCTGGGCAACTGAAGAATCGCCACGCAGCAAAGCTGCTGCGATTCCTGTAGGGGCACTGCGCGCCGTATCAAAGATACGGGCAGTGCTCCCAATCTTTACAAATTAATACAGCTTCGCCAGATACTCGGCATCCACTTCCCCGCCGGCGGCCTCCTCCGGGCGCAGTTCCTTCGCCAGGTGCTGCAGGATCTCCGGATCCTTCAGCTTGAAAGAATGCTCCTCATCCGGGAAGGTGGTCGCTTTGACCTCCGCGTCGTAATCCTGGAACGCCTTGGTCATCATCTCGCCGATGTTCCCGAACTGCTTGACGAACTTCGGCACGAAATCGGTGAACATCCCCAGCATGTCCTGATAGACCAGGATCTGGCCGTCGCAGCCGTTGCCGCCGCCGATGCCGATGGTGGGGATGCGCAGAGCCTTCGTGATGAACTCCGCCAGGGGCGCCGGGATGCATTCCAGCACCACGCTGAACGCGCCGGCATCCTGGATCGCGTAGGCGTCCTCCAGCAGCTTCTTCGCGGCGTCTTCCGTCTTGCCCTGGACCTTGTTGCCGCCCAGCGTGTTGATGGACTGAGGGGTCAGACCCAGGTGCGCCATGACCGGGATGCCCGCTTCCGTCATCGCCTTGATCTGGGGGCAGACGCTGGCGCCGCCCTCCAGCTTCACCGCGCCGCCGCGGCCTTCCTTCATCAGCCGCCCCGCGTTGGTGAGAGCCTGCTCGATGGATACCTGATAGGACATGAAGGGCATATCCAGCACCACCAGCGTGTCGTGACAGCCCCGGGCCACCGCGCCGCCGTAGGTGATCATGTCCTCCATGGTCACGGACAGAGTGTCCGGGTAGCCCAGCATGGTGTTGCCGAGGGAATCGCCCACCAGCACCGCGTTGATGCCGGCAGCCTCCATGAGCTTCGCGGTCGAATAATCGTAGCATGTGAGCATTGAGATCTTTTCGCCGTTTGCCTTCATTTCCTGAAACGTAACTGCTGTGTTTTTCATTCGTCGTTCCTCCACGCAGCCTCTCCGGGCCGCCGCACAAAAAAACATCCGTAACTGACGGATGAACGGGAATGTCGCAGGCAATCTGCTCCAGGCACGCAGGGGCCTCCACGCGCATGCGGCGCACTGTCTGCTGCCGCTGCAAAAGCTGGGAGTACTGCGTTTTTGTCTGATTTCTCCGGGTACAGTTTCCTGCGGAATACCGTCCAACGTGAGAAGTGTATCACGGTTGCTATCGTTTGTAAAGAAAAACCTCCAGTTCCCGGTAATCCCGCTCCGGATGCTTTTCCTTTGCCATATCCAGCAGCTTTCGCGACAGCAGCAGATACAGCTGCCGGTCGTCCTCGCTTTCACAAACGGAAAGGTGCTTTTGCAGCGTGGTCACATCCCCCCGTTCCACCGGGCCGGTCAGCGCCTGCACCGGGCCTGCGGCCAGAGCGTGCTCCACGTTTCCTGCGATCAGCGGCGTCAGCGCCTTCAGTGCGTCCTCCGGCGCGAAGCCGCACTCCTGCAAAAGCTGGCTCGCCTGTCCGATCAGTCCGCAGATCAGATTGCTGGCGTAGACCGCCGCCAGATGGTATTTTGTCTTCGACGCCGGGTCGATCACCTGAAAAGTCAGTCCCGCCCCTTTCAGGAACGCAGCCATATCGTCTAAATGCGATGGTTCACCCTCCAGGGAAAAGAACGCCCCTCCCAGCTCCTTGTAGGTTTCAAACCGGTCGCTGACGGCAAACAGCGGGTGCACCGAGTAGCCGAAGGCCCCGGTCTCCTCGATTCCGGCAAAGGCTTCCCGGGAGGAAATGCTGCCGCTGCAGTGGCAGAGGAATTTCCCCGCCAGCAGGTCACCGCTCTCTGCGCACAGCTGCCGGAACACCTGCGGGATCAGCCCGTCGGGCACCGTCAGGAAAATCAGATCCGCGTCCCGCGCCAGCCTTTGCATATCCTCGTAACTGCGAGATCCCGTAAACTGCGCCGCCTCTGCTGCCGCCTGCCGGTTCTGATCAAAATACCCTGCGACCGCCGCTCCGTGGGTGCTCAGGTACTTGCCCAGGGAACAGCCCACCTTGCCTGCGCCGATAAATCCAATGTTCATGATGCTTCCTCCTTCATGGGCGGTCTGCCCTCGGTCCGCCCGGGTCGATT
>JAFUCA010000047.1 GCA_017459895.1 Bacillota bacterium | reverse complement strand
CGAGATTCCGAATGATTCAATGAACCAAAATCTCTGACCGGATGGACTGACCAGCCTTTGCAGGAAGGAGTATTCGAGATTTGACATACCTCTGCTCCTCGATATCCCGTAATTTCCTTCCGGCCCTTTGATCTCTTAGAATGTAACGGTTTCCGGCTCCTCGGTAAAGGAACTGAATGTTGCCGTCGCGTTCCTGAAATAGAGCATCTGCATATTGTCATCATCCGCGCTGTACATGGCCTTCAGTGAGGGCATCTTCTCCAGCATTGCGACCTTCACGTCGTGGTCATCATCGTTGACCAGCTCGCCTTCGATGCGTACCCACTTGCCACCCTTAAATGCGCAGACCTCCACCTTCGGGTTCACTGCGATCTGATGGGAGACGGGCTTCACCTTACCGGTCTGAATATACAGCTTCCCATCGTACAGAAGCGCTGTTCCGAAAGGTCTGACTCTGGGCTGGTCCCCTTCTACTGTCGCCAAATAATAGGTGTTTGCTTCCTCCAAAAACTGGCATACCTTCTCAATTCCACTCATGTTGATACCTCCTTATTCCAAAACAGATAATAATTCTTATCTGCCTGAATTATATCCAGTTTTCTTGTCTGTGGCAATCACCTCACCGAATGAATTTCTCGCCTTCCGATCCGCCTCCTGCTTCGGCAGAGGCACGCCAGCCTTTGCACCGGCTTCCTTGAGCTTCAGAAACCACGCCATGTTTCTTGCCAGCACCCGCAGGATCCAGCGCCTTGTTGGTGCAGCCCGACTTGTGGGGCGATCCGTTTACGAGCAATACTTTCATAGTGATGTCCTCCTTAGTCCAGGTCCAAACCTGCCAGCCATTCCTCCACTGCCTTATCGGGAGAGACTTCCGCATCCCGCATCTCCACGGGAAGGCCGGCCAGCACGGTGGCTCCCGGTTCCATCTGCCGAATGGTATCGTAGGTCCCGCCGTCGCCGGAGCCCATATGGGTGTTGAACGGGATGATGGTCTTCCCGCTGAAATCGTACTTGTCGAAGAAAGTATAGAGGATCATCGGGAAGGTGTACCACCACATGGGATAGCCCACGTAGATCCGGTCGTATGCATCGATGTCGATGTCATTGCGGATGGCCGGGCGCTGATTCTCATCGTGCTCCCGCTTCGCCAGACGCGCCAGGGCATCGTAATGCTCCCGGTTGCTGTCATACGGGGTCACCGGCTGGATCTCCACAAGATCTGCTCCCGTCTGCCGGGCGATCTTCTCCGCCACGTTCCTCGCGGTGCCGTAGACCGAGAAATAGGTTACCAGTTCCTTTGCCATATCAGACCTATCCTCGCTTCCCGCCGGTTTACAGATCCGGCTGCAGTTCCATCTGCGCGTACTGGGCGATGATTTCCGGGGTAGCGGTATAGTAGCGGACGCCCTTATCCACGGTGGCGATCTTCGCCATGTCTTCGTCCGTCAGCTCGAAGTCGAAGATATCGAAGTTGTCCCGGATGTGATCCGGGTTCTTGGAGCCCGGGATGACCACGTTGCCGCTCTGGATGTGCCAGCGGAGGATGATCTGGGCATTGGACTTGCCGTACTTCTCTGCCAGCTCTGTCAAAGCCGCTTCGTTCACCAGGTTCTTATCTCCGTGGCCCAGAGGATACCAGGCCATCAGTCCCATGCCGGTCTCGGCCAGGATCTTCTTCAGCTCGGTCTGGGGGAAATACGGGTGGGCTTCCACCTGCACCACCTGAGGTTTGATCTCCATGGTATCGATGGCTTCCTGCAGCAGATCCTCGGGGAAGTTGGAGAGGCCGATGGCCTTGACCTTGCCTTCTCTGTACGCCTTCTCGATGTTTTTATAGCCCTCTCTCCAGTTATCCGTGGGCTGATGGAGGAACAGCAGATCGATGTAATCCGTGCCCAGTCGCTCCAGCGTTTCCTCGATGGCGGTCTCCTTCTCGTATACGGTGGGCCACAGCTTCGTTACCAGGAATATCTCCTCTCTGGCGACGCCGCTCTTCCTGATGCCCCGGCCGGTGCCGGATTCATTCATATAGCCGTTGGCGGTATCGATGAGACGCACACCGCTTCTCAGCGCGCTCTCCACCGAAGCCTCCGCCTCCGCCGGGGACATCATAAATACACCGATTCCTGCCATGGGCATCTTGATTCCGTTATTCAGTGCGAAGTATTCCATTGTTGTTCTCCTTTCGCCTTAAAGGTGCGTCACATCTATAGGTTTCTTGTTTCGATGGATACATTATATGCAAAGGCTGGTTGCAAGCATAGTGCTTCTTGTCTATAATGGTATACGTAACGCGAATACCTTTTGAAAGGACACGAGTATGATTGAGAACTATCTTCTGGAACAGTTTGTTGCCTTCGCCCGGTTCGGTACCCTGCGGAAGGCGTCGGAAGAATTGCATATCACCCAGCCAACCCTCTCCCGTTCTATGAAAAAGCTGGAGGACGAGTTGGGGGCATCCCTGTTTCACAGGGAGAACAGCAAGCTGTCTCTGAATGAGACCGGAAAGGTCGCGGCAGAATGTGCCGAAAAGGCCCTGGCAGCGAATCAGGACCTGATCGACCACGTGCTCCGCTTCGACCGGAGCCTGCGGACCATCACCCTGGGATCCTGCTCACCTTATCCTGTCAACGAGCTGGTTCCGCTCCTGCAGGAGCAGCTTCCGGGAAAGACCCTGACCACGGAGCTGAACAACGAAGACGCGCGCCTGATCGCAGGGCTGCGCAGTCATCTCTATCAGATCATCGTCCTTCATGAATACCCGGAGGAAAAGGATCTGTTCTGCCAGCGGTACATCGACGAACAGATCTATATCACCGTTCCGGAGGATCATCCTCTGGCGGCGAAGGATGCTGTTACATTTGAAGACCTGCTGGAGTACCGCATTCTGATGACCGCCCACATCGGATTCTGGATGGACGTCACTCTGAGCAAGCTGCCCCCCTCCAACCTCCTGATCCAGAGCAGCCTGGACGCCCTGGGAGATCTGATCGCAGCCTCCAGCCTGCCCTTCTTCAACTCCGACCGGATGATCCATTCCTCGGGCGACATCCCGGGGCGCGTCTCCATTCCCATCGTGGATCCGGAGGCGAAGGCCACCTACTGGGTCTGCTGCCTCACTTCCGATCAGCAGCGGTTCCGCTCCCTGTTCAACGCCATCCGCGGCAGCATGATACGGGGCAGCGGCAAATAGTCCGGCAGGACAGGTGTATGCGAAGGAC
This sequence comes from Bacillota bacterium, assembly GCA_017459895.1. Classification (GTDB taxonomy): domain Bacteria; phylum Bacillota; class Clostridia; order Peptostreptococcales; family Anaerovoracaceae; genus Lentihominibacter. Next base: position 3,159 of record JAFUCA010000047.1, on the reverse strand, counting down.
ATGGCTGCAGCCGCAACCGGATTCTTCATATCGTTCAGGTTTCACGAATCTCTCTTTCTGCTCGTTTATGGGACATTCTTCCCATAACTGAGCAAATCCTGCCTTTCATGAGAATTTAACGACCGCATCAATAAGCACAGGCCCTTCGTTTTCCCACGAAATGCTCAGTGTGCTCCAAATGTGAGAATCTTCACAGCGAATCGTCTCACGAAAAGTCAATTCCGCTCGGTTATGAGACATTCTTCCCATTTTTGAGTCCGCGACGACTTTTATGGGAAGCTTCACAGAAGGGCAAGCGGGAGCCGCAGATCTATTACCGGCAGCCGGGATTTTAGCTGCTGTGCTTACATAGGCGAGGCCGCAGCTTGACGCGGTCAGGCTTCACTTTTACACCCTTTCCGCCATCCTGTCATCAAAAAGGAATAGAATCGAAATATCAGAGCCCCATCTCCCTCTCCTTTTTTTCAGATCCATTCCGCACCTCGCTCTTCGTTTTCCTCTGGGCAAATTGCCGCTTTTCAAAGCTCCGCTCCAAATATATAATAAATCAGGAAATCGAAAATGCAAGACGAATCAGAGGAGGTACGTGATGTCAACGCAGAGACCGATGAGAAAAAAAGACAGAGAAGTGACGGAGCCCGCGGCGATCAACGGGATCATCGAGCAGATGGATGCGATTCGGATCGGGTTTTTCGACGGAGATGAGGTCTATATCGTCCCGCTCTCCTTCGGCTACGCGGAGGAGGACGGCAAGTACACCTTCTATATGCACGGCGCAAAGGCTGGCCGCAAGGCGGATCTGGTAAGACAGTGTGCAAAGGCTGGCTTCGAACTGGACAGGGCCATCGAAGTTAAAACGGATCCGGAGCCCTGCGATCACACGGTGCAGTACAACAGCATCATCGGACACGGAAGCATCGATGAAGTGACCGATCCGGAAGAGAAGAAGGTCGCACTGAACGCCATCATGAAGCAGAACACCGGCAAGGGTGACTGGGACTTCCCGGAGAAGATGGTGCAGGCCACCTTCGTGATGAAGCTCAGCGCCGACTGGATCACCTGCAAGGTGCATGAGTAAAACAGAGCCTGTTCCCACGAAATGTGAGAGCAGGCTCTTTTTTATTATCCGATCTTCGCTACAAAGTCTGTCATCACATCGGAGATCCTGATCTGCTGCGGGCAGACCTGCTCGCAGCTGCCGCAGTGCAGACATGCGGCCGGGCGCTCCTCCTCCGGGATCGCCGCCAGGGCCATGGGGGCGATGAATCCGAAGAGACCTGCTTTGGTGGTCAGGACGTGTTCGTTGTAGAGGGAGATCAGCCGGGGAATGTCCAGTCCCTGGGGACAATGACTGGTGCAGTAATGGCACGCGGTACAGGGGACGGAACCGCTGCTGCCCATCCGGTCCGCGATCTTCATCAGCGCATCGCTCTCTACGGCGTTCAGCGGACGGTCCTCCGCGAAGGTCCGAAGGTTTGCTTCCAGCTGGGCCTCATTGGACATACCGGAGAGGATCACTTTCACCTCCGGGATCGTCTGCAGGAACCGGAAAGCCCAGGCCGGGATCTCCTCCTCCGGCCGCAGCGCCCTGAGCTGCTTCTCGTCCTCCTCATCCAGCTTGGCCAGTTTGCCGCCCCGCAGCGGTTCCATGACCCAGACGGGGATATCTCTTTCCTTCAGGAGATCCACCTTCTCCTTGCCGTGCTGGAAGGTCCAGTCCAGATAGTTCAGCTGCAGCTGGCAGAATTCCATCTCATCCCCATAGGCGTCCAGGAAACGCCGGAGCACGTCCATCTCTCCGTGGCAGGAGAACCCCAGATACCGGATCCGGCCGTTCTTCTTCTGCTCCAGAAGATGCTCCATGATGCCGTACTGGGGATCCAGGTACTGCTCGATATTCATCTCGCACACGTTGTGGAGCAGATAGAAATCGAAGTACTCCAGACCGGTCTTCTCCAGCTGCCGGGCGAAGATCTCCTTCACCTTCGGCATATTGGAGAGATCGTATCCCGGGAACTTGGTGGCAAAATAGTAACTGTCTCTGGGATGCTTCGCCAGGGCTTCTGCTATAACGATTTCCGATGTTTCTCCGTGGTAACCCCAGGCGGTGTCATAGTAGTTGACGCCGGCATCCATGGCCGCATCCACCATCCGCTGGGTCTGCTCCCGGTCCACCTTCGCATCGTCGCCGTCGATCACCGGCAGCCGCATGGCGCCGAAGCCCAGCTGCGACAGTTTCAGTTCCTTAAAGTCTCTGTAAATCATTCATGTATCCTCCTATGTTCCTTATGCTCCCTATGCTCCGATCTCGCTCATAGCCCACTTCGCTACGGTGCTTTCGGAGCGAGCGGCGTCCGCTCCATGGATCGCCAGTCCTTTGCCAACAGTCGCTCCGGGGCAGTGCTTCTTCAGCGCCGCGGGTGCTCCCGCCAGACCGCTGCCTTCGTGGGTCATTACCGGGAAGACCTTCTTGCCCGTGAAGTCCAGCCTTTCCAGCTGTGTGAAGACGGCCATCGGATAGGTCCCCCACCAGCAGGGGCCTGCCACGACGATGTTGTCGTATTCGGAGATGTCCTCCAGATATTCCTTCAGCTCCGGTCTGGCATCCGCGCGCAGCTCAGCCTTTGCATCATCGATGCACTCATAGTAGTCCGCCGCGTAGGTCTTCACGGTGTCCACCTGGAACAGATCGCCGCCCACCGCCTTCTGAATGAACTCCGCCACGATCTCCGTGTTGCCCTTCGGGATGTCCCGGATGCTCCCGTTCCAATAATTCTCGCCTGTTCTGGAATAATAGATGATCAGATTCTTTGCCATAATAATTGCCTCCTTATTGTATTGGTGATGCAGAAGGACTTTTCGAGATTATATCGTCAGAAGAGGTTCTTAATCTCGAAATTACTCCTGCAAGGACTTGAAATATGCTATGAAAACGGATAATAAACTTATCGATTCGAGATTTCCCAGGTTCAAATCGGACGAAATCTCTGATGCAAAGGCTGGCCAGCATTTGCAGGAAGACCAATTCGAGAAGATTTCGAGATTCAGCCTGCCCAGATGGGCTTAAATCTCGAAAGTTCCTTCCTTATTCGTCCCAGCTGAGAACGCCGGTCTTCAGCGCCTCATCGTACCGCGAGACCTTGTAGTCCAGAAGCTGCG
>JAFUCA010000046.1 GCA_017459895.1 Bacillota bacterium | reverse complement strand
CACGCAGGTAGCGCTGGGGGAGATCCTCCAGACGGTGAAGGACATCCAGACCCAGCTCAACGAGATGGACCAGAAGCTGGATGACATCAACAAGCAGCTGGTGAGCATCGCCGTCAGGCAGGAGGAAAAAGACAGGAACAACAAAGCCACGACCATGCTGAAGTACTGGAGAGACTTCAACACGCAGTACAGCGAGCCGCTGGACAACAAGATCAACGAATATAAGGGGAAGATCAACGAGGGGATCCGCGCCTGGTGGAAGGAGAGCTCCCACGATGGTGTGCGTCTGCTGTATACGGATGGGGGAGTCAAAAAGGACACCATCATAGATGGCTATATACTGACATATTCCCGAAACGCATATAACGATGGATTCCCGGACGTTTCGGATAACGGGGATGTGGTCTCCAGAGTATTCAGCATCGGCGTGCCCGGGGAGTGGATCCCCGATACGGCCAATATGACCTTCAACATCAACTCCTATCAGGAGGATTTCGAGGCAAAGATGACTGAGAACTTCATTCAAGCAGCCGACCAGAAGAAGCTGGATGCACGGACCATCTGGTGGATGGTCTGGGAGGGCGCATCCCAGGAGTATAAGACAAGACTTGCGAAGAAGTACGCTCACGAAATCATGAACACCCTGCTCTATCACATCGCCTGCGACACCATGAGCGATAACGACGCCTGGGTGATCTCGGTGACCAACGCCTACGAGAATTACTGCAAAAACATACTGGAGCAGGATTCCGGCGTCAACGCCATGCTCAATGCCATGTACCTCACCCACGGCTTCGAGGGTGAGATCAAGCAGGACATCACGGATTTCTGTGACAAGATGGCCGTCAAGGCCGGCGTGTACGGAGAATTTGCCCTCACCTGCGCAGGACAGGACAGCCTGCAGTCGATTACCAACCGGCAGGAGATCCAGGCCCTCTTCGCAGATACCGTCACCAGCCTTTACGACAAGAAGGACAAGGCCCTCACAGGGCATGACAATTACTGCTATGTCACAGGTACGCTGGTGGAGCACGCCAAGATCTACGCTGAGTCGTCGCTCACCATGAAAAATAAATCCGGCGGGTATCGCGGCTACGAGAAGACGGACTGGAAGATCACGGTGCCAAACATCCTGGACAATGTATACACCCAGGTGCTCTTCAATCAGTACAAGTCGCTTCCTCAGGGCGCGGGCTCCTTCGCTTCTTACCTGAAGCTGTACGGGGCATTTCCCACGGACAACTGGACGGGCAACATCATGACCCGCTACGGCGGCGCGCAGGATTTCGCCTTCAGCGAGGGAATACGGATGAAAGCGATAGGAACCCAGCATCCGGGGAGCTACTTCAAGGACAACCAATACTACAACATCGATGTGGGCACCGGAAGCAAAGTGGAGCAGAAGTACTACCACGTCCATGACAAGGTGGTCTGCGACTACTTCAACATGGGAAGCGGCAATCTGTCGGTCAACCAGACGGCGGCAGCGAGAGCCTTTTACGGGGAGGATCACTGGAACTGGGTCGTAGATGAAGTCTGGGCCTTCGAGACGGACAGCTGCCACTACTGGCGGATTATAAATCAGAAATCCGGAGTCGATTGGACCGAAATCCATAATCGCGTCGGCTTCGATATCCTGAAGCTGACGCCGGTGCACGATCTGAACGGCTATGAAGATCCGGAGGATCCGTTCTTCGCATTTGACCAGGCAACTCTGACCAGGGGCGTCTCGGATTGGATCGGACCGACGTATCAGGATACGGAAACGGCCATCACCGATGTGGTCCTGGAGAAGGAATCCTATACGTATACCGGGAAACCGATCAAACCTTATGCGACAATCATGGCAGGAAAGAAAAAAGTTCCTCTGGACAGCTTTAAGGTCACTTACGGAGAGAACCGAGAGCTCGGACTCGGTGAGATCACGGTAGAGGGTGCCGGCGATTATTCGGGTACGATCCATAAGACCTTCAACATCATTCCAAAGGGGACCAGCCTCAGCAAACTGAAGAAAAAGAAGAACACCGTGACGGTCAAATGGAAGAAGCAGGCTGAGATCATGCCGGATACCGAGATAGATGGCTACCAGATCCGCTACAGTACGAACAAATCCATGAAAGGCGCGAAGAAGCTGACGGTAAAGGGATACAAGAAGACAAGCAAGAAGATCAAGGGCTTGAAGAAGAACAAAAAGTACTACTTCCAGATCCGGACTTACGTGAAGTCCAGCAAAGGCAATCTTTATTCCCAGTGGAGCAGCAAGAAATCCGTAAAGACGAAGTAGTTCCAACCCGATGAAACCGGTCAGTACGGCCGGTTTCATCCGTACCTGACAGGCCGTCGTGCCTGAAACGGAGGACATCCCTGATCAGCGAAAAGAAAGGGGAAACAGGAAAAATGAAACAAAGAGAAAACAGAACTGCGAGGCGTTCGCTTGCCATGGTAATCGCAGCCATCGCGCTGCTGGCGCTCACCGCCCTGCCGGTTACCGCGCAGGCAGCCCAGCAGGCGGAGCGGACGGTGCTCCTGTATATCTGCGGATCCAATCTGGAAACCGCTTCGGGTATGGCAACCTATAATCTGCAGCAGATCCTGGGAGCGAATTTCAGTCAGAGCGGCCGCGTGAAGGTGGTGGTCATGACCGGCGGATCCGACCAATGGCATCTGGAGAGCAACGCTCTGGCCGACCCGAACGAGCTGGGACTGGAATCAGAGGACGGCGCAGCGACCATCAGCAGCACCTACAATCAGGTCTGGGAAGCCCGCGGCGCGGATGCGGCGCAGAATCCTGGCCATATGGTACTTCTGGACGCGGACGGGATCACCGGAGCGGAGGGCACTTCTGTGAAGTCAGAGGACGAACTCATGTCGGATCCGAAGACCCTGAAGGCCTTTATCGACTACGGCATGAGCAATTTCCCGGCGGAGAAGTACGATCTGATCCTCTGGGATCACGGCGGCGGTCCCACCGGCGGATTCGCCCGGGATGATCACTCGCTGGAGGGAGGCACCATGAGTCTGTCCCAGATCATGAAGGCTCTCTCGGATAACCAGGTCGTCAGCGGCGGTTCCGGCGGGAAGTTCGACTTCATTGACTTCGATGCCTGCCTGATGGCAAGCGCGGACATCGCCCTCCTCATGGCGGACTATGCGGATTACTACATCGCCTCCCCGGAGACAGAACCCGGCTACGGACAGGACTACGAAGGCTGGCTCAATGCCCTGGGGAAGGATCCGGCCATGGATACCTATCAGCTGGGGAAGCAGATCGTGGACGATTTCATTGACTTTTATAACAAAGATTCGGGCGACGGCGCCCATGAGGACGGGACATTGGCGGTCATGGATACGAAGAAGCTGGCTGCAAGCGGTCTCGCCGAGGCCCTGACACAGATCGATGCCATCCTGCGCAGTCAGGCAGAGGATCAGGACGCCTCGGGCGAACTGCCCTTCTATGATGAGATGACCGCCGCAGGGAACTCCATCCAGTACGGAGACGATGCCTATTTCGATCTGGGGAATCTCATGGGACAGCTTCCAGTGGTCCAGTATGAATTCAGCGGCGGAACGCCCCAGCTTACGAATCAGTACAAGGATGCGGCAACGAGGATCACGAAGATCCTGCAGGATGAGACCATCATTTATGCCGGAGGCACAGATGGGATCGGCGGCGAGCCCCGTGTCTATATGAACGCGGACGGGGCCCTCAAGATCGGCGGGCTTCGCACCAGCGGCCTCTATATCTTCTTCCCCCTTCCGGGGGATCCGGGCCAATCGAATACCTACTGGCAGGAGATCGCAAAGGCTGAAGAGTTCCTTCCGGCGGACGACCAGCGCAGGGTCTTCCTGGAGAGATACCGGCGGACCATGCTGGACTACGATCTGATCGGAAAGACCGGACGGGATGTGGGCGACCTGGCGGCTTCCGGCACAGACAAGAGCGGGATCAGCTACGCCAGCCTTTGCAGCTACTGGAAGCAGAGCATGTCGGGAATGAAGAGCCCCTGGGAGAGGATCGTCCAGCCTTTGCTGGAGAAGCGCGGCGGGGAGGCTGCGTCGGAAGGCTGGATGAGCGCATTGATCGCGCAGCAGGCGACGGAGGCGGTCTCCGTGAAAAACGCAGCAGCGCAGAAGAACGAAGACAGCTATCATTTCACTCTTTCCGATGTGAACAAGCGGGTCATCAGCGACGTGCATATGGATCTGATCGCGGAGCTTCCGGCAGCGGACGAAGCGAAGAAGGCCCTGAGCCCGGGGGAGCAGAATCTGCTGGAGATCTATCCGGAATTAAGCGAATACCAGATCGGTTCGTTTGCCGGTGAGGAATACATCGCTCCGGGCGCCATCGATACGACGGATCCGGAGAAGCAGCAGGCATCTTTGATCCAGTGGATGAAGGAGCCTGTAAGCGAGTGGGACGTTCCTCTGTGGGACGGGAAATGCTATGCGATCCGCGATGCGGAGGGCGTGCTTCACGCGGCTCAGGTGGATACCGAGGAGTACAGCGTGATCGTCCAGTATGCGGATGAGAACAGCGCTTCCGGATACAGTCTGGCAGGACTCCTGTTCGAAGAAGACGGAAACGGCGGGGATAGCAAGGTCCTGTCTGAGATCGCTCTTCTCGATGAAGATACCGGACCCGTACCGATTGAGCCTGCGGCGCTGAAAGCAGACTTCGACTTCATGCCGGTGCAGTACATCAATCTTCTGAACCTGAAGACGCTGCAGCTTCCCATGAGTGCTTCGGCGATCCATGTCTCGAAGGATAATTACCAGGAGGTCCGCCTGGACTACACCGGGGTGGAGAATGTAAAAGACATCGCGGATACCAATGGGGACGGCGCCTCCGTGGAACCCAGAGTGACGGTGACGGATCGCTACGGCAGCGATGCGGATATTACGGACACCATCCGGGCAGCCAATCCCTTGAAAGTCAACCCCTTGAAGGTAAAGGGCAGGACCGTCCGGATCAAAGCCGGGAAGCTGAAGAAAACGAAAAAGAAACAGACGATTTCCAGGAAGAAAGCGGTTACCGTCAGCAAGGCGGTGGGCAAGGTGACCTACCAGCTGACCGGCGTGACCAAATCCAAATACAAGAAGTATTTCAAGGTCAATAGGAAGAATGGTAAGATTACAGTGAAGAAGGGCCTGAAGAAGGGAACCTATAAGCTGAAGATCCGCGTCAGCGCCGCCGGAAACGCCGAAACCAGAGCGGCTGCGAAGAAGGCAACGGTCACGGTTCGGGTGCGGTAGGCGGTCCGCGGCAAAGGGAATGAAAAAGGGAAAAGACATGATAAGATCAAATAAAACAACACCGGCAAAAATACTCTCGCTGCTGGTAGCAGCAGCGCTCTGCTTTACCGTATTCACCGTACCCGTGTCGGCGGAAGACAGCGCCGCGGGTTCGGAGAAAAAGGATGAGAAAACGAAAACCACTTTTATCGATGATGTGGACTATGACGATCCTGAACCTGAAGTGGTAGTGCCTGTATTTAATGATGGCAGGTGGAACAGGGTGCATTCCAATCCGGCCACCTTTGAAAAAAACTTCAAGCTGACACCGGAAGAAAAGGAGTATTCCATCACGGGATATGAGAAAGTCATATCAGAAATCCTGGAACCGGACATGAGCGATCTCGAAAAGTACTATACGCTCGCTACATGGTTAAATCATTATGTCGATTACGATTGGGATTTCTGGCCTGGCGGATATGATTTCGATTATTACAGCCATCAATGGGATGCATATGGCATATTAAAAGAAAAGAAGTCGGTATGTGCAGGTATAGCGGTCGCCTACGCGAATCTTTGTCATGCGGCGAATCTGCCGTGCAAGTTTATCAGAGTGAGACCATACTATTTAGATCATACGATAAACTATATTCCTGACATCAATGGGCATGCCTATTATATTGATGTGACGGAGAACTTCTTCTTTATGTCAAAGGACGCAAATCCCTGGAGACCGATGGATCTGGATTTTTCGAACATATCAGAGAGCAAGATTCCTGACGATGGTTCCTTTGAGTATTCCAATGGAAGTACAAGTAATTCCCCCTCAGGGATCAAAGAATACTACGGCGTTCCCTTTGACAAATGGTTCAAGGAATATGCTCTTCATAAGAACACAGAGTATACATTCGAAACAGCGTATGTAGAAAAGGGAAGCGGAACACGGGGCACGCATTATGCAAAATATGAGGATTTTGATAAGTATCCCGCACAGACGTATCCGTCGCGAACTTCTGCAGCTACCGGCATCTGGTTCCTGGACGATTTCTTCACAGAACCGGCGACGATAAAAAACAAGATACTTCACAAAGAGCTGGACGAGCAGCTGCTCAATATTTCCGGAATAAAAGGAAGCTACGATTGTACTACCGCCAGTGATCTT
>JAFUCA010000045.1 GCA_017459895.1 Bacillota bacterium | reverse complement strand
GGCCTTCGGATTTCTCCACCCAGCCGTCGATGTACTCTTTGCACTCATCCCAGCTGTCGAAGTCGTAGGGCTGTACCCAGAAGGATCCGCGCACCTTGCACTTCAGCTCGCCGGCCTGGGCCATTTCGGACATGGCAGTCCAGTAGTTTTCGGAGGTCTCCTCGCCCATGGTCAGGATGCCCGCATCGAAGGCGGAGGTGAATCCGAGTCCAGCCAGCCATTCCTGCTGCTCAGCGATGGCTTCCTTGCACTGCTCTACCGTGTAGACCGGTTTGATCTTATCGACGAGATTGCCGGCAGCTTCCTTCAGGTGGCCTGTCGGCTCCCCGTCCTTATCCACGACGATCCGTCCGCCGTTTTTCTTATAGTTATCGTTGTACTCCTTCGCGAAGGCCTTGTCACATCCGATGGCTTCCAGAGCCGCGGAGTTCACCCAGTAGGAATGTCCGTCCGCATCCTGCAGCATCATCGGCTTGTCCGGGCACACCTCGTCCAGCACGTCCTTCGTGGGGCTGCCGTTCTCAAATGCCGAAACCATCCAGCCGGCTCCGCAGTAGACTTCCAGATCGGGGTTCTCCTCAACGAATGCCTTGATGATCTCCTGCATCTCACCCACATCGATGATGTCCGCGAGGCTGATCTCGTACTTCGCCTGGATCGCCGTAGCGAAATGCATGTGAGCTTCGGTCATGGTCGGCATGATCGTGTTGCCGCCGGCATCGATGACCTGCGCATTGCCGTCGTCCATGGCCAGCGCGTCCTCATCGCTTCCGACGAAGGCGATCTTGCCGTCCTGCAGCACGACCGCCGTTGCACCTTCGGCATCGCCCTGGATCTGCTCGACCACTCCACCGGTGATGATGGTCATGGATGCTTCCTGTGCCTGCTCCTCATCGCCGCTGCCTGAGCTGCCGCAGCCCGTCAGCGAAAAGACCGCGATCAGGGACAGGATCAGCATCGGTGTCAGGAAACGGCACCAGCACTTCTTCGTTTTCTCCTTCATTGCTTTTCCTCCTGATTGTCCTAACTTATGATAATAACGAACGTTAACGAATACTTAATCGTTTCCGCTGCCCGCGTCTGCCTGGGGCAGAACATTATTGCAGCAGGGGCATGGTTTCCTCTGCCAGGGCCGGTAGGATCCGGTGGCCGCGGACAGATCGGTGCTCAGAAGATACCGGTCGTAACAGGCCGACGCTTCCTCCCCGGTCAGATACTGCAAAAGCTGGTCAGCCGCCTGCTCATCTGCCGTGCTCCCCTCTCCGCTGATCCGGGCGATCGGATAGAGCATGCTCCCGGTCAGATCGTACCCCAGTGCCTCCAGGATCCGAAGGGGCTTTTCATGGCCGCAGACATCGGACAGCCGTACGGCACCGCAGTCGCAGCTTCCGTCTTCGATTGCCTCGATGATATCCCCTGCCGTATCCATTTCCGAGACCGTTGGCCCGTTAAGAGCTGTTTCGATCTCAGCTGCGCTCACCTGCTCCGGGTCTGCCGCCGGATCCAGAGTTCCCAGGCGGATCAGCGCCAGCCGGCTCTTGTTTCCCAGCGGCGTCCCGGCCTTTGCGATGGCAAAGCGCTTCGCCTTCGGAAGATCTGCCATGGTCTTCGCTGCCGTTTCGTCCGCCTTCAATGTGATGTAGACCAGCTGATCGTTAATCACATCCTGACGGCTGTCTTCCGCCAGAAGTCCCTCCTTCTCCAGAGCATCCATCGGGCTTTGGCTGTCGCTGAAAAACAGGTCGCATGGCTCGCCTGCCAGGATCCTCTCCTGCAGCTGCTGCGTACTTCCTGTGCTCAATGAGACCGTGATCTGGCCGTGCTCCGCTTCATAGCTCTCGCACAGTTCCTCCAGAGGAGCCCGCAGCGCATCAGCCGCGAACACATGGATCTCATTGGGATCAGCTTCTGTATTTGAGCTTTCTCCTCCGCCGCAGGATGCGCAGAGCAGGAGCACTGCCATGAGCGCCGCGGCGAACCACCGGGTCTTCGTCTTCTTCATACCTGATATTATATTACAGCAGCTCGGCGCCCTCCAGTGTGCAGTAGGATGTGCCGTCGGCTGTTTCATAGGTCCGGAACTCGCCGACTACGGTGATCTCCTCACCGTCGGCCGGGTATTCCGCCCCGTCCAATACGTATTCGATCCCCTGGGCGCAGCATGCCGTCGCGTCCTGGATGATGCAGGCGTAATAGGTCTCCTTCACCGCTTCATCGTAATAGGAGGCTGCCGCTCCGTTCATCTTGACGGTCTTGCCGATGTAATCCTCCGGTTCGTTGACCATGTTGAACACTTCCGAATAGACCATTGTTGAGGAAAGTGTCGTCAAATCCACATCCACCGGTCCGTCTGCTGCGCTCTTGCTGCCGCCGCAGCCTGCCAGCGTGATCAGCAGGATCACCGCCGCCAGGATTGTTGTTATTTTTCTCATCTCATACCCCTTCTTATTGCAGCGCTTCCTTCAGCACCGTCAGATTATTCCCCATAATGTCCAGATAGGAAGCTCCCGCCTGCACATCCCCTGCGGTCACGGCCTGCATCGAGTTCATAGCAAGGATCTTCTGATCCTTCGCTTTCGTGGTCCGTATCACGGTCTGGGCGATCTTCTGGTCGGAATTCTCAATGGTCATGACGCAGGAAAGCCCCAGTTCATCCATCTTCTTCGCCAGAAACTGGATCGTTTCGAAGCTGGCCTCGCTCTCCGCGGAGCAGCCGGTAAATGCGGCATAGTAATCCAGGCCGTATTCGTCCGTCAGATAGCGGAACGGGAACCGGTCCGCGAAGAGCAGCGTCTTCACCTTCGCCAGATCCGTCACGTCCTTATATTGATGGTCCAGTTCCTTCAGCTGCGCCTGGTAATCCTTCAGATTGCCTTCATAGACAGAAGCGTTGTCCGGATCGATCTCGGCGATTGCTTCCTCGATGGCGCCGCACAGGAGCGAGGCGTTTTGCAGAGACAGCCAGACGTGCTCATCCAGTTCCGGGCCTTCTTCGTCCCCGGCTTCATCACTTTCCTCTTCCGCTTCCATTCCTTCGATAACTTCTTCTTCCTTCGCCTGATCCCCGAGGATCTGCAGCAGATTGATGGAGCGGACATTCTCGTTGACCGACTCCGACAGTGCATCCTCGACCCACCGGTCGGATTCCCCTCCGACATAGATGAACAGATCGCAGGTGGCGATCTTCATCATATCTTCGGACGTTGGCTGGAAGCTGTGCAGATCCACGCCGGAATCCAGCAGCAGCGTAACCTCAGCCTTTGCAGGGTTGTCTCCCAGAATGTTCTGTACCCAGTCGTACTCCGGGAAGATGGTAGCGACGATCTGAATGTTGTCCGGATCTCCGGTATTCTGCGGCTGTCCGGCATCATCCGATCCGCAGGCAGAAAAAACCATTGCCAGGCAGGCGATGAGCAGAATTAAAATCAGTTTTCTTTTCATGATCGATATGACCTCCTTGTATCGGCTTACATCAACGAATCGTCAATAAAGCGGACACCTCAGTCATTCATCCGGGTTTTCCAAAGAATCGGCGTAGAAAACGAGAGAACCTTTGGATCATGGAGAATCGTCAGTGAAACGATCGCACAAACCAATGCTGCAGCCGCGGCAAAAGCAATACCATCACCAGCCGTCCGCAGCAGCGATTGATAGTTCTCGATATGAGCGCAGATCGGGCAATCCTCCCCGCTGCAGTCGTGCCAGGCCTCTGATGTTACATAAAAGGCAGCAAAAAACATCACCCCTGTGATCAGAACACAAACGAGGGCTGATGTGTACCTCCCGAAAAGATGATTGCCGCAATTGTTATTATTTAACATCTCGTTTCCTCTGGTTTATTACTCTATCACCGTGAAGTGACGTTGTCAAATGATTCCAGTTTACAATGAGATTTCAGACGCTCTGTCTGTTCCGGCGTGATACGTATCACCCGGCCGCCCGGCGGGTCGATTTCCTTATCTCCGTAGACCATCCAGACCGCATCCAGAGGCTTCTGCGGCATATCCGCTTCCCCGTCGGTGAAGACGATCCGGTTGTCCACCCGCAGGGAAAAGGCGTTCACCGCCGTGTCAAAATCGGTGCCGCCGCCCCCCTCGAAAGGCATGTTCTCGATGTCTTCCTCCGTCCGTATCTCATGAAATCCGTAGAACACCGTGTCAAAGCAGCCGGCCCATACTCTGGATTTCTGCAGCACGTTCTTTGCCTCCCGAAGAAAGGCGCGCAGCAGATCGTCATCCACCGACCAGCTGGTGTCCAGCACGATCTCCGTCTCCGGCATGGGACATTCCTCCAGGATCGGACGGACGATCCCATCCTCAAGAACCGCATGCTCCATGGACCAGTCCACTCCGTAATTCACCGTATCCCGCAGGATCATCCGCCAGTCCAGCACCGGGCCGGCACTGCCGATCTCCCCGATGTTTCGCGTGTCGGGGTTCACATCGTTTCCCGCCTGGGAAACCTTCTGGGAAACCAGCGCTTCCTCCGCTTTCTCTTCGGGATCTTCCTCCTGCCCCTCCCGCGGCAGATCCCGGTCCTGCGGATCTTCGAGCATTTCCTGTATCTTCTGCAGCTGCTCCAGCAGATCTTTTTCTTTTTCTTCCAGCTCCTGCTGCTCCTGCTCGGCAGCCTCCTCCCACATGCTGTGATCGTCCTCATCCTCGGAAGCTCCCTCGGATGAGCCGAAGGATCCCTCGCCGCCTTCTCCGCCGCCGGCGCCTTCCGGCCGCTGCATGTTTCCCTCGATCAGGTCCATGGCCAGCTTTTGCTCCAGCAGGATCTCGTAGTACTCCTCCGCGTCGTAATCGATGGCTTCCGGGAAATCCACCGCGTAGGGCGGAAGCGTCAGTCCGTCCCGCTTCAAAAGCTGGTTCACCACCGCATCCGTCGCCTTCTTCCAGAGGATCGGATCCTTGCCGCGGCTTCTGCGAACGTGCTGAAACGCGATGTGACAGACCTCATGGGCCAGCGCGAACACCTGGGCATCCAGGACCAGGCCGGTGAGCCATTCCGGATTATAATAGATGGTCTTCCCGTCCCCGGCCGTCGCTGCCACCCGGTCCGATTCCTCGTATTCCAAGCCGGCGATCACGCTGCCGAAAAAAGGATACCTGGTCCGCACCTTGCGGGCGAGGCCCTCCATATCAAAACTCATCGGGAACTCCTCAGGGTATCAAACACCGCCAGGAACTCCGCCCCCAGGTTCCGGACAAACCGGCGGACCGTCTCCAGCTGCTCTTCCTCCGCCTGGGACAGCCCCATGGTCGTCGCATAACGCTCCGAGGTGTTCAGTGCCCGGATCTCCTCTTCGGTATATTCTCCCTTCATGACCTTATCCAGGGTGATGACCGGCTGACTGCAGAACTGAACGAACTCGTCCGTGATCTCCTCACCGATCAGCGCCCGCAGCATCTCCGGCCGGCCCGTGGCATACAGCATCTTCGATGCCATCTCCCATTTTCTCGGATCGGCGTTGGGCCTTACCCCGTCGTACTTGCTGCGCAGACTCTCGCCCTTCTTATAGGCGATGAAGGAGTAGATCGCCGGATGGATCTGATGATCCCTGGCCCACTGCAGCCACTTCTCGGTGGTCGTCTCGATGTACACATGGGCAAACCGGTTGAAGAACGGCGCCGCGATCTGATTGGCCGCCAGAGAATCCTGCATATCGTTTCCCGCCGCCACCACCCGGGCGTTCGGCGGCAGCTTCCACAGGCCGTTGACCTCCCGGTCCAGCACGATGTTGAAGGCCATGCCCTGAATGCTGGGCAGCGCGTTGTTGATCTCATCGAAGAACACCACGTGGAACTTGTCCGGCTCCTGTTCGCACTTCGCCTTGACCTTCTTGTACCAGGTGGGCGGGATATCGATCATCTCGCCGGTGGACTGATTGTAGACGCTGCGGCCGTTCAGACTGTCCGGCGTCGCGTTTCTCAGGTAGATGATCTCGCAGGTCGGATCGATCTGCTTGACCCGGGCGCTCTTCCCCTCCGAGGAGGGTCCGTGCAGGAACACGGCGATATCGCTTTCGATGGCGCCGCGGATGATGTCTTCTTCGGTGACCTGTCCGAAGGTCAGACCGTAGGGATTGCGTTTTTTGGCTGTCTCTTTCATCTCTTCTTCGTATTGCTTTCGCTCTTCGGCGGTCATTTCCCGGATGCGGCTGGGGATGAGTCCCTCTGCAAAGGCTGTATTCAGGAAGTGACAGGCGGCTGTGTTCTCAAATACTCCGTCATAATAATTGCTGCTGGTAAATCCCGGCCCGCAGGTCACTACGGTCCGGCTGATCAGAAGCTGCGCCCCTTCATCATAGAGCCAGCGCACCGGCTCCACCCGCAGCCACAGGCAATCGTCCTTCTTATGGACTCTCCCGTCGGAAAGCAGCCGCAGCTTGGGCAGGGCATACACGAGCCGGATGTATTTGCCGCCCCGGAAGACGTATTCCTCGTGCTCGGCTTCGTACCAT
>JAFUCA010000044.1 GCA_017459895.1 Bacillota bacterium | reverse complement strand
TCTGCCCGCCGGACAGCCGCACGCCCCGTTCTCCCACATAGGTATCAAAGCCCTCCGGCATCGCCGCAATATCATCAAAGATCTCGGCAGCCTTTGCAGCTTCGCGGATCTGCGCCTCGTCCGCCTCCGGGTTGCCGTACCGTATGTTCTCCGCGATCGTATCGGCGAACAGGAACACATCCTGCTGCACGATTCCGATGTTCTTTCGCAGGGACTGACACGCGATCTGCCGCACATCCGTCCCGTCGATGGAAATGCTGCCCCCGTCCACATCATAAAATCTGGGAATCAGCTGGCACAGCGTCGTCTTGCCGCCCCCCGAGGGTCCGACGATCGCCACCGTCTCTCCCGGACGCACGTGCAGGTCGATCCCCCGCAGCACATCCTGAGGCGCATCCTCATCCGCCGGCTCGTAGGCAAACCAGACTCCCTCCATATCGATCCGCCCCTGCACATCCTGCAAAGGCTGGGCATCCGGCGCGTCCACCACCTGGGGCTTCGTGCGCATGATTCCGATGAACCGGGTCAGCCCCGCCCATCCGTTCATGAAGATCTCCATGAAGTTGCCCAGCTTGCGGATGGGGTTGATGAACGTGCTGATGTACAGATAGAACGTGATCATATCCGCGTAGTTCATCTGGTCCCGCATGATCAGCCATCCGCCGAAGGCCATGACCGCCACCGGCATGATGCTCATGAAATACTCCAGCGACGAATTGAACCGGCCGAAGGCCTTGTAGTTGTCGCACTTGGCCGTCTTGAACTGCTCGTTGGCCTCCGCGAATTTGCCGTAGTCGGTCCTCTCGTTGGCGAAGGCCTTCGACGTACGGATCCCGGAGAGGCCCGATTCGATCTCCCCGTTGATCTCCGCCAGCTTCACCTTGACCTGCCGCGACGTCAGGATCATGTTCCGGCGGCACAGCAGCACGATCAGAAGAAACAGCGGGATCAGGATCAGGATCAGCAGCGCCAGCTTCCACTGGATGGTGAACATGATGATGATCGCCCCGATGATCGTCACCGATGCGATGAACAGATCCTCCGGCCCGTGGTGGGACAGCTCCGTGATCTCGAACAGATCCCCCGTCATGCGGGACAAAAGCTGGCCCGTTCGGTTGCGGTCAAAGAATTCGAAATCCAGAGACTGGATGTGAACGAACAGATCCTCCCGCAGATCCGCCTCCACCCGCACGCCGAACATGTGCCCCCAGTAGGTGATGATGAACTGCAGGAGCGCCTTCAGAAGGAACGCTACCACAAAAACAGCCATCACCATGAAGAACGCTTCAAAAGCCCGGTCCGGCAGCAGGTGGTACATCCCGTGGCGGGCGACCAGCGGAAAGGCCAGATCGATCAGCGACGCCACCAGCGCGCAGGACAGATCCAGCGCGAACAGCTTCCAATGCGGCCGGAAGTAGCTCAGAAACACCTTCATGATCGGCTGTGAATAGTCCTTGTGATTGACCGGCAGTTCTCTGTCTCTCATACGTGTTCCGGATCCTTGCTGCTCCCAAAAAATCTTCTTTAATACTATCATTTTCACTGATTTCGTGCAATAATTGTAGTGTACATTCTATGTACATTTCACTAGAGGTAGTTTATGCAAAGTCTGGCAACCATTGATATCATAGCAGCGCTTGCGAAAACGTTCATTATCATCCTGCCGGGATACATCGTGACGAAGCTCGGGATCCTCGATTCCCGGCACACCGCCGGCATGTCATCGCTGATCACCTGCGTCACCTATCCGTGCCTGGTCATCTCCGCCATGCAGATGGAGTTTTCCATGCAGGTGCTGAACAACTGCAAATACGTGGTTCTGATCTTTCTCGGAGCCGTGGTCTGCGCGTTGATTACATCGAAGATCGTATCGGCGATCGTGAAGCTGCCCCCGGAGCGGGCGGGAATCTTCGCCTTCATGCTGGTCTTCGGCAACACCGGCTTCATCGGACTGCCGGTTCTGAACGGACTGCTGGGATCCGAGGCCGTCTTCTACGGCGCCCTCTGCGATTCCTCTTATGATATCTTCATGTTCACCATCGGTATCGCGCTGATCCGAAACGGCGCCTCCGAGGACGAGCTGAGCTTCGGCCAGACACTCAAAGGCCTGATCAATCCCTGCATGATCGGGGTTCTGATCGGCCTGACCTTATACATCTGCGGCATCACGCTGCCGGACATCATCGCGGTTCCGGTGGAGCGGATCGGGGGGATCACCAGTCCGCTGGCCATGATCGTCGTCGGATCCCACCTGGCACGGGCGCGGATGCGGGACCTGTTCACCTGCGGCCACGCCTATCTGGTCTGTCTGATGAAGCTGATCGCGTTCCCTCTGATCGCCCTGGCCATCGTCAAGCTGACCATCGGCACGGGGACGCTGCTGGCCCAGGTCTGCGTGCTGCAGGCCGCCATGCCGGTCGCCATGCTGTCGGTGATCCTGAGCGAGCGCTACCGGGGAGATGTGCGCTTCGCTTCCGCCGGCGTCATGATGACCACACTGATGTGCATCATCACCATACCGCTGCACGCCATCCTGCTGCAGCACATCTGATCCTGATCACAGAACAACCGGAGTAGTTTATGGATAGTTCCGCTTTAGTACAATACATCGAGCTTTACTTCACCACCGGCGTCCGCTGGGTCTGCGCTGGGCTGGGGGTGCTGATTCTGCTGCACCAGCTCATTTCCCTGCTGAAGATGCGCAACCCCTCGGAGATCTGGGCGTATCTGCGCTGCCCCGACGGCAGCAGCGTTCCCCTGACCCACTGGGAGAACCTGATCGGCCGGGGCCGGGGGTGCGATATCATACTGAATCTTTCCAGCGTCTCCCGCAGCCACGCGACTCTGATCCGGGATTCCGGCGGCACCTGGCGCTACCACGACCTGAATTCCAAGAACGGATCCTACATCAACGGCGTGCGGGTCTATCAGCCGACGGTGCTCAAGGGCGGCGATCAGCTGACCATCGGAGGGGAGGATTTCGAGCTCTATCCGGTCAGCCTTAAGGAAAGGCTGGCCAACGTGGAGACGCGAAAGCGCCGCACCCATCCGGTCTCGCCCTGGCCGTCCCTGGTGCTGCTGACGATCTTTCAGCTGCTGACGGTCATTCAGTTCCACATTTCCCTGGGGAGTCATTTCTCCGGACAGGTCATCGCAGCCTTTGCACTGATCTGCGCTCTGATGTGGTTCTACGTGATCCTGATGCGGGGGCTGCGGCGAAACGGTTTCGAGATGGAGATCATCTGCTTCTTCCTGTCGACCCTGAGTCTGGCGGTCACCATATCCTACAGCTATACGACGGACGGCGTACTGAAGCAGGCCATCTGCGTGTGCCTTGGCGTGGCGGTGTTCTTCTGCCTCTGCTGGTACCTGCGGGACCTGACCCGGACCAAGAAAATCACCTATCTGCTGCTGGGGGTCAGCGGGCTGCTGCTTCTGGTCAACCTGCTCTTCGGAACGGTGACCAACGGCGCCCAGAACTGGATCTACATCGGCGGATTTTCCTTCCAGCCTTCGGAGCTGGTCAAGATCGTTTTCATCTACGTCGGCGCGGCTACGCTGGATGAGCTGCAGGAGAAACGGAGCCTGTATCTGTTCATGGGCTTCAGCGTGTTCTGCCTGGGCGCTCTGGCGCTGATGGGGGACTTCGGAACGGCGATCATTTTCTTCGTCACCTTCCTGGTCATCTCCTTCCTGCGCTCCGGCGATTTCACCAAGCTGTTCCTGATCCTGGGCGCAGCGGGCCTGATGGGCCTGATGGTCCTGCGGTATAAGTCCTACGTGGCTTCCCGGATCGAGGTCTGGGGGCATGCATGGGACTATGCCACCGAGGGCGGCTACCAGCAGGTGCAGACCATGACCGCGGTTTCCAGCGGCGGTCTTCCGGGCCTGGGCGCGGGCGAAGGCAATCTGGGCAATCTGTTCGGCGCCGGCACCGACCTGGTCTTCGGCATGCTGGCGGAGGAGTGGGGGCTGATCATCGCGGTGCTCGCGGTGTTCTGCATCATCACCCTGTCCGTCTTCTCCTTCCGCTCCATCGCGGCGGGACGTTCGACCTATTACAGCATCGCCGCCTGCTCCACTGCGACCATGTTCGTCTTTCAGACGACACTGAATGTCCTCGGCTCCGTGGATATTCTGCCGCTGACCGGCGTGACCTTCCCGTTCCTTTCCTCGGGAGGCACCAGCATGATCGCTTCCTGGGGCCTGCTGGCCTTCCTGAAGGCGGCGGACACCCGGCAGAACGCCAGCTTCGCGATCCGCCTCGACCGCAAGAGCGAGTACAAGGATCATTTGGCGGACGGCGACTTCCAGAGCCCGGAGGACATCTTCTCCGCAGTGGACGGTCTGGAGGGCCAGTCGGCCCAGTCCATTTCCGAGCGGATGGATAACGATCCGGAGTTCCAGAAATTCTGGGAGGAGAAGCAGCGCCAGGCGGAGCGGGAAAGAAAGGCGGCCCAGAAGGTCCGGCCCCAGCAGATGGTGCCGGAATCTTCCGGCGGGAAGTCCGGCGGGAAGCAGTCCGGCGGCAAATCCGGCGGGAGATCCTCCGGTCAGCCCCGGGGAGGCTCCCAGGGACAGCCGCAGAGCCAGTCTCAGGGCCAGCAGCCCCGGCCGAAACGGGCGGAGCCGGCGCCGCAGCCCCGGCCCCAGTCGAAGCCCCGGCCAAGGCCCGTCTCCTACCAGAACGTGGATGACGACGCATTCTTCCGCAGCCTGGATGAGAAAAGCCAGCGGCCCTCCGGCGGCGGTCCCACCATACAGACCTACGATTCCGGAGAGGAAGACCAGCCGTTAACCCTTGAAGACCTGTTTGGAGGCGATAATAAATGAAGAAAATAGAACGACGGGCTATCCTGTGCCTCCTGGTCGCGGTCGTACTGGTCACAGGACTTTGCATATTCATCTACCGGGATGTCCGCAATGGCGCCGAATGGGCCTCCTATGAGGGCAACCGGGACGTCTACGCCGACGGAGATCTCGCCAAGGGCGCCCTGTACGACCGGCACAGCGAACTTCTGATGCGGAACACCGCCGACGGAATGGAGTTCAACGAGAGCTCCGATGTCCGGGCGGCCTGCATGCACATCACCGGCGACCGGGACAACAACATCGCCACCGGAGCCAACCGCATCTTCGTCGACCGGCTGATCGGCTATGATTTTATCAACGGCATCTACACGCTGAACAATCAGGGCAAGGACATTTACCTGACCCTGGATGCCGGCCTTTGTGCGGAAGCCTACAATGCGCTGTCGGGCCGGCGCGGCACCGTCGGTGTCTACAACTACAACACCGGAGAGATTCTCTGTATGGTCTCCTCTCCGACCTACGATCCGACCGATCCGCCCTACGAGGTGGAGGACGGAACCTACATCAACCGCCTGACTGGCGCCAGCTTCGCCCCGGGATCGACCTTCAAGCTGGTCACCGCGGCGGCGGCCATCGAGCAGCTGGACGACGCCTACGATTATGAGATCTACTGCGACAGCTTCGTCGACTATGGCAACGGCGACCGGGTGACGGACGTGGAGGCCCACGGCACCGTCAATCTGGAAAAAGCTCTGGAGGTCTCCTGCAACTGCTTCTTCGGCAAGCTGTCCGAGAAGATCGGCAAGAAGCAGATGAAGCAGTACACGCAGAAGGCCGGTCTGATGGAGAGCTACGACATCGACGGCATCCATACCAAAGCGGGATCCTTTGACTTCCCGAAGGGCGGTGTGAACCTCGCCTGGACCGGCATCGGCCAGTACAACGACATGGTCTGTCCGTGCAATATGATGGTCTATGTGGGCGCCATCGCCCGCGGCGGCGAGGCGGTCCTGCCCTCCATCATCGACTCCCGCTCGCTGGTGGGCAAGCAGGTCTCGAAGATGACGACACAGACGAAGGAGATGATCGCCGAGGAAACCGCGAAGTCTCTGAAGTCCATGATGCGCAACAACGTCGAAAATCATTATAACGGAGAATACAACTTCCCGGGTCTGGACCTCTGTGCCAAGACCGGTACGGCTGAGGTGGAGGGGCAGAGCGCCCCGAACTCCTGGTTCGTCGGCTTCCTGAACGATGAGTCCCATCCCTACGCCTTCGTCGTCCTCGTGGAAGAGGGCGGCTACGGCATCGATGCCGCCGGCTCCGTCGCCAATGAGGTCCTGCAGTATGCCGTCGGCGGACACGATGATTAAGCCGGCTTTGCCACCGATACGAGAGGAGTGATGGATATGACAAGAACAACATCGCTGAAACAAACGCTCCTGCGCACGCTCGCCCTGACATTGATCCTTCTGGTCGCCGCGTTCGGATTCGCCGGCCTTCGAGGGGACAGTCCAGCCTTTGCAGCATCGAAGGTGAAGCTGACAAAGACGAAGATCACCCTCCAGCCCGGAGCCACGGTGAAGCTGAGCGTGAAAAACGCCCATCAGAAGGTCAGGTGGCAGACCGCCAGCAAGAAGCGGGTCGCCATTAAGAAGAAGTCCGGCAAATACCGCCAGACGGTGGTCCTGAAGGCCGGCAAGAAGACCGGCAGCTGCTGGATCAAGGCGAAGGTCGGCAAAAAGACTCTGAAATGCAAGGTAACGGTGAAGAAGGCGAAGACGCCGGCTCCCGTCCCGAAGCCGCCGCAGCCGGAGGTCCTGGAGCTGAGCGACACATCTGTGGATCTCGCCGCGGGATTTCCCTTTGCCGCTCCGGCGGACACGGCCGTCACCGATGGATTCACCGCGGCGTACACGGATTTTTCCTTCCGGCTGCTGCAGGCGACCCTGCGGGAGGATCCCGCTTCACCGAACGTTCTGGTCTCACCGGACTCCGTCATGACCGCCCTCGCGATGACCGCGGGGGGCGCGGCAGGCACCACGCAGCAGCAAATGCTGGCCACGCTGACGGGAACCGGCGGGAGCAGCGAGAGCGGTGAGGCCGGTGAGAACGGCGAGAGTGGCGAGAACGATGTGGCCGGCGGGAGCGGTGAGAGCGGTGAGGCCGGCGAGAACGATGCAGCCGACAAGAACGATGCGGCCAGCGGGGCCGCGCTTCTGATGGACGCCCTGAACGAGTCTCTGTGGAAGCTGCACGCCCGCCTGAGCTCCGGCCAGGACTTCATCTACACGAACAACAACTCCATCTGGGCGAAAAAGAATTCGGAGTTCACGGCCGATCCCCAGTTCCTGCAGCTGAACAAGCACTACCTCAACGCCTCGTTCTTTGAAGCGCCCTT
>JAFUCA010000043.1 GCA_017459895.1 Bacillota bacterium | reverse complement strand
TTCCCTCCGTTATTGCCTCAAAGCTGTCACCAACTCTTCTTAGATCAGTATACCATAAGAATAGTCGACCAGCGCCTTTGTAAATAACGAACATTCGAGACTGGACGCATCTGCAAAGGCTGGAATCTCGAAAGTTCCTTCCCGCCGGGAGATTCGTTACCATGTTCTCGAATCTGTTTCGTCAGGAAGTACGTATGTACTCCTTTCACGCCGGTGACCCCCGCATACATTCGAAAAAAGCAGTACAAACGTACTACCCGGCAAAATATATATGAGTCATATGCGAGGGGCGGCAGCCAGACATATACTGCATCCCCTCGCGATATCTGTCCTCGGTTTTTTACAGCGGCAGCTTCGTTCCTGCCGCATCCAGGGCCTTCATCTTCTCTTTTACAAAGGCTGTGATCTCCGCGGTATCATACTCTACCCCCAGTCCGTCGAAGTGGGACTTCATGCTGGAGACGTAGATGGCAGTCTTCTCTTCGGTGGTTCCTACCATCAGCTGCGGGATCGCGCTCACGTGTTCAAATGCCTTTTCCAGTTCTTTCTTTGTCATGATCTTATCCTCCTTGTATTATTGGTTTCTTGTGGTTGATTCATCTTTCAATTACGATTATACTGATATTGAACCATTTGAAAAGCGAATGATATTCATGATAAACAGTACACATCTTCATGTATGGAGGGGGCAGAACAATGAACACCTCACAGATCCGCTACGAAATATTCCTGAAGACGGCCCAGCTGGGCAACATTACCCTGGCGGCGGAAGCCATGAACTATACGCAGTCCGGGGTCAGCCACGCCATCGCCGCCATGGAGCGGGAAGCGGGCTGCACCCTCTTCCACCGCAGCAAAAGCGGCGTGCAGCTCACAGACAGCGGCAAAGCGCTGCTGCCTCTGGTGCAGGAGCTGGTCAATAAGCAGCACGCTCTGGATCAGGCCATGGACGCGCTATCCAACCGTGTGGCCGGCAGGCTCCGCATCGGCAGCTTCACCAGCTTCACCGCCATCTGGATGGGACAGCTGATCCGGGAATTCAATGAACAGTTCCCCGAAGTGGACATCGAACTGACCAACGGAACCTATCGGGAGATTGAGGATGGGATCAGCGGAGGCACCCTGGACTGCGGGTTCCTCTCCGCCATTGAAAACGACCCGCTGGATTTCCAGCCTTTGCTTGAGGATGAAATGCTGGTGATCATGGGTCCGGAGCATCCCCTGGCAAAGAAAAAATCCGTATCCCTGAAATCGCTGGGGGATTACCCGCTGATCTCTCAGTTTCAGGGATCGGATCATGATGTGCAGCCGATTTTCCGCCGGTCCGGCGTCCGGCCGCAGACGACGTATACGCTGAGCGATGACATCTCCGTCATGGGGCTGGTGAGCAGCAGTCAGAAACAGGAGATCGCGCTGATGCCGGAGCTGATGCTCCTGATGGCAAGCTTCGAACTCACCGCCCGGCCCCTCTCGCCCCGGCAGCACCGGAGCATCGGACTGGCCTCTCTGCCCCTGAAGGAATCTTCCTTGCTGGTTCGGACCTTCGCGGCATTCTGCGGAGCGTTTTTTCAGGGATGATACTGCCTCAGCTTCCTGCGTTGAACAATTTCTTCAGTGTATCCGCGTGCTCCTCCAGTACCTGCAGCACGTATTTATCCCAGTGTCTGGCGTCGGTTTCGGAGTTCCCGAAGACGTAGTCTTCCTGTCCGTAGTCGATCACATCAAAGGCTGGCATCGCCTTGGCCGCGCCGGCGGTCCGGTAGGAAGCGGCGTCCGCCAGAGCGAAGCTCACCTCGCCGCTGTCTTCGTCGTAGCTGACCCAGCCGGAGATGTCGGTTGCGGTCGGCTCCTCTGCGTCGCCGTTTTCTGTCTGTTTCTGCGCCTTGGCTTTTTTCACGGTTACGGCGCCGTCCACGTATTTCCCGTACATCATATCCACGTACAGAGGCAGGCTGTCCCCCAGGATCTCCGATGGGACGTGACCGCCATTCCACTGCCATTCGATCTCGGCATCCGTTCCGGCATTGAGCCATGCGATCTGCAGGTTCAGAGAATTCATCATGGAGATATCCCCTTCAGAGGCGCCCATCAGGATCCGGCTCCATACGGGGCCGCTGGTGCCGTCCGCACCGATGTAATTCAGCGGATCGTACAGAGAGACGATGTTATTGCCGTATTCATCGCCTTCCTCGATGGATGCAATGTCGGACTGATACGCTGCCAGCATGTCTTCGTAGGAATCGTAACTGGCGGAATCCCTGCCGCTGCCGGCAGACTGTGTGGTGCCGGCATCCGGGGTCCCGGCTTTCTCACCGCTGCCGGAAGCATTCATGTCCGGCGGGGTGCCGGCGTCCTTACCGTTTCTGTCCGGAGGCGTGCCGCCCTTCATTTCGCCTTTCGACGGCTTTCCTCCGGGACCGCCGTCAGCAGAGTTGCCGTCAGGTCCGCCGCCTGCGAAGTCACCTCCGGGGCCGCCCTGCATGGCGCCGTTATCGCTTCCGGTGCTGCCGACCGCAACGCGCCCTTCGAGGAATGCCTGCGCCTTGTCCGCCGCAGTCATTGAGGCAACCTCCTCATCCGTCAGCGCCGTTCCGTCCGCATCAAACCAGGTCCAATCCTCCGTGTAGTCCAGCCTTTGCAGATAGTCCTCGAGACTTGCTTCAAACTCTGCCAGATAAAGATCCAGATACGTTCCCCCGTAACCGTTCGTCTCCGGGTATTTATCCTGATCATACTCGATGGTCAGCTTCACGGCAGAGGAAGTCTCACCATCCCCGTCCAGATCGAAGCCAACCTTCGCTTCATCGATGGTCAGATCCTGCCCGTTGATGTAATCCATGTATTCCCGGGACAGATATTCCGCCAGCTGCTTCTGAAAGGACGTGTTGAATTCGTACTCCGTGTTCAGATAGTACTCGAAGGCCAGCGCCATGTCCGCTTCCTGCAGGGAAGTGATGGCGCTGTAGGCCATGCAGCCCCACATACCGTCGGATAGTTCCACTTCCTCGCCATCAATGGTCACGGTGGTGGTATAGCTGTCGCCATCCTTGTAGACGCCCACCGCCCCTGCGGCCGCCTCATAAACATAGTAATCCGGATTGTCTGAAGTTGCCGCCAGCATGGTGGCATGGGCCCCGCCGCCGCTGCCGCCGGTGGAAACGAAATAGTCCACGCTGCCCGGCAGATTGCCCAGCAGGATGTTGTACTTCACGAAACGCACGGCGTTCTTCTGGTCCACCAGACAGGAGGGCGCATCGCCGGTATACGTTTCATTGCCGTCGGCATCCGTCACCTGGCTCTGCTTGCCGCGATTGCCGCAGGCGACGTTGATATACCCTTCCTTCGCGTAGGTCGCCGCCGCCGTCTGGTTCTGCTGCTCGCTGTAGCCGGCGGCGCCCGTGTTCACGATGACCGGCGCCGTCTGCGCAGTATACTTCTGTCCGTTGGTGCTGGTCACCTCCGCTTCGGTATCGATGATCAGGTTCCCGGCGGCGGTGCCGCTCGTCTCATCCGCTTCACCGTCACCGTTGGTATCAATGCCTTTCACATACGCCCCCGGCACGCAGACGGACACACCCTGTTCGTCCTCGATCTGGGGATTCGTCACTGCCGTTACCGGTGCCATGGTCCAGGCATCGGCATCTTCGTCGTACGTCCACTCCGCGTTCATGTTGGACAGATCCAAAGCCGATTCGATGTCTGCCCTGGAGCCGCTCCCTGTATTGCCGCCTTCACCGGAGCTGCTGCCGCAGCCGCACAGCGCCAGCACCATTGCCAGCGTCAGCACTGCCGTCATTACTCCTGCTGTGATATACCGCTTCATGATGTCTTCCTCCTGATATACGTCGATTGCTTCCAAATGAGATGTTTCGATTTTACTATCAAAAGGCGAACCTGTCGCGTCGGTTTATCGAAGATTTCGTGAATCAAATGCGTTGCTATTGTGAAGGCGCGGTATCTGATAACTATAGCAGTTTCCCGCCCATCGTCATGAGATGGCCGTACATTTCCGGCCGCCGGTCGCGGAAGGTGACCACCTCCCGGCGGTAAGCCGCCAGTTCATCCCGGTCGAAGGAAGCGATTGCGAAGCCTTCTGTCATCCCGTCCATCTCCGCAATTTTCTCGCCGATGTTGTCGCTGATGAACGACGCGCCCCAGAAGCGGATCGCAGTGCCAGCCTTTGGTTCTCTCTCATCTCCGATCCGGTTGGATGCGATGACCGGCGCCATGTTGGCCGCCGCATGCCCCAGCATCACATTCTGCCAGTGACGGTAGTCGGCATCGGCCTGATCCAGCTCCGCCTCCGGCACCGCGAACGTTCCGATGGCCGTAGGATAAAACAGCAGCTCCGCTCCCTTCAAACACATGATGCGGGCTGCCTCCGGGAACCACTGGTCCCAGCAGATCCCGACGCCGATCTTCGCGTACTTCGTATCCCAGACCTGAAACCCGCTGTCCCCGGGACTGAAATAGAATTTCTCGTAGTAGCCCATATCATCCGGGATGTGGGTCTTGCGATAGTAACCCAGGATGCTGCCGTCTGCGTCGATGACGGCTGTTGTGTTGTACCGGACGACCTCGGCATCCTCAAAGAAGCTCATGGGGAGCACGACCTTCAGCTCCCTGGCCAGGGCGCAGATGTGCTCCAGCATCGGATTGCCCTCTCTGGGCCGCGCCAGATCAAGATAATCGTAGTCCTCGATCTGGGCGAAATACGGTGTTTCGAACAGTTCCTGGATCTGGATGATGTTCGCGCCCGCTGCCGCCGCTTCACGGATCAGCTGCTCCGCCTTCGCAATATTCGCTTCCCTGTCCCAGCCGCACCGCATCTGCGTGCAGGCAACCGTTACCTGTCTCATCGCATTTCCTCCTTTTGATCCCTACACCGTTAAGACGTGCTTGCCGTTTTGCATCAGCAGCGACAGTCTCTCTCCCCAGCGGATGACCTCGATCCCCTCCGCTTTAAGCGCTTCTGCCGTCCCGATATTCAGGGCGCAACTTATACAGGCCGAAAACTCCACCCCGGCCTGTTTAGCCACCTGCATCTTCAGGCGGACCGGCTCACTCGTGAGCGCCAGCTTTTGCGTGGCACCCCAGAGGACCACCGTGACCTTGTCCCACCAGCCATTCAGCATGGCGTTTCGGGCATACATTAATACCATGTGTTCCGATGTGATCGGATCCGCATTCGTCCAGAAAATATGCAGATCCCTTTCTCCGACTTCCTCGATGTTCTCAAATGCCATTGTTTATCCCCTTTCTCTTAAATAAACTGAATGCTTACCCCTGCCGGATCCTTCACGAAGAATTATTGCATCAAATCCGTTTCTGTTGATGCAGTTTGAATGTAGCATTTCAAGGGAGTCCTGTCAACTTTCAGAAAAACCGCAGACACAATTGCCTGCGGTAATGCTTCCTATATCTGCTGCGATGATTTCCTCAGTCGTAATAATCGCTGTCCTTCACGCCCTTTGCCAGAGCGGCGATGATCAGTCCCGCCGCGATCGCCAGTCCTGCTTTCAGAAGGCTGCTGTCGCCGGAGGCGGGAGTTTTCTTGGTGTCAGCCATTGTCCTCACCCTCCTTCCGTCAGTACATGAGCCGGATCTCGCCGATGAGCGGCAGCGGATCCGTCCGCCAGTTCGCCGCCCGGTAGATCCCCATGATGATGAACAAGAAGGCGGCCACACCGACGACTCCTGAAACTGTTTTCCCGATCAGCGGGAGCATCACACACAGTCCGCCCGCGATCCTCAGAAGGTTGATCAGCAGCGCCTGGTTCAGGTGATGCGCGGTAAACGCGTCCGTTCTGTCACGAAGCAGGAATGCGATGATCCATCCGATCCAGGTGATGTATGATACGACCGCCAGGGTCCTTGAATTGTTCTGATACATAGGTTTATCTCCTTTCTTTTGCCTTGGTATCTCCAGCCTTTGCACGCCGCCGGGGCGACGGATCCGGCTCAGAAGTCTCTGTCCATTCTGATGTATTCCGGGTCTCTGTTTGGTGCGGGAGCCGCGATCGCATAAATGATGCCGCCCAGGAATACAACTGCATCGTCCACTGGTCCGAAGAACAGGTCCGGTGCTACGACATAACAAACAGCTCCGATCATGATCAACAGCTTTTTCATGTTCTCCACCTCCCATTCGTTTCCGAGGTCACAGCGGTTATTAACTTTTGGTGAGTATATGATATAATCATTTCAGTGTTTGAAACATCGCAGGAAATGCGGAACGGCGCTTTCCTTTTCCGAAAAATATGCGAAATGAGGTGCGCTATGGCAGAAACAAAAGAAACCTCCACGATCTACCTGGCGAAGCGCAAGGAGCTCGGCTGGTCCAGGGAATATGCCGCGGAAAAGCTGGGGATCTCCGACGATAAGCTGGAGCGGATCGAGAACGAGAAACAGCTTCCGAATCCCCAGGATGTTCTGATCATGTCGGACGTGTATCAGTCCCCGGAGCTTTGCAATTACTTCTGCAGCAAAAGCTGTGAGATCGGGCGGTTATATGTTCCGAAGGTCCCTGACACGGAACTTCCGGGAATCATTCTGCGGCTCATGGCCTCGATCTACGAGACGCGGGACATCGAGAAAGTGCTCGTGCAGATCACGGCAGACGAATCGATCGATGACACGGAAGTCGAAGATCTCGCCCAGGCGCAGTACACCCTGGAACAGCTTTCTGTCATGATCGAAGCGCTGCAGCTATGCGTTGAACGCAAGATCGACAAGGGAGAGATCTCCCGGAAACAGTACGAAGCCGCTTACAGGAAGGCCGAAATGAGAACGGCGAAATAGGCAGATCATCCTCTGCCGGATGTAAAATCAGTCCATGATGAAACGAATCTCGGGAATATATTCGGGAAGCTGTGATGCTATTCAACAGGTCTTGTGGCTTCACGAAGCCATGCGCGTTCCTCGTCATTGAGCAGCGGCGCCACCTTCTCATAAACCATTTCATGATAGCGGTTCAGATATGCTGTTTCATCAGGCTGCATCTGCGAAGGATCGATTCCTTCCAGATCGAACGGAACGAGGGTGACCTCTTCGAAACGCATGAACTGACCGTAGTCGGTTTCTTCATCACTGAGGCAGAGGAGCAGGCTTTCATGCCGGATGCCGAATGCGCCTTCCTCGTAGTATCCCGGTTCGTCCGATGTGAGCATTCCTTCTTCGAATGGAGGCATCGGCGGGACTGCACCGGTTCCATTCCAGTAGATCCTATTGGGATCTTCGTGAACATTCAGGAAGTGGCCAACGCCATGACCGGTACCGTGACGGTAATCCAGACCCATCTGCCACAGGGGTGCGTGAGCCAGGTAATCCAGATGCTCACCGCTCAGGCCTTTCGGGAATTTCGCCCGGGCAAGATCAATATGCCCGCGGAGGACCGCAGTAAACATGGTTCTTTCATTTTCTGTCAGGGGACCGAGGACGATGGTTCTGGTGACGTCCGTCGTGCCGTCCAGATACTGTCCGCCGGAATCCACCAGGAAGAGCCCTTCCGGTGCGAGGGGCGCACTGCTTTGCGGTGTGGCACTGTAATGAACGATCGCCCCATGCGGTCCGTAACCGCAGATGGCCTCGAAACTGTCTCCCATGAACAGATCCTGCTGCGCCCGGAATGCATGGAGCTTCTCCCCGGCGGAGATCTCGTCGATCTCGATCTTCCCGACATTGGTTTTCAACCAGTACAGGAATTTGCACATCGCGGCGCCGTCCCTGAGATGCGCCGAGTGAATTCCCTCCATCTCAACCGGGTTCTTGATGGCTTTGCATTGCATCGCTGGAC
>JAFUCA010000042.1 GCA_017459895.1 Bacillota bacterium | reverse complement strand
TCCGAGATCCGGGAAACGGCCAATCCGGTCGATTCCGATTTCTCCGGAGGATCCGCCCCAGGCAGACCAGCCTTTGAGAATCCGAGCTTCGACCCCGGCGTCACCGGAAGCTACCAGGATCCGAGAGATCAGTTCCGAAGCGGGGAGTCCGCTTCCTGGAGCAACGGCGAAGTTCACCGCAGCCGCCGGCAGATGAAGGACAGCATCCAGAAGCAGCAGAAGCAGAAGGCCGCGCCGAAGCCGATCCTGCTGACACGCAGAGCCCTGGCTCTTCTGATCGCCGGATGTCTGTGCCTGTCCTGCCTGTTCGGCCTTGGCGGAGCCGCGATGGGGATCACCCTGGCGCAGAAGGCCCCGGCGACCACAGCGCAGACAGCCACGACGGCCGCCGATTCCGCCGCGGAAGCGAGCGCACATGCCGCGGGCTATACGCTGGAGAGCGCCACCGGCAGCAGCATGACCATTAAGGAGATCACCGCCGCAGCCAAGAGCAGTGTCGTGGAGATCCGAACCGAGAGCGTCTCCTCCGACACATGGATGCAGCAGTACGTCACCGAGGGCGCCGGCAGCGGTGTCATCATCAGCGAAGACGGCTACATCATGACCAACAACCACGTCATTGAAGGCGCGAGCAAGATCAAGGTGACCACCTCCGATAAGAAGGAATACGAAGCCACGCTGATCGGAACGGACGAGACCAACGATGTGGCCGTGGTCAAGATCGACGCCTCCGGCCTGACTCCGGCGACCTACGGCAACAGCAGCGAGCTGGAAGTCGGCGATATGGCCGTTGCCATCGGCAATCCTCTGGGTGAGCTGGGAGGTACCGTTACCGCGGGCATCATCAGCGCCACCGACCGGGAACTTGCCATCGACGGCAAGACGATGCACCTGCTGCAGACCGACAGCTCCATCAATCCGGGCAATTCCGGCGGCGGACTCTTTAACGGAAACGGTCAGCTGATCGGCCTGGTGGTCGCCAAATCCTCCGGCTCCGACGTCGAGGGTCTGGGATTCGCGATTCCGATCAACACGGCGGCGGACTGCGCGCAGCAGCTGATGGATAAGGGTTACGTCAGCGGACAGCCGTCCACCGGCATGACCTACCAGGTTGGCTCCGGAACCTCCGGCAGCAGCAATTTCGGCGGCTTTGACTCCCTCTTCGGAGGCAGCACACAAGGGGTATATATCTATAGCGTCAACGGAGAGAACGCGAAGAAGGCCGGCTTTGAGCCGGGGGATCAGGTTTACGCCGTTGACGGCAAGGAAATCACCAGCTTCGAATCCCTTTCGGCCATCGTTTCCTCTCACAAGGTCGGAGATAAACTGAAGTTCACGATCATCCGAAACGGCCAGCAGAAGGAAATTCAGCTGGAGCTTGAGGAGAAGACGCCGGCGACACAGAACAATTCCGATGCTGACGGCAGCGAGGACGCATCCGACGCACCGGCGCAGCAGGAGAACCCCTTCGGGCAGAATCCCAGCGACCCCGGTCAGGGCGGCTCCTGGCAGGACTGGTTCAACATGTTCTTCTGATCCGGCAGACAATTGCGGAAACCTTTTCCGGCGAAATACGACACAATGTATTTCGCCGGGTTTTTTTCTATGATAATATATGGACAGGACAGAAAGGATTCCATATATGATTTCAATACATGTTAACGCATCCAAAGAATACGACGTCATCCTGAAGGCCGGGGTTCTGTCGGAGGCCGGCACCCTGATCCGCGAAGACCTTTCCCGGCGCCGGGGAACCGCGGGGATCCTGCGCAGCCGCAGGATCTGCGTCGTGACCGATGAGACCGTGGCCGATCTCTACGGAGGACCGCAGCAGACGCTGATCTCCTCCCTTCGCAGCGCGGGATTTGAGGTCAGCCGGTTTGTTTTCCCGGGGGGAGAGGATCACAAGAACATGGCGACGATCGGGCGCCTTCTGGATCATCTGACCGAGAACCGGTTCTCCCGCTCCGACCTGCTGGTCGCTTTGGGAGGAGGCATCACCGGTGATGTCACCGGATTTGCCGCCGCGATCTATCTGCGGGGCATCGATTTCGTTCAAATCCCCACGACGCTGCTGGCCGCGGTGGATTCCTCGGTAGGGGGCAAGACCGGCGTCAATCTGCCTGCCGGCAAAAATCTGGCCGGTGCCTTCTGGCAGCCCAACCTGGTCCTCTTCGACCCGGCCGTGCTGACTACGCTGACCCAGGATCTGCTGCTGGACGGAATGGCGGAGATCCTGAAAGCAGGCTTTATCGCGGACAGCACCGCGATCTATGCCGCGCTGATGGTCCCCGGGGACTCCGAAGAGGACGCCGCCGAAGGCGCGCAGGAGAGCAGCTCCGCTCCTCTGTACAGCTTCCTTCGCATGGGCCCCGCCGGCCCGCGGCCCCCGATCTTTGATCATCCCGAGGAGATGATGCGGCTGATCGCGAAGGCGATCGACATCAAACGGGCGATCGTGGAGGAGGACGAACGGGAGACGGGCCGCCGCAAGCTCCTGAACCTGGGGCACACCGTCGGACATGCCATCGAGAAGTGCAGCGACTACGGGATCTCCCACGGCGCTGCCGTTGCCATGGGCACGTCGATCATCGCCAGGGCCGGACAGAATCTCGGATGGGTCCGGGAAGGCTACGGGGACGACATCTGCGCCATCCTGCAGTACTTCGGCTACGATCTGCACTGCCCGTATCCAGCCTTTGCACTGGCGGACGTCGCCTACAACGACAAGAAGATCCAGGGGAACCGGATCACCCTCGTCATCCCCGAATATCCGGGGCACAGCGTGTTAAAGGACGTCCCCGCATTAGATCTGGAGCATATCATCGCCCAGGGGCTGTAGCTGCCGCACAGAGCAGCCGCCTCCTCAGAAAGGAAACCAACCATGGACATTACTCTGATCCCGACCAAACTGAACGGCAAAATCAACGCCCGGCCATCCGTGACCTACAGTCTCCTGCACGCCACCTGTCAGGCCCTCTCCCTGCATCAGGTCCGTACCGGAGCCGCACAGGCGGAGGCCTCGAATGCCGCCCGGGCCAAAGACTATACCCGGCTTCCGGGATGCTGGTCACGGGATCTCGAAGTCGTGCTGAACTGTTTTGAGGCCCTCTCCGGAGATGCCCCCACCCTGTTCTGCTCCGATGATGAGAATGCCTTCGCGCTGATGCTGCCCATCGCGGCCGCAACCAAGCAGAAGGTCTCCTTCACCGGATCCGGTGCCTTTCCCAACAGCACCGTCCTGCCGCTGGCGGACGCGCTGAAGCCCCGGGGCGTGAGCTTCAGCCGGGGTGATCTGAAGATCAAACGCCGGGACCGGGATCGGATCCACGAGATCTGCACCCTCACGAAACGGATCGGTTACGGTTCCTTCTCTCTGACCGGACGGGAGGATCCCTGTTTTATCGCAGGACTTTTGCTGGCGCTGCCGCTGCTGGAGGGAAACAGCTCGGTCCGCATGACGACGATGCCGGATTCCACCGAGCTTCCGGACATGGCCATCGCCGTGCTGCGCCAGTACGGAGTCACCATTCTGCGCTCGGTGGACGATTACGGCTATCCGTTCTACGAAATCCCCGGAAACCAGAAGCTGCGTATCCCGGATACCGTCAGCCTGGAGGGAGACTGGACCCGGGCCGCATTCTGGCTCGGATGCGGCGCCCTCGGAGGCAACGTCACCATCCGGGGACTTTCCGCCGACTCCCGGCAGGTCTGCCGGCAGATCCTGGACAAGCTTCATTCTCTGGGAGCTGCGACCGGTCAGGCCACCGACAGCGCCAATGTCGTTTCCGGCAGCCTCCGGGGCTGCAACATCAACGCCTCCCGGATCCCGGATCTGGTGCCGATCCTCTCCGTGATCATGGCCCATGCCAGCGGCACCTCCATGCTGACGGGCATCGACAGCGACGCCTACGCCTCGGTTTTTCGGGTGCTGGATGCCTTCGGCGCCGACATCTCCGACGGCGGATCCGGCTTCTCCTTTACCGGCCGGGCGATCCTGACCGGAGGGGAGATCGACGCATCCTCCGATCCCCTGATCGTTCTGACGGCGACGGCCGCTTCCTGCATCAGCCGGATGCCGGTCACCATCCGCAACGCCGGTGTCATCAATAAGACCTTCCCGGGATTTTTTGAGGATTACGCCGCCCTCGGCGGTAAAATCGAAAGGTAGGTCCGCTCATGTACGACGCTTCCTATACGGTCCGTGAACGCAATGTCCTCAGGGGCATCGTCTTCTCGTTCCTCACCTTCATGGTCTATTCCTACTACTGGGTCTATCAGCTGCAGAAGGATACCAACCGGCTGATGGGACTTCGCAGTGAACCAAGTCCCGCCTTTGTCGTCGTCATGTCCATCCTGACGCTGGGCGTATACCAGGTCTACTGGGCGTACCGTCAGGGCGTGAAATTCCGCACCGAGGCCCAGGCCCGGGGCAGCAACGAGGCCGACGACTGCCCGATGCTCTACCTGGTCCTGCAGCTTTTTAACTACCTGATCGGGGTCACGACCATCGTCAACACCGCCCTGATGCAGGACCGGCTGAACCAGCTTTTGCGCATGCGGGGGCAGGGGCGACGGGCCTACGATCCGGACCGGTTCAACCATTCTCCTGAGGGTGAGATCACCCGCCGGGCGAAGGAGCGGGCAGCGGCATACGAAGCGGAGATCGCGAATGATCAGCTGCTGCAGGACGGGATCACCGGCAAGCGCAGCACTCATTTCCTTCCGGAGGATACAGACGAAACATGAGATTCCTAATCGCACAGGGGCTGGGGATCGTCGCGACCCTTTGCTTCCTCTTCTCCTTTCAGGTCAAAACCAACCGCCGCCTTTATCTGCTGCAGGCCGCCGGATGCCTGGCATTCGCAGCGCAGTTCGTGATCCTGGGCGCCATCGGCGGCTGCGTCAGTCAGCTGTTCATCATCGCCCGGAACATGATGCTGTCCATGTACAACCGCTGGGCCTGGGTCCGGTGGAAAGGCTGGGTTCCCGTTTTTC
The DNA here is from genome assembly GCA_017459895.1 of Bacillota bacterium. GTDB lineage: Bacteria > Bacillota > Clostridia > Peptostreptococcales > Anaerovoracaceae > Lentihominibacter. The sequence continues at coordinate 4,134 of JAFUCA010000042.1, read as the reverse complement.
TGGCGATCGCCGTGTTCCTCACCTGGCAGACCTGGGACGGGCCGGTCAACCTGCTGCCCCTGATCCCCATGTCCGCGGGAACCATCGCCCTGTGGACCAACAACGCCGGGATCATCCGGATCGCCAACATGTGCGTCTGCTCCCCCGCCTGGATCGTCTACGACATCCTCGTGGGAGCCTACTCCTCGATCCTCAACGAGATCGTCGTCATCGGCTCCGTGATCCTCTCCATCTACCGGTACGGCATGAAAGAGCTGCTGGATCCGGAATCGGAGTTTCAGAAGGGCGGAATGAAGTAACAAAAAACGGGCAGGATCTGCCCGTTATAATCGCTCTGCTTACTCTTCCCCGTAGAACCGGCAGCCGTTGCGGCCGCTTCTCTTGACCTCATAGAGCGCGGCGTCCGCGTCTTTGAACATGTCCTCGGTCGGGTTCTTGCGGTCACCGAAGGCTACTCCCACGCTCAGGGAGGTCTTCGGGAGATTGCCCGTCGGATTCTGCAGCTGCCGGTTGATGGCGTTGATCTTACCCATGACCTGCGGCTGCATGGTGGAATCCACAAACAGCATGATGATGGCGAACTCGTCTCCGCCGATCCGGCAGACGTAGTCCTCCGCCCGGAACTGGGTCTGGATCAGGTAGACGACCCGCTTCAGGATCAGATCCCCGACGCTGTGACCGTAATTATCATTGATCCCCTTGAACTCATCCACGTCGATCAGCACCAGCGCGATGGTATTGTGGTCCGCCGCATGGAACCGCTCCTCGAAGCCCGCCCGGTTGTAGGCGCCGGTCAGCCGGTCGTGGATCGCTTCATACGCCAGCAGGTCGCTGTGCTCCTGATTCTCATCGTACATCCGGTTGTAGACCGAAGCCAGATACTGCAGTTCGAAGGCGCCCTTCATCGGCAGGCGCATCTTTTCGTTGATGTAGCCGATATTATTGCGCAAAGGCTGGAGCACCAGGAAGATGATCAGCAGGATCATCAGCAGGAAGAGCAGGATCATCACAGCGATCATGATGTTGGTCATGCGCAGCGTGGCCGCCATATCCCGGAAGTTAGCCTCCTGTCTGGTCTGGATCCCTTCGAGCAGCTGGTTCAGACAGCCCTCTACATTGCCGGAGATCGCTTCTTTCTGTGATTCGTACTCCTCATCGAACATGAGCGTGCGCGCCTTCTCCATCTTCTCTTCCGCAGGCAGCTTCTGGTCCGCCGCGGTCAGCTTCACCTCCTGCAGGCTGTCCGGTATGGTCCGCAGATCGTACCCCTTCGCGTCGATGACCAGGCGCATGGAATAATACTCCCGTTCCATCAGCGCGATGGATTCATCCAGGGCACTCTGCAGATACGTCAGCGCTTCGGATCCCGGCATGTTTTCCTCCAGGCTCGCCAGGGCGTTGTCTCTGCGCTTCGTCTGCTCGCTTTCGGCGAAATAGTTGTCCATGGCGGCGATATCTCCGGTCACGGCAAACTCCCTTGCCTGCTCCGTCAGATAATCCGAGGCATCCATCATGCTGTCCGCATTGGTTTCGCAGAGGATATAGATATCCGTGTTGTCCTTCAGATCATGATAGTTATCCGACAGCCGGTTGATTCCGACCAGAAGCAGCACGGCGACCAGCACGACCACCGCGATCATGATGAAGTTCAGGACCTGCAGGCGGATTCCTCCGACCCGGTCCCGTGTCATTGACGGATTGTGTTTCCTTCGTTCCTTCATTGTTCCCCGGGGCCGGCCAGTCCCCTACATTTCGAGCCGTTTCTTCATGTTTTCGTAATACACGCAGGAAATCAGCGCGGTTTCCTTCGTGATCTTACCGGCGCGGTACAGCTGCATCAGAGAGCCGTCCATCGTGCACATGCCCTCGGCAGCCCCCGCCTGCATCGTCGAATCCAGCTGGTGCAGCTTGCCCTCCCGGATCATATTCTGAATCGCGGGCGTGGACTTCATGATCTCGAACACCGGCACCTGCCCGCCGTCGGTGGAGGGCACCAGCTGCTGGCAGACAACTCCCTTGAGTATCTGGGCCAGCTGAATCTTGACCTGCTGCTGCTGGTTGGCGGGGAACACATCGATGATCCGGTTGATGGTGTTGGCGGCGCTGCTGGTGTGCAGCGTCGAAAGCAGCAGCACCCCCGTCTCCGCCGCCGTGATGGCCGCCGAGATGGTATCGTAGTCCCGCATCTCCCCCAGCAGGATCACGTCCGGGCTTTCCCGCAGGGCTGAGCGCAGGGAATCCAGATATCCCGGGGTGTCGATGGAGATCTCCCTCTGGGATACGATGGACCGGTCGTGCCGGTGGATGTACTCGATGGGATCCTCCATGGTGATGATATGCCCGTCTCTGGAGCGGTTGATCCGGTCGATCATACAGGCCAGCGTCGTGGACTTGCCCGTGCCCGCCGCGCCGGTGATCAGCACCAGTCCCTTTTTCTCTTCGGCCAGGGACAGGACCGTCTCCGGAATCCCCATCTCCTTCGGATCCGGCAGTCCGAATCGGATGACCCGGATCACCGCAGCCAGCGAGCCGCGCTGGCGGAATACGTTCACCCGGAACCGTCCCATATCCCGGACCGCGAAGGAGAAGTCATCGTCCATTCCCTGATCCACCAGCTTCCGTTCCCGGCCGCTGACCTGATAGATCTGTCCGACGATCTCGTTGATGGCGTCGGGCAGCAGCCGCTCTCCTTCCCGGAACTGGTGCCCCCGGACCTTATAGGTCACCGGAAGGCCGGCCACCAGGAAAATATCCGATGAGTCCCGCTCCATTGCTGTTTTCAGAATGTCCAAAATGTTCATCGCTCTATCCTTTCCGGAATCAGAATCCCTGCCATAACCCGTCGATCGTTTCGCTCTCTTCCCATTCCTTCTCCAGCGTCCACTGCCGGATGGTGTAATCATTCGCTCCAGCCGGCTCCAGCCGGATCGTCAGGCGGTAGCCCTCTTCTTCCAGGACCTTCTCGATCCCGCCTGCCTCAGCCTTTGCATCCGGCACGTCGGCCAGCTGCCCTCCGGCGGCCAGCACCTCATCGGTCTGCTGCAGAAACTCCTGTCCGCCCTGCTCCAGTGTGTACCGGATCTGGGTCGAATCGGCGAACATGACCGCCATGGTCTTGTCCGCGCCCGCCGTCGAGAAGGTCAGGATCGCCATGACCGTCAGGCAGATGCTGATCACCGTCAGCAGCAGCGCCACCGGCCCCAGCTTGATCGGCACCTGTTTCATCGCGCCCCCTCCTCTCTCAGATACACGCCGGTGTTCAGCGTGTACACCGGGTCCTTCGAAGCCCCCGCATAGACCGCGATGTCGCTGTTTACGAAGCTGCCGGTCTGAGACTGCTTCGGCGCCCAGGTGGCCTCCAGCCGCAGCGCCGATTCATCCGCCGCTGCCGCCTCAGCGCTCACCGGGTGCATATCGCCGTCGTACCAGGCGGTCACCACGCTGCTTCCGTCTCTGTCTTCGATCCGGGCGTTTCCGTTCTCGTCCAAAAGCCGGAGCATCCCTTCTTCACTGTCCGCTCCCGCCGCTGCCTGGGCCGCATTCTGCGCCAGACAGACCGCGTTGGTCAGCTGCTGCGCCTGCCGGCTCTCGGATCTGGCGAGGCCGAACACCTGGGACAGGATGGCGATGACCAGCACGAAGATGATCACCATCAGCACCGTCTCCAGGTAGAACGCTGTCATTGTCCTGTGCCTGTTCACCGGGTGTCACCTCCTTCGCCTGTGCCGGTTCCTCCCGCGTGCAGCAGGCTCCGTCCGGCATCCGTCGTCACCGCGTACACATCCTCATCGATCTGCTCCACGGTAAACACCGATGTCTCCGCCACCGGCTGCGCCTGCTCCGGATCCGGCTGCGCGTCCAGCCGTCCGTAGTATTCCACCAGCTGACCTTCATGCAAAAAGATCCGAAGGCCGTAGGCCGTGCCGCTGTCCCGGATCACCAGGACCCGGCTCTCGGCCCCGTCCTCCACGGTCACGTCCTCCGCCGCGGCTGTCTGGGTGCAGTTGATCAGATAGGACCGGAGGGCCCGGCTCTGGCTGTTCTCGTCCTGCCCGCTCACCGCATCGCTGTACACTTGCGCGCCGAAGACGATCAGCAGCAGGAAGCCCAGCAGAAACAGCGCCGCTATTCCGA
>JAFUCA010000041.1 GCA_017459895.1 Bacillota bacterium | reverse complement strand
GTGATCCAGACGGGCCTTCGTCTCCTTGTCGATATCCGAGCCGAACTGAGCGAAGCTTGCCAGCTCACGGTACTGCGCCAGCTCCAGCTTGACGGAGCTTGCGACCTTCTTCATGGCCTTGATCTGCGCGTCGCCGCCGACTCGGGATACGGAGATACCGGCGTTGATCGCCGGGCGCTGTCCGGAGAAGAACAGCTCCGTCTCCAGGAAGATCTGTCCGTCGGTGATGGAAATGACGTTGGTCGGAATGTACGCCGATACGTCTCCGGCCTGGGTCTCGATGATCGGCAGCGCCGTCAGAGATCCGCCGCCCAGCTCATCGGACAGCTTCGCGGCTCTTTCGAGCAGTCTCGAATGCAGATAGAAAACATCGCCCGGGAACGCTTCACGGCCCGGCGGTCTTCTCAGCAGCAGGGACATGGCCCGGTAGGCCACCGCGTGCTTCGAAAGGTCATCGTAAATGATCAGAACGTGTTTGCCCTGATGCATGAAATATTCACCGATCGCGCATCCTGCGTACGGCGCGATGTACTGCAGCGGAGCAACGTCCGATGCGGTCGCCGAAACGATGATGCTGTATTCCATCGCACCCTTGTCCTCCAGAGTCTGTACCAGCTGGGCAACGGTGGATGCCTTCTGTCCGATGGCGACGTAGATGCAGATGACGTCCTCTCCCTTCTGGTTCAGGATCGTATCTACCGCGATCGCCGTCTTACCGGTCTGCCGGTCGCCGATGATCAGCTCACGCTGGCCTCTGCCGATGGGGATCATCGCGTCGATAGCCTTGATGCCGGTCTGCAGCGGCTCATATACGGAACGTCTCTGCAGTACGCCGGGCGCGGGGCTCTCGATGGGCCGGGTCTCGTTTGTCACGATGGGGCCTTTGCCGTCCAAAGGCTGGCCCAGCGCGTTGACAACGCGGCCGAGCATCGCATCGCCGACGGGAACCTCTACTACCGTACCGGTCGGTTTCACGATATCGCCTTCTTTGATCTCTCTGTCGGATCCGAGGATAACGACACCGACGTTGTCTTCTTCCAGGTTCTGCGCCATGCCGTAGACGTCTTCGTTGAACTGAACCAGCTCACCGGCCATGCAGTTGTCCAGCCCATAGACACGGGCGATGCCGTCACCTACCTGAATTACGGTGCCGAAGTCGGATACATCCAGCTTCCCCTTGTAATTCTTGATCTGTTCTTTTATGACCGAACTGATCTCTTCAGGTCTTAAATTCATGTTAATTCCTCCCCTGGGATATATTCATCTGACTTGCGAGCTCGTCAAACTTCCTGCGTACAGACGCATCAATGATCTTGCCTTCGACCATGACCTTGATCCCCGCGATCAGGGACGGATCGGTCTCGTTGTCCAGCTTGATGTTCTCCCGCAGAAGCCTGCTGGTCTGCTCCTCGATCTCGGCCAGGCGTTTCTCGTCCAGCGGCACAGCCGAATAGACCACGCCGTAGGCGACGCCTTCCTCATGATTCAGCAGATCCTTGTAGACCCGTATGATACGTTCAAACTGTCCCATCCTCCGCTTGTCGATGAGCACGAACATGAAGTTCATCAGCTCCTCGGCAATCTGTCCTCCGAATACATTCCGCAGGACGCTTTTCTTTTCTTCTGCGGAGATCGTTGGGAAGTCGACGAAGGCACGCAAATCCGGTTCCTGCTCCAGTACCGCAAGAACCTCTTCCGCCTCACCGGCGATCTGCTCTGCCTTGCCAAGCTCAGCGGCCGCTTCGTACAGAGCTGTCCCGTAGGTCATATCTACTGTTAGTTCTGCCATCCTCCGCTCCTTGCCTGATTGATGACATCGTCAATGATCGCATCCTGACCGATGTCTTCGATTTCTCTTCCGACGATTCTCTCTGCTGCCAGAAGCGCCAGCGTTCCGATCTCCTGACGCATTTCTTCCATGGCCTTCGCTTTCTCAAGCTCGATCGTCTTCTCAGCCTTGGTTATGATCTCACTGGCCTGGTTTCTGGCATCCGCCAGAATCTCCTGCGCCTGCGCATCGGCCTGCTGTTTCGCCTGACGGATGATTTCCCGGCCCTCTTCTTCGACATTGGCAATCCGCGCGCTGTAGTTGCGCATCTTCTCGTCCGCACGCTTATTCATAGCCTCCGCGCTGTCAAAGGCGTCCTGAATCGCATCCTGCCGATCCGTCATGAATTTGCGGATCTTTTCCCAGAAAAACTTCTTCAGGATGATATAGAGGATGAGCAGGTTGATTACGATCATCAAAGATGTCCAGTTAAATTCAATTAAGCCCTGGGTCATCTCCATAGCATTTCCTCCTTCTGCTTATCTGTCCAATCTATCAGCCTATTTCCCTGTTAAGGCATCAGCGGATTCGCGAACAGCAGCATGATCGCAATAACCAGCGCGAAGATACCAGCCGTCTCTGTCAGAGCTACGCCGATCAGCATCAGTCTCATCAGTGCTCCGGAAGCTTCCGGCTGACGGGCAGTGCTCTCTACTGTTTTACCTGCGTTGTAACCGATACCGACTCCGACACCGATCATCGCTACCATTGCGATACCTGCTCCCAGCGATGAGAATGCTGCGATTAATTCTGCTCCAGTAAATCCTGTCATTGTTAAAGTCCTCCTTTAATACTTAATGGCGTTGCTTCTATTAGGGCATCTCCAGCCTTTGGATGAAATCAATCCTCCTCGGTGATCGTGCCGTTATAGATGTAGACCATAGTTAACATTGTGAAGATGTATGCCTGCAGAATCGGCTCGAACATGTCGAACCAGAAGTTCAGCGGCAGCGGGAAGGCGATCTGGAAGAACGGAATGAAGGATCCCAGCGCGTGGGATGCCGTTGCCAGACCGCTGTACACCAGCGTCATAACGATGACGCCGGCGAAGATGTTGCCGAAGATTCGGCAGGCCAGCGTGATGGGGAACATGCACTCACTCATCAGATTGAGGGGCCACATCCACAGATACGGCGAAGCCATGTGTTTGTTGTACCCGATAAAGCCTCTGGCCCGGATCGAATTGTAGTGGATCATGATAAAGGATACCAGCGCCAGCGGAGCCGTGCAGTTCAGATCCGCCGTGATGGGCCGCAGATCCAGCAGGCCCAGCATGCTGCCGAAGCCCAGGAACACGATCAGCGTACCCATGTAGGGCGTGAACCGCTCGCTGATATCGCCCATGGCATCCTTGACCATGTTGTAGATGAAGCCTACCAGAAACTCACCGATCAGCTGAGCTCCCTTGGGGATCCGCTGCATGTTCCTGGTGGCACAGAAAGCGAAGATCAGTATGACGATGCTGATGCACCATCCGAACACCACCGTTTCGGTGATATTCTCTCCCATTACTTTGAATATGATTCGAGGTCCTACTTCCATGTATTTACCTCCTACCAGTCGTCATCCTCGTCGTCGTATATGCTCAGATCGTTCCATTCCTTCGGCTCGGTCCAGTCGTTGAGAGGATTCTTCTTCCTGAGTATGAACCTGTAGACAATGCCGTAAAGGATCAGGATTCCGAAATGGAGGGTGATAAACCCTGCCAGACATCCGAACCCGCAGGGGACACTCGCCCTGATACAGATGAAGAAAACTGCCCCATAGAGCAGCATCCTGACGAAGTATCCGCCGACCATCGGGCTGCCCGTCTTCTTCGCGTCCATCATCTTCCCCACCTTCACGAGAAGGAGAAAGCTCAGGATCGTAGTCGCCGTTCCGGCACACACACCTATACCGAACGGCAGGCTCGGCCCGATCACAGGAAGGGAGATCAACTCTGCCAGCGCAGCCATGCATATGGTCGTAATTAATATCTCTTTCCTGAATTGTGTAAGGTCCATTGTTTTCCTGCGTGCGCCCGGGACTCCCCGGCCGCGTAACTATGTTGGTAAATATTATACACCTTTTTGCTGAATATTCAACCAGTTTTACCCCATAAATAGTACAAGTTGCAAAGGCTGGCCCCTCTGTTTTGTCATTTCCCTGTATTAGTTTGCGGTCCGGTGTCCGCTTTTATTGCACTCCCTCAATTACCGTATTCAGCCACTTTTTGCTTAGATAGCGGCGCAGCAGGAGGATGCCCTTGACCACTTCCTCGCCCTTGACCGCCAGCACGGCCAGATACACCGGCCATCCAAGCCACAGGGACGTGATAAACGCCAGGGGCACGCCGATCAGCCAGACGGTGCTGACTTCGGTGATCATGGCATAGCGGGTATCACCGCCGCTGCGCAGGGTTCCCGAGACCATGGTCCCGTTGAAGACCTCCAGAAACATGGCGGCCGCGTAGACGATCAGGATCCTCCAGGCATCCGCCGCCCCCTCCGGGGTGAAATCGAACAGGCTGAGGATCGGTTTGCCGAAGCACAGGGTCAGCGCCCCAAGAACCAGCCCCACGCTCACCGCCAGCAGGGTCATGATCCTGGACATCTCGAAGGCCTCTTCCTTTTTGCCTTCCCCCAGCTTTTGACCGGCCAGGATCAGCACCGCGTCCCCGATGCTGAAGGCCAGCAGCGAAAAGAGGTTGTTGATGGTGTTGCAGGCCTGGACCGCCGCTCCCGCCGAAATGCTGATCCGCGCGAAGGCCGCCACGTACAGCGCCGTTCCGATCCCCCACATGGTCTCGTTGATGGTGGTCGGCAGGGCGTTGCGCACGATCCGCATGGCCAGATCCCGGCTGTAACTGAAATATTCCCGGAAGGACCCGGCGATGGCATTTCGCCGGCCGAACACGAGAAAGAGGATGATCGAAAGCTCCACGCACCGGGAGATCACCGTCGCCAGCGCTGCTCCCGCTACGCCCATGGCCGGAGCGCCGAATTTCCCGTAGATCAGCACGTAGTTCATCAGGGTGTTCATCCCCAGGGCGACGGAGCTGGCGATCAAAGGCTGGACGGTCTGCTGGGTGGCCCGCAGGGCGACCGTAAAGGACTGGATGACGGGAACCAGAAGGAAGGTGAAGGCGCCGACCCGCACATAGATCGTTCCCGCTTCGATGACCTCCGGAAACCGGGTGAAGATCCGCAGCAGATACTGCGGGAACAGTTCCGCTGCCAGGAAGAACATCATCCCCATACCGAAGGCGACGGTCAGGCAGAAGCCGGTGGTCCGGCGGATGTTGACGAAGTCCTTCACGCCGAAGAACTGCGCGATGTAGGTTGCGGCCCCGCTGGCGAATCCGAAGACGAACATCCAGTAAATGAAAAAGATCTGGACGGAAACTCCCACTGCATTCAGCGGCAGCTCGCCCAGATGTCCTATCATCAGATTGTCTACCAGATTCAGGCTGGAGCCGATCAGGCTCTGCGCGGCGATGGGCGCTGCGACCAGCGCCACCGTCTTCAGAAATTTCTTTTTATCCAGTTCATTAAGGGTTCCGTTTACGGCCCCGTTTCCATTTTCCTTCATTCCCCAGGTCTTCCTTCAAAATTCTGCGGCCCTTCAGACTGATGTTGTTCTTGCCGGTATCCGTCAGAATGACTCCCACGATCATTGCGGCGATCGCCAGCAGTCCGATGCATTCCACGTACAGCCCCCGGCTGTAGAGCACCGCCATGATTCCCATGATCCCGCTCATGCTGTACATGAGGAGCACGGCCCGTCTCTGACCGAAGCCGGCCTTCATGATCTTGTGATGCAGGTGTTCCTTGTCCGCGGTGCTGATGGACTGATGCCGGCTGGTCCGGCGGATGATCGCCATCAGAGTATCGAAGATCGGCAGGCCCAGGACCAGCGCCGGCAGCAGCACGACCATGATGGTCGCCCCCTTGACCGTGCCCTGCACGGAGAAGGCCGCGATGGCAAATCCCAGCAGCTGGGATCCTCCGTCTCCCATGAAGATCTTGGCCGGATGGAAGTTGAAGGGGAGAAATCCCAGAGCCGATCCGGCAACGGCCATCATCAGCATGGTAGGCAGTTCATAGCCGTGAATGTAGGCAACGTAAGCGATGCACAGCGCTGAGATCGCCGCGATCCCCGCCGCCAGGCCGTCCAGCCCGTCGATCAGGTTGACCGCGTTGGTGATCGCCACCAGCCAAAGCACCGTAACGATGTAGTCGATGACATTGCCGAACAGGATGGGATGCCCGCTGGTGAACAGCAGATCGATGATGGTGATCTTGACGAAGGTGATCCGCACGCCCATAGCAAAAACCACCGTGGCAGCCAGCAGCTGTCCGGCGAATTTGATGATGGGCTTCATGTCGGTCAGGTCGTCGATCAGGCCGAGGGCGTACACGATGGTGCAGCCGATCATGATCGGCAGCACGCCCCGTCCGTTCAGCGCGAACACCGTCAGCGAAGTCATCATCCCGATATAGATCGCCGAGCCGCCAAATCGCGGCATCGGCTTGTTGTGAACCCGCCGGGAATCCTTCGGAATATCCATGGCGCCGATCTTCGGGGCGAACCACACCGCAAGGGGTGTCATCGCCGCCGTAACGAGCGCCGCCAGAATCAGAGGGCCCCACACCTGGACACTGGTTGCTGTCACTCTTTCTCTCCTAACATGACGATCTTCAGTCCGGCTTCCTTCAGGATCTGGACCGACAGCTCATCGGGGTATCCTTCCCGGACCACGATCCGTTCGATCCCCGCGTTGATGATCATCTTCGCACAGATCACGCAGGGCTGATGGGTGATATAGATCGAAGCGCCTTCGATGCTGTGCCCCAGCGTTGCTGCCTGAATGATCGCGTTCTGCTCCGCGTGGAGCGCCCGGCAAAGCTCGTGCCGTTCACCGGATTTCACTCCCAGCTCCTCCCGCAGGCAGCCGCCCCGCTCCGCGCAGTGCTCCAGTCCCTTCGGAGCTCCGTTGTAGCCGGTGGCGATCACATGCTTGTCCTGCACGATCACCGCGCCGACCTGTCTGCGCAGACAGGTGGATCGCTTCGCCGTGAGCACGGCGAACTCCATGAAATATTCATCCCAGTTCGGTCTGCTATCCTCAAGGTGATTAACCATAATAAACCTCCGCCAGATATAATCCGCAGGGCGGCGCGGTATGCCCCGCCGTCCTCCGGTCTTTTGATTCGATGATCCGCCGCATATCCTCCGGATCGCGCCTGCCAAGGCCGATCTCCACCAGGGTCCCGGTCAGGATTCTTACCATATTATACAGAAATCCGTCACCGCTGACCTCAAACAGGATCTCATCCTCCCGCGCCCCCAGCTGCGCCGCCGGATCCGCCGTTCCGCTCAGCGCTGCTGCAGATTTCGGATCCCCCGACAGATCGCCGGCTCGCAGGACCCGTGCACTGAAGATGGTCCGCACGGTAGTCTGCCTCGGGGTCCCTCCGGAAGCCTCAAAGCTCTTGAAGTCCTGTGTCCCGATCAGCTGCCGGGCCGCCTGCTGCATGGCCTGCAGATCCAGGAGATCCCTGCCGGCTTCCCCCGCCGGCCTCCGGCCCGCCAGCCTTTGCAGCGGGAAGTACACGTAATTCCTGCGAAAGATGTCCGGCTCCTGCGATGCGCTGATCCGGTAGATGTACTTCTTGCCCCGGCTGTCGAAGCGGGCGTGAAACCCCTCCGGCATCTCCTTCGCCTCGAGGATCCGCACCGGCGCCAGCGCGAAGGCCCCTTCTTCCCGGCCGCAAAGAGCGTTGTTCAGCACTCTGGCCAGCCGCTCCTCCGGGATGTTGATATCCTCCTGAAAGCTGGCTCTCTGCCCCAGCGCGTGAACGCCGGCGTCGGTGCGGCTCGTTCCGCTGAGTTCGATGGGCCGGTCAAAGAGCCTTGAGAACGTCTGCTCCAGATATCCCTGGACCGTCACATCCTGCGGCTGCCGCTGCCATCCGTGAAAGCGGGACCCGTCGTATGCGATTGTGAGAAGTATATTCTTCATTTAATAATCATACCATAAATGGCCATACAATGAAAATGCAAAAAAGAGCCCGGCGTTATTCTCCGGACTCTTATCCTTACATCTTTAGCAGCACTGTGCCTCCCGGGGTTCAGTCTCCGAATCCCGGTCTCGCGACCCTCCACTCCAGTTTGCTGAGCCTCTGGTTCAAGTCCCGTACAACGGTTCCCTGATCCAGCTGCCGGATTTTCAGTCCGGCAACCTCGTTCTCCAGGTCGGCATAGGTTTTCCCTGCGGGCGGCAGAAAAGCGCCCATCTCCTTCACATAGGGTTCAAATCGGTTCTCGATCCAGATCTGCTGCTCATGGATCCTCTGCTCCACATCCTCCTGGATTTTCTGTTCCAGCTTCTCGATGCAGTGGTTGATGTATACCGTCTGCGCCGCAAAGCCCCGATCGATCTTATCGTCCTGTTCCTGAAAGCGCGCCTGCACCCAGATGCGGAACTCCCGGAACTCCTTCTCCAGCTTGTCGAGCCGCTGCTCCAGACCGTCCATTCGCTGCTCCAAACCGTCCATTCGCTTTTCCAGGCCTTCCATTCGCTGCTCCAGACCGTCCATTCGCGCCTCAAGCTTGTCCAGCCGCTCGTTGATCGGGGCGAGCCGCTTCTGCAGCAGTTCATCAATTTGTCTTAAATCCTCTGCGTTCATTAAATACCACCTTCTTTAATAATCTCTGAATCCATTAACGATCGCCATGGCTTTCTCCTGAGGAGTGAGACTATTATATTCCCTGAGAGCACGTCCGTCAATTCCAATTTGTCAAATTTTTACATTTATTTCAAAGGGTCTTCTTATGTTCAAACAAACATCGGCCACAGGACGAAAATATAAAACATCCCCGCGCCGGTCAGGAACGGTCCGAAAGGCTGCAGATCATCCCGCCGGTACTTCTTTCGCGCAAGGCCGATGGCTGCCGCAAATCCGCTGACAATGGAGGCAGCCGCCAGCGCGAAGATCATGCCCCGCAGGCCCAGCCCCAATCCCATCGCGGCTCCGAGCTTCACATCCCCGAAGCCCATGACTTCCCGGCGGAACGCGAATTTCCCCATCAGCGCCACGATCAGCATCACCCCGCCGCCGCCGGCAAGTCCGCCCAAAGGCTGGAGCAGGCTCTCATGAAACGGCAGGAACCCCATCCCCGCGATGGCCAGCATGATGACGAACTGATCCGGGATGATCATATACTTCAGATCCGCCAGCCCGATGATCAGCATAGCCCAGCAGGCGGCGAGCCCCGCGATCTCCAGCTGACACTGTCCGAGCAGCTGCACCAGATCCGGGGGCAGACCGTCAAAACCCGCCGGCGGGTGATGGATCTCAGCGTATACCAGCCTCAGGCAAAGGCAGGCCAGTCCCCCGCTGTAGATCCAACGCCAGGGCCAGCCTTTGATCCTCTGAACCTGCCGGTCCTTCAGGATCTCCGGCGGCTCCTGCCCATAATCGCAGAGCCAGCTGGCCGGCATCCGGTTGAATATGTACACCGCCAGCTGCCCGGCAAGAAACCCCATGGCAATGGCGGCGATGGTCTTGACATAAAGAATGGTCACGATGATTCTCCTTTCGGCGACCTTCGCGACCACAGTTTACCATATTTTTCCTGTCAGTTCAAGCCTTGATCTATCCCCACAGCTCCTCGTCCGTGGGAACGTAGTTGTCCGGCATGAACCGGGCCACCCGGGAAACATTCATCAGATGGGTGTAATTCAGGTTTTCGGAGATGCTGTTATGCCCCCAGCTACCGCAGCCCAGCGTGTTGGTCGGATTCAGACCGTTGAAATAGCTGCCGCCGGCGCTATTGGCACTGCACTGGTTAATGACGAACCGGGATACGCAGAGGGACTCCGCCACCTTGGCGATGTGCTTCTCACTGTCTGTGTGGAAGGAAACGCTGTGTCCTTTGCCGTCCTTCTCCAGATTTTCCGCAGCGATGCGGATCGCGTCGTCCAGATCGCGGTACCGGTAGGCCGCGATGACCGGCGCCATCTTCTCACCGCCCAGCGCGTCGCTCAGGCCGGTGCCCTCCGCCACCGCGATGATAACCTTCGTATCCTCCGGAATCTGCATCCCGGCAAGCTCCGCGACCTTCTGACAGGACTGTCCCACGCTGTGGCGGTTCGTCTTGCCGTCTTCGAACAGAGCGCCCCGGACCTTCTCCAGATCCTCCGGGCGGTCCACCACATAGGCCCCGCCCGCGCGGAATTCCTCCATGATCTCATCGAACTGTCCCTCCGGACAGATCACGCTCTGCTCCGCGCTGCAGATGATGCCGTAGTCATAGGATCTGCCTTTGATGATCTTGGGAACCGCTTCTCTGTAGTCGTAGCCTTCATCGATGATGCACTGGACGTTGCCTGCCCCTACGCCCAGAGCCGGCCGGCCGGAGCTGTACGCCGCGTTCACCATGCCGGCGCCGCCGGTGGCAACCACCACATCCGCCATGGAGATCAGGTTCCGCGTATTCTCTCTGGAATGCTGGTCCAGGATCTGGATCAGGTTCTCGGGATACCCCTGCTCCGCCAGCGCCGCGTTGATCATCTCGACGGTCTTCGTGCTGCAGCGGACGGATTTATGGTGCGGCGTGATGATGATGGCATTGCCGCACTTCAGGGCGAACATGGAATTGCTCATCGGGGTCACGATGGGATTGGTGCACGGGGTGATGGCTGCGACGACGCCGACAGGTTTGGCGACGGTGGTGATCCCGGTCTTCTCATCGGTTTCGAGAATGCCCCTGGATTTCTTCCCCCGCAGATTGTTCCAGACGATGCCGGCCTTCTGGCGGTTCTTGGCGAACTTGTCCTCCACATTGCCCATGCCGGTCTCCTCGACGGCGATCTCCGCCAGGAACTGCGCGTTCTCATAGACGACCCGGCCGATGGTCTGCACCGCCTTGTCGACCTCCTCCTGACTCATCTTCTCGAAAGCTTCCTGGGCCCTGCGCGCCCGCTCGATATACCCTGCGATGTATGCTTTGCTGTCCTGTTCCATTGGTTCCTCCTGCCTGTTTCTCAAAATGGTTCACTGTCAGTATAGTCCCGCGGCGCGGACATTGCAACCGCCGGATTGCCCCCGGGATAC
>JAFUCA010000040.1 GCA_017459895.1 Bacillota bacterium | reverse complement strand
GAACTGATCGGCGCTGACGTTGACAGCGCGATGAACGCCGGATTCATGACCGTAGATCAGTGCACATTCAACTGGGATGTGGAACCTCAGGAAATCTACTACGTCGTTGAAGGCAACATGACCGTTACGGTCGACGGCGTACCACACACGGCATACCCCGGAGACTGCCTGTTCATTCAGAAGGGCTCCAAGGTTGTATTCAGCAGCGGGAATACCAGAGCGAAGGTATTCTATTGCACATATTGATCGTTACTAAACACACTAAGAATAATTCAGGAGTAAAGGAGAATTTACAATGAAAGCACTTGGATTTATCGAAACAAGAGGTCTGGTACCTGCTATTGAGAGCGCCGACGCTATGCTGAAGGCGGCAGAAGTTACTCTCGTTGAGAGAACATTCGTTAAGGGTGGTCTGGTAACGATCACCATCGCAGGCGATGTTGCTGCCTGCAAGGCTTCCGTAGACGCAGCTGCAGCGGCAGTTACGAGAATGGGCGGCGAGATCGTATCCACACACGTTATTCCGCGTCCGCATGAAACTCTGGATGGACTGATCGTCAAGCACGTCAAAGAAGACGGCGAAGACGAGGAGGATGACTAGGCGACACGCCTGATCCGGAACCACAGCCTCCTGAACCTGAGGTGAGACCGGAGAAGGCATCTGAAGAACCTGCTAAGGCAGTTCCTGCAAGCGCACCGGCAGCTCCTGCTGTAACAGAAGCTCCGGCAAAGGCTGAGGAGAAACCGGCGGCTCCCGCAAAGGCTGAAAAGGTCCCTGCGAAGGAGGAAAAACCAAAGGCGGCTCCGAAGGCTCCCGCGAAGGCAGAGAAGGCACCGGCGAAAGCCGATGATCTGGAAGCTCCGGCGGATCGCAAGGCGCTGGACGCCATGGTCAGGAAACATGGCGCAGATGCAGCGGTCAAAGCACTCGGCAAGGTCAAGGTCGTTGACCTGAGAGCGCTGGCTCGTGAATACAACGGCGAGTTCGGCATTGCCGGCAGAGAGATCAGAAATGCCAACAAGAAGGTCCTCATCGAAGAGTTCAGCAAATACTTTAAGAAGTAAACAAGACGATTAGTTAAACAACAGAAATCCAACAGGGAGGAGTTGCAATATGGACAACATGGATTATGATCTTCGTTCCGTACAGGAAGTAAGAGACATGGCGCGTCTGGGACAGATCGCAACCGAACAGATCGCCACATACACAGAGGAACAGATCGACAAGATCCTGGTCAACATGGTCCGCGTTGCAGAAGAGCACGCTGTAGAGCTGGCCCAGATGGCAGTTGAGGAGACCGGTTTTGGTAAGGTCGCCGACAAAACATACAAAAACCACCTGGCATCCACTCTTCTGTATCAGTCCATGAAGGACATGAAGACATCCGGGATCATCGAGGAAGATCCGGTCAACGGAATCCTCAAGATCGCTGAACCGGTCGGCCTGGTTATGGGTATCGTACCCTCCACCAACCCGACATCCACCGCGATCTTTAAGTCAATGATCGCAGTCAAGGCGAGAAATGCGATCATCTTCTCGCCCCACCCATCCGCTGCGAAGTGCACGCTCAGAGCGGCACAGCTGATGGCGGACGCAGCCGTACAGGCGGGCGCACCGGCCAACACCATCGCATGCGTCAGCATGCCGACGATGCAGGCAACCGATGAACTGATGCATCACAAGAACGTCAAGGTCATCATCGCCACCGGCGGTCCGGGAATGGTCAAGGCAGCCTACAGTGCCGGCAAACCGGCTCTGGGCGTAGGCGCCGGTAACTCTCCGGCCTACATCGAGAGAACGGCGAACGTCGAGCAGGCGGTCAGAAACATCATCACAAGCAAGAGCTTCGACTACGGCACGATCTGCGCTTCCGAGCAGTCCGTCGTATGCGAAGAGTGCAATAAAGACGCCGTTATCGCTGAATTCAAGCGTCAGGGCGGCTACTTCATGACGAAGGAAGAAACAGAGAAGGTCTGCAAGCTGCTGTTCAAGAACGGCGGACACGCAATGAACGCCAAGTTCGTCGGCCGCAGTCCGCAGGTCATTGCCAACGCGGCAGGCATCAGCATTCCGGAAGGCACGAAAGTGCTGCTCGGACCCCAGGACGGCGTCGGTGAAGGCAATCCGCTGTCCTACGAGAAGCTGACCAGCGTACTGGCATTCTACGTTGTCAAAGACTGGAGAGAAGCATGTGACCTGTCCAAGGATCTGCTGCAGAATGGTATCGGACATACCATGAGCATCCACACCGAAGACAGAAACATGGTTCTGGAATTCTCCGCCAAACCGGCATCCAGAATCGTCGTTAACACCGGAAGCACCATGGGCGGCGTCGGCGCCAGCACCGGCCTGGCTCCATCCTTCACACTGGGATGCGGAACCTGGGGCGGCAGCTCGGTATCCGAGAACGTAACGCCGATGCACCTGGTGAACGTCAAGAGAGTTGCTTACGGCATCAAGGATGTTACCAGACTGGTACAGGATGACCCGACATGGACTCATACAGCTGAGCTCGAAAGAATCGGCGCGATCGCCGCAGCTCCGGCAGCTCCGGCTCCGGTCGCACCGGCACCGACTCCGGTAGTAAACAACTCCGGATTCGTTTCCTACAGCCCCAGCTGCGGATCCTGCGGAACACCGTTCACAGCCAATGACATTCTGAGCGCACCGTCTCCGCAGGCGATCCAGAATTCTGCGGCACCCATCGGCGCGCCGGCAGCTATGCCGGGTCCCGGAATCGATACCAATCAGCTGAATGCGATGATCGAATCCATGACCAAGGCCCTGAGAGGAGAATAATATGGCACAGGATTATGAAGCATTGCTGAAACAGATTCTGGAAGCAGCAGCGTGCTACAGTAGCGGCTCAGGCGCACAGGCACCGGCTCCCGCTCCGGCGGCTCCCGCCGGCGGGCTGGAACCGATCCCTGTCGGGATCTCCAACAGACACATCCACCTGTCACAGGCAGATCTGGATGTCCTGTTCGGACCCGGATATGAGCTGACAAAGATCAAGGATCTGAAGCAGCCGGGACAGTTTGCCTGCAAGGAGACCCTGACGATCGTAGGACCGAAGGGGGCCCTGGAGAAGGTCCGCGTACTGGGACCGCTCCGCAAGGCGACTCAGGTCGAAGTCCTGCTGGGTGATTCCTTCAAACTGGGAATCAAGCCGCCGACGAGAATGTCCGGCGATCTGGCCGGATCCCCGGGATGCACCCTGGTGGGACCTGCGGGAACCGTAATACTGGCAGAGGGCGTCATTGTCGCTCAGAGACACATCCACATGACAGCGGCCGAAGCGGCAGCCTACGGCGTAGCCAACGGCCAGATCGTGTCCATGGAATTTGACGGACCGAGATGTGGTATCCTGGGCAACGTTGCCATCAGAGCCGGCGAAGGCCATTCTCTGGAGTGCCACGTAGACACCGAGGAAGCGAACGCGCTCGCAATTACTTCCAAGACGACGTTCAAACTGATTAAGTAAAAAACACGAGTTACGAATAATCAACAGTTTTCAGAAACAGGAGGAAACTAAAAATGGCAAAGTATGATGCATTAGGAATGATCGAAACCAAAGGTCTGATCGGCTCCATCGAAGCAGCAGATGCTATGGTAAAGGCTGCGAACGTTTACCTGATCGGTAAGAACTTCGTAGGCGGCGGACTGGTAACCGTCATGGTCAGAGGAGATGTCGGCGCATGCAAGGCTTCCGTCGATGCCGGCGCTGCTGCAGCTCAGAGAGTAGGCGAACTGCTCCACGCTCACGTAATTCCTCGTCCCCACATCGAAGTTGAGACCATTCTGCCGGATCCGAAGAATCCGCAGAGACCGGATGAGGGCTAAACCATCCTTAGCTTAAAAACGAATTGATTCATGATACGACGCACCGCACAGGCAGTCATGTCTGCCTGTGCGGTGTTTCATCAGGTCGTAATTGTGAAAGGACGAATGATATGAATAAGACCATTTTGGTATTAACGGGCAGCCCGCGGGTCGGCGGCAACAGCGACCAGCTGGCAGATGCCTTCATTCGTGGTGTCCAGAGTGCCGGCAACAGCGTCCTGCGTTTTGATGCCGGAAGGAAGCAGATCGGCCCCTGTGTCGGCTGCCAGGGATGCTTCAGCAAGGGCACCCCGTGTATGGTGGTGGATGATTTCACCGAGTTCGCCCTGGATCTGCTCAAGGCGGATGCGATCGCCATCTTCACACCGCTGTACTGGTTCAACTGGCCGGCGGGGATCAAGGCTGCCATCGACAAGCTCTTCTCATTCTACTGCTCGGAGAATCCGACCCGTGTCAGAGAGAGCCTGTTCGTTGTCTGCGGAGAATCCGATCAGATGGACACCTATGATCCGATCATCAGGACATACGAGAAAACAGCCGAGCTGATGCACTGGGAAAACAAAGGCCACATCGTGGTCCCGTCTGTGTTTGAAGCAGGCGCGGTGCAGAGCACACCGGCCATCGCCGGCATGGAGAAGATCGGAACCTATTTCTAAGACTGCCGCAATTGTTAATGCTGCTATACAGCAGGGAGAACGGCTATGAGTACAATGGAACTCAGAAAAAACTTTTATTGGACCGGCATTCTGGATCCGGATCTGGAAGTGTTTGATATCATCATGCACACCGACTTCGGTACGACCTACAACTCGTACCTGCTGAAGGGAAGCGAGAAGACGGCGCTTTTTGAAACGGCCAAAGAGAAATGGGCGGATGAATACATCGCCCAGCTGCAGACGCTGGTCAATATCCAGGACATCGATTACCTGATCGTGAACCACACCGAACCGGATCACGCCGGAACGGCGGAGCGGATTATCGACCTGAACCCGGGGATCAAGCTGGTCGGCACACCGACGGCCCTCGGCTTCATGAAGGCGGTCAGCAACCGGGAGTTCAACTCCATTCCGATCAGTGACGGGGATGTCCTGCCTTTGGGAGACAAAACGCTGGAATTCATGATCGTACCGAATCTCCACTGGCCCGACACCATGTGGACCTACATCCGGGAGGACGGCATTCTGGTACCCTGCGATTCCTTCGGAAACCACTACAGTCATCCGGGGATCCTCCAGTCCACCGTAACGGATCTGGACAGCTCCATGCGGATGATGAAATACTACTACGACAACATCATCGGACCGTTCAAGCCGTATGTACTGGAGGCGCTGGAGAAGATCAAGGACAAATCCATCTCCATGATCTGCCCGGGTCACGGTCCGGTACTCGATAATGACATTCCTCACTGGATCGAGGTCTACCGCGACTGGTCCACGGAAGTCAACCCGAACGACCATCCGGTGGTCATCATGCCCTATGTGGCGGCCTACGGATATACCAAGACGCTGGCGGATCAGATCACCGCGGGCATTCACAAAGCCTGCAGCGACATCGAGGTCAAGGCCTATGATATGGTCTATGCTGATGCCGGCGAGGTGGTCGGTGAAATGTACTGGGCGGACGGCCTGCTCTTCGGATCACCGACGGTCCTGGGCGAGGCGCTGAAGCCGATCTACGATCTGACCACGTCCCTGTTCGCGGGACTGCACGGCGGTAAGCCGGCATCCGCTTTCGGAGCTTACGGCTGGTCGGGCGAGGCGGTGCCCCATCTGATCGAACGGCTGCATCAGCTGAACATGGATGTCTACAAAGACGGCTTCCGCGTTCAGTTCAAGCCATCTCCGGTGGAGCTGCAGCAGGCCTTTGACTTCGGCTACGGCTTCGGTCTCAAGGCGAAGGCGCACTATGACAATACAAAGGCTGGCGGGTCCGCTCCGGCGGCGCCGGCGGCAGGCGGTGCGCAGGCATGGAAGTGCCTGGTCTGCGGAGAAGTGGTCTACGGCGATGTCCCGCCGCAAAGCTGTCCCATCTGCGGGGTTGGCCCGGAACAGTTCGTTGCAGTAAATGTAGCGAATACGGGATTCACATCCACCGATCCTGTGAACGTCGTCATCGTCGGCGGCGGAGTGGCGGCTCTGACGGCAGCGGAAGCAGCCCGGGAGAGAAACCACGCGGCTTCCATCGAGATCATCACCGATGAGGATCTGCCCTGCTACAACCGGCCGATGCTGACAAAGAACATTCTGGCCAAACCGGACATCCTCGGTTTCATCACCAAGAATCCGGACTGGTATGTGAACAACAACATCAAGGTCACCTTCGGCGCTGCGGTAACCCGCATCGACGGAGGAACGAAGACGCTGACCCTCGCAAACGGCGAGACCAGAAGCTACGACAAGCTGGTCTATGCCACCGGCGCGGAGAGCTTCGTGCCGCCGATCCCGGGTGCGGATCAGCCGATGGTCCGCGTGATCCGCAAGGTCACGGATATCATCGCGATCCAGAATGCCCTCCCGCAGGTCAAGGACATCGTCATGATCGGCGGAGGCGTACTGGGACTGGAAGCGGCTTCCGAGTTTATCAAGACCGGACGCAATGTGACCGTGGTGGAAATGGCGCCGAGCCTGATGGGACGGCAGCTGGACGAGACCGGATCCCGGTTCCTGAAAGCCGCCGCGGAGGCCAAGGGCGTCCGGGTGATCACGGGGGCGAAGATCAGCGGCATCCAGGCGGACGGAGTTGCTCTGGAGACAGAGAAGATCCCGGCGCAGCTGGTGATCCTGTCCACCGGAACCAAGGCCAACGTGCAGGTGCTGCAGACGGCGGGAGCATCCGCGGAGCGGTTCATCAATGTCAATGAGAAGATGGAAACGACCCTGCCGGATGTATACGCTGCCGGTGATGTGGCCGCCTGCAACGGCGTGTCCATCGGGATCTGGAACCAGGCGGTGGAGATGGGCCGCGTAGCCGGCGCCAATGCCGTCGGCGACAGCCTCGTTTATGAGGGCATTACACCGGCCGTCAGCTTTACCGGATTCGGTATCGAGCTCTTCGCTCTCGGCGACAACGGCAAGAAGGAAGGCGAGATCTACAAGACCATTGAGGTCGACGATCCGAGAATGCTGACCTATAAGAAGTTCTATTTCCTCCACGATGTATTCGTCGGAGCAGTGATCATCGGGGATACCTCCGACAGCGCCAAGGTCATGGAATGCTATCAGACCGGTGCGGATGTGGAGACCACCCTGGCGAAACTGCACGGCTGGAAATAGACTGTGACGTAATTTCAAAAGATGCTGCTGCTTTCGCGGCGGCATCTTTTTTCGGAGGACAGAAATCATGGCAAAGGTGCGATTCCCATTTGACATCAGCAAAATCAACTCGGCGGAGGAATTCCGGCGGACGGCGCAGCAGGCCGGGTATGCGGTCCCGGTGAGCGGAGATCTGACCCCTCTGGGACGAAGCTTCGCTGTCGGCGGGCGGCGGTTTGACAACTCCATGGCCATCCAGCCTTTGGAAGGTCTGGACGCGTGTGATGACGGCTCGCCCAGCTCTTTGACCCTGGCCAGATACGAGAAGCTGGCGGCGCAGGGCGCGGGAATTCTGTGGGTGGAGGCGACCGCCGTGTGCCCGGAAGGAAGGGACTCGGGTCGGCAGCTCTGGATCCACGAGGGAAGCTGTGAGGGATTCCGGCAGCTGATCCGCACCATCGATGCCTCGGCTGCAAAGGCTGGCTTCGCGGCTCCGTACAAAGTCCTGCAGCTGACGCATTCCGGAAGATGCAGCAAGGACAGCGCCGGAAATCCGGCGCCGATGGCGGCATTCGCGAGCCCCTGTCTGGATCCTGTGATGGGGACGCCCCGGATCGTGACGGATGAATATCTGGATCAGCTGCAGGTGAGAGTAGGGGAAGCTGCGGCGCTGGCGATGGAGGCCGGCTTCGATGCGGTGGAACTGAAGCTCTGCCATCAGTATCTGTTCAAAGAACTCCTCTGTGCCTACACCCGGCAGGGCCGCTACGGCGGCAGCCGGGAAAACCGGTTCCGCTTCGCGCTGGGCGCGGTGGACCAGATCCGAAGCAGAGTCGGTTCGCGGATCGATGTCGTCGTCCGGCTCAACGCCTACGATGGGATCCCCTGGCCCTACGGATGGGGCATGGCGGCAGGAGCGGGCGCCGCGGTGAACGGCAGCCATGGCGGAGGCGCCGCTGCCGCAGTGAACGGCAGCGCGGCCGCGGTGACCAGCAGCTGGCAGGGCAATCCCCAGATTGAACCGGCGCTGCAGGCGCAGCGCAGCAACTGGCAGGGCAATCCGGACCGGCAGCAGATCCTCAGCACCAAGACCAACTGGACCGGAAATCCCGCTCCCCTTGCAGTCTCTGAATCGGAGAAAAGCAGCTGGCAGGGGAACCCGGGCAGAGATCAGATCATCAGTACCAGGACCAACTGGCAGGGCAACCCCGCTCCATTTGCGGTATCCGATCCGGAGAGGAGCTCCTGGCAGGGCAATCCCGGCCTCGGCCAGATCGCCGGCAGTACCGAAACCAACTGGCAGGGCAACCCGGTGTTTGCGGGGAGCGGCACCGCGGCGCCCAGAACCTGCGAAGGCACCGGCACTTTGCCCCCGACCTGCGAGGGCACCGGATCCGCCGCCGGAGCGGCTGCCT
The DNA here is from genome assembly GCA_017459895.1 of Bacillota bacterium. Classification (GTDB taxonomy): domain Bacteria; phylum Bacillota; class Clostridia; order Peptostreptococcales; family Anaerovoracaceae; genus Lentihominibacter. The sequence goes on along the minus strand of JAFUCA010000040.1, from coordinate 2,699 downwards.
GCGACGAATGCAGCGCGCCGGTCTGCGGGCCGATGCGGATCGACCTGACCGAGGTGAAGGATCTGATGCGTCAGCTTTACCGCAAGGGAATCCGCATCTTCAACCTGACCACCACGAGTCCCCGGTTCGCCCCGGCGGGAAACGGGTACCTGGATAATTTCAATGAGACCGCCGAGGTGGATCCCCTCGCAGGGACGGCGGCTCTGCTGCAGGCAACGAGAGAGATCCGGCAGAGCATGCCGGCGGACATCCGCATCGTCGGAACGGGTCTATCCTGGTTCGGACCCTTCAGCGCCAATGTCGCCGCCGGCGGGATCCGGGACGGCTGGTTTGATATCGCCGGCTTCGGACGCAGCGTCATGGCGGATGACAGCTTCATGCCTGCGATCCTGCAGGGCGTGCAGCCGGATCCGGCCAGAGCCTGCATCGGCTGTGACAGCTGCTTTAAGCTGTTCTTTGAGGAACTGCCCACCGGATGCGCGATGCAGCACGCCGCCTACCGGGAGCTTCTGCAGAAGGTGCAGTCCGGCGGAAACATCATCTATTAATGATCTGGTGAACAGACACCGGGAGGTACATCAAGCGACCAGTACATGAAAAGAGGAAATTGTCACGGTACGCCCTGATTTGAAGTGTTGCGTGACAATTTCAGAATGCGTTTGTCATGGAACTGGCGAAAACCGCGCACTGCGTGACAAACCGAAGGAGCTTTTGTCAAGGTAAGAGCATAAAAGAGGTCTCGCGTGACAATTTCATGCGGCCGCCTCAGCCTTTGCATCGCAAATTGTCACGGCATACCCTGATTTGAAGCATCGCGTGACAAACGAAACGAAGAATTGTCACGTCAGATCCAAAAAATAAGCGTTGCGTGACAAAGCGACATGCAGGGAAACCTTTGCCATGATAAAGCAGGGAGAAACGAACGATGAACATGCCTTTTAACTGGAAGGAAATTAAGAAGATCCGAAATAAGCGGACCGGACGGACGCGGTATATCTGCGGCTGCATCCTGTCGGCGATCGGGCTCGTGCGGGTGATGGATTTTGTGGAATTCCCCTATCCGTGGCACGCGGACAGTCTGATCGTAGGCGGCATCCTGCTCCTGCTGGGCATCGCGGTCCTGATCCTCACCTGGCGCAGGGTCGATAAGTGGAACCGCTACGAGGCGTTCATCAACATCGAGCGCAAGCTGACCGAAAAGGACGACCTGAGCACCGAAGTCGACATCCAGACTTTGCAGACTATGTTCGCCCAGGACGGTCTGGTGCAGACGATGGGGAGACAGTAGATTCAATCGCATAGGATAGGGGGGATCGGATATGGATCGACGTATGAAGAGATGCGCGCTGGCGCTGGTACTGTTAGCAGCAGTGATGATACTTCCGGCGATTGCCGGAGGAACCAGTGCCCAGACAGCCTTTGCAGCGGAGAACGTAAGCGTCGGATTGATGGAGGATGGCGCGTTCAAAGCGAAGGATTCGATGGATCTGGGGACGATCGATCTGTCGAAACTGGATCCCCAGGGAGCATCGGGCCCGATAGAGTTTCGGCTGGCGATTCGTTACACTACAGCAATTGAGTTAAGCGATTTCCTTAAAATTAGCTTTGAATTCTACGGACAATCTCCAGTGGATAACGCCTTCCGGCTGAGAAGCGACGTGGTGTCGGGAAGCACAACGAACAAGACCGCACAGGCCTTCATCTACTTTGATCCATCCGGACTGACGGCCGGGACGTATCACGGACAGCTCGGGGCCCATCTGCCCTTTGATGAGGTCACACCAAACAGCAGCGCATATACTTTTAATAGCGGGATCCTGACGATCCCGATCAGCATCACTTTGACCGGGGAGAATCCATATTTGACGCCGAAGGTAAAGAAGATCACCGCGAAGGCCGGCAACGACCGGGCAGAGATCTCCTGGACTCCGGTGGATACCTGTACCAACTACTCGGTCTTTCGCAGAGAAGGAACCGACGAGAACACATCCCTTCCCGAACTGGACAATTACATTTATCTCGGCAACGTGCGGACCATGTCGGAGGGGGATGGCAACGGGTTCTCCGATCCGGTCTACGTCGATTACTATGCCCAAAACGGAAAGACCTATTCCTACATCGTGATCTCCGATGGCAGCAGCAGTCCCTTTTCCGGCGATGCCAGCAGATCCGTTTCGGTCTCACCCAAAGCCAGCATCCGTCTGAAGCCCGCAGCCCCTTTGGCCAGTGCCAGCAGCGGAGGGCAGGATGAGATCGGACTTACGTGGTACTGGGACGCCCATGGGGTGCAGAGGGATCCGGCGACCAATGAAGAAGACGAACTGACGGGAAACGGTCAGGACCAGGGTGAAGACCTGGTAGATCACTTCAATGTTTACAGCAACGGAACGCTGGTCCGGCAGGTCCGGCGCAATGCCGTCAAAAAGCTGGGATCCGGATATTACAACTGGCAGGTAAGTCTGCCGGCAGAACAGGAGGAGACGGAATATACCCTCTGGGTGACGGCGGTCGCGCCGGACGGAACCGAGGGCTATGCCAGCAATAAGGTGATCGCCTATACGACGAAGGAATGGGATCTTTCGATTGAGGGGCATACGGTCCGCTATATTGACGAAGACGGTCACAGCGGTCTCAGCATTGACATTCCCGCGACCGGAGTTGATCGGTTTGAATATTGGAGAAAGCCGGTCTCCGCAGAT
>JAFUCA010000039.1 GCA_017459895.1 Bacillota bacterium | reverse complement strand
TCGACGCGAGCTTGGGAAGCTCGAGTTTTACCAATAAACTACATCCGCATGTGAGGCGGGCCTTCGGCCCGCCGCCATTGGCATTGTCAAGTCGTCCGCCGCATTCCCTCGCAGGAAATCCGGCAATCGATTATTCCGCAGGCTGCTCGGATGTGCAGTGCGGGCATCTGGTCGCTTCGATGTCGATCTCGGACTTGCAGAACGGGCAGACCTTGGTGGTCGGCGCTTCTTCCGGCTCCTCGGTCTTCTTCAGGCTGGTTGCCTTGTTCATCGCCTTGATGATGCAGAAGATGACCAGAGCAACGATGATGAAGTTGATCACTGCCATGATGAACTTGCCGTAGGCCAGCTCAACACCTGCGAAGTTAGCAACCAGGTTCGCGAAGTTGTCGCCGACAAACAGACCGATGATCGGGTTCAGAATGTCATCGACAAGGGATGTTACGATGGCTGTGAACGCAGCACCGATGATGATGCCGACGGCCATATCCATCACATTGCCCTGCATTGCGAATTCCTTGAATTCCTTAATGAAACTCTTCATAAAATCAGATCCTTCCTATAACTTATTTGAATAATTGCCGAAACGTATTATAACACATAAAAAAACTTTGGGCAAGACGTAAGCCGGGTTCTGTATCTGACGATCATCTATCTCGACCTGCTGTTGCCAGCAGGCTCCAGCGACCTACCTTCCGGGCGGCGACGGGCCGCCGCCAGGCCGAAGCCCTGATGCCCTTTTTGGTCTTGCTCCGGATGGGGTTTACACGAGAGATATGTTACCATACCTCCCCGTGAGCTCTTACCTCACGATTTCAACCTTACCACGGCATGACCCGTTTCGGCGGTGTGTTTCTGTTGCACTTTCCCTATGGTTACCCACGCCGGACGTTATCCGGCATCCTCGCCCTGCGGAGCCCGGACTTTCCTCACACATCCCGAAGATGCGCGCGACCGTCTGTCTTACCCAAAGCATTCTTAACAAATGGACAGCTCTGTCATCCTCACAGAGTGTACGGATTCGTGTTCGACTCCGCCTCAATGACCTCCAGAGCGTCTCCAGCCTTTGCGCGAAGCTGCGCCGCCATGTTCTCCGTGAAGATCTTCTCCGTACCGTAGTGGCCGGCGTCGATCACGGTAAGTCCCATTGCCTTGGCATACTGCGCCTCGTGCAGCTTCAGATCGCCGGTGATGTAGGCATCACAGCCTTCCCTGACTGCCGTATAGATGTAGTCCCCTCCGGCGCCGGTGCAGAACGCCACCTTGCAGATCTCGTCCCTTCCGCCGTCCACGCAGCGCACGTAATTCTGCGGCAGATTCAGGCACCGCTCCACATAGGTCTGAAACTCCCGGAAGTTCAGAGTCCTCGGAAGGAATCCGATGCTCCCTACTTCGTCCGGATCGTATTCATACGCGTCGTCCTCGTCATCCCCATCAAATTCGATGCCGGCGAAATCATACTCTTCATCTTCATCCTCGTCCTCATCCTCGGGCCGGGCCACATTCTGCAGCCGCAGCAGGTCCGCCAGATACATGTTATTGCCATGAACCGCCGCATCGAACGCCAGATGCGAGGAATAGATATCGATGCCCTGCTCGATGGCGTGAAGGGCGTACCTTCCCACCGGCGTATCCGGTGTGATGCGCTGCAGCGGATGGAACAGCAGCGGATGATGCGTGATGATCATGTCCGCGCCCTTGTCCTGCGCTTCCTGCAGCACCGCGTCATTGACCTCCAGACAGACCAGTACGCGGTCGATCTCCTCCTTGCCCGTGTGGATCTGAATTCCGGAATTGTCTTCCTCCTCAAACCACTCCGTCGGGGCGATTTCCTCTATGATATCGATCAAGTCCTGATAATTCATCTAAATCTCCTTATATTTACATTTGAGCTGCCGAAGGTAATCCAGATTATCCCGGGCCTTCTGCTCGCTGTCTTCCCTGCGGGCCTTCGCCCGCTGCAGATTCTCCAGAATCAGCGTTTCCTGCGCGATCCGCAGATCGAAAAATTCCTCCATCGGGCCCTTTGCGAAAACCATCCAGGGCGGAACCCGCAGACGGATGTCCTGCTCCTCAAGACCTTTCAGATGCTCCCGGTCCGCCGCGGCCAGATCCGGCGCGCGTCCGTGCTTCGCAGCCTCCCCCGATCCTGCAAAGGCTGGACTGAGGGCGGTGATGATCTCCGGGAGGAACCGACCTTCCCGGACCACGTCCTCGCAGAGGATGCGGTAGCCGTTTTGCAGCAGCCATTTTCGCAGAGGCCCCTGCCCCTTTCTCGGCTGCAGGATAAATTTGCGAAAGGACGCCGTATGCCCCGGATCCGCCGCCAGGATCTGTCGGATCAGCTTGCCGCCCATCCCGGCGATGATCACCGTGTCCGCCTCCCCCGGCCGCAGCACCGAAAGACCGTCTCCGGTCCGAAAGGACATACCCTCGCCAAACTGATAGGCCGCTGCCGTCTCCTCCGCCTTGCGGATCGATCCGTCGCTGATGTCCGAAAGGATCGCCCGGGGGGATATGCCGCTGGCGAACAGCCATACCGGAATCTGTCCGTGATCCGTACCGATGTCCGCAACGACCTCCCCGGCATCCACATGATCTGCGATCACCTGCATGCGCTCCGAGAGCTTCATCCGAAGCTGCATCACCTGCGCGCACATTACTCGAGGTAATCCTTTAACTTCTTGCTTCGGGTCGGGTGTCTCAGCTTGCGCAGAGCCTTCGCTTCGATCTGACGGATCCGCTCCCTGGTGACGTCAAACTCTCTGCCGACCTCCTCCAGAGTACGGGCCCTGCCGTCCCCAAGACCGTAGCGCAGCTTCAGCACCTTCTGCTCCCGATCCGTCAGGGTGCTGAGCACATCCACCAGCTGCTCCTTGAGCATGGTGAAGGCCGCCGCATCCGCCGGCGCCGGAGCATCCTCGTCCGGAATAAAATCTCCCAGATGGCTGTCCTCTTCCTCTCCGATGGGGGTTTCCAGAGAAACCGGCTCCTGCGCGATCTTCAGGATCTCCCGCACCTTCTCCGCGGAGATTCCCATTTCCTCCGCAATCTCATCCGGGGTCGGCTCCCGTCCCTGCTCCTGCAGCATCTGCCGGGATACCCGGATCAGCTTGTTGATGGTCTCGACCATATGCACCGGGATCCGGATCGTCCGCGCCTGATCGGCGATGGAACGGGTAATGGCCTGCCGGATCCACCAGGTGGCGTAGGTGCTGAACTTGTAGCCCTTGCGGTAATCGAATTTATCGACGGCTTTGATCAGACCGAGGTTTCCTTCCTGGATCAGATCCAGGAACAGCATGCCGCGGCCCATGTACTTCTTCGCGATCGAAACGACCAGACGCAGGTTGGCCTCACAGAGCTTCTGCTTGGCGTATTCATCGCCGGCCTCCATCCGCTTGGCCAGTTCCACCTCTTCCTCCGCCGTCAGCAGAGGCACCTTGCCGATTTCCTTAAGGTACATCCGGACCGGATCCTCGACGGAAATGTTCTTTGACAGAGCGCTTTCGAGGTCGATCTCCTTAGCACCGGCCGCCTGAGCGGCTTCGATCTCGGGATCGGTCTCCTGACCCTCTTCCTCCAGCTCCAGCAGATCCGCTTCATCCGGCTCCTGCTCATCCAGGATCTGAATCCGGTTCGCGCCGATCTCCTTGAAGATCTCGTCCATACGGCCGGCATCGATCTCCATCTGATCGAAGGTGTCCAGGATCTCCGCCTTCGTTACGGACTGGTTCTTGCGTCCCTTCGCCCGGGCGATCAGCTTCTGAAGCGCCGCCTCGTCCCTGGAGATGGTGAACAGCTTGCTGTCCGTCCCCTTCTCCAGGATGTCACGGATGTTGCTTCGAAACACCTCCAGTTCCGCATCAACGTTCACGTTTTTTTCGTTTGGTTCCTTCTGTGCCATTGATTCTTATACCCCCTGTCCTTTCAGTATCCGCTGTATCTGCGCCTGTCTCTGCATCAGCTCTGCCAGCTGCTCATCGGAAATGCTTCCGTCATCCAGAGAAAGCTTCCAGGTGATCTCCTGGTCCTGACGCCGCAGTTCTTCTTTCTGAATATAATCAATGCATTGCGCATAGATGGTTTCTTCTTTGTCCGGAGGAATGACGATTCCGCTGACTTCCTCCAGAACATCGGCGAGCTCCGCTCCCGCCTGCTCCCGCAGTCTCTGCAGATGCGCGGGGCCCGCTGCACCGCCCTGCTCCTGCCTCTGGCCCAGGATCATCTGATAAAGCGCAGTTCCTTCCTCGCTTCGAAACACCTGTCCGCTGAGTTCCTCCGGAAGATCCGTATATTTCATGTCCGTCAGCATCAGTTTGAGAAGGGTCTTCTCCGCCTCACTGATCGCGGAAGCCTCCGCCGGCTGTTGATGCGCGGACGGCGGCGGTGCTCCGGTTTCCTGCTGCCTTCCTGCCTCGTATTCCCTCCGGATCGCCTGGGACGAGATCCCCGTCTGCTCGGCGATCTTCTGGATGTACAGATCCGCCTCTACCGGCTTCATGGACTGCAGCTGCGCGATGATATCCCGCAGGTAGTCCAGCCTTTGCTGTTCATCCTTCAGATCGTAGCGGCTGCTGAGCCGGGCCATCTTGAAGTCCCCGTAGGGCAGCGCCTGATCCATCAGTTCTGCAAAGGCTGATCTGCCGTTTTTCTTGACAAACTCATCCGGATCCTTGCCGTCGGTGACCCGGAGCACCCTCGGCCGCAGCTCCTCCTGATAGAGGATATCGATGCCCCGCATGGCTGCGTTCTGCCCCGCCTCATCGGCATCGTAGGACAGGATCACATTTCGGGTATAGCGCCGGATCAGCCTCGCCTGGTTCTCCGTCAGCGCAGTCCCAAGGGATGCGCAGACGTTCCGGATCCCGGATTGATAGAGGGAGATAACATCCATATACCCCTCCACCAGAACGATCCGGTCCTCCCGGGTGATATCCGTCTTCGCCAGATTCAGCCCGTACAGATTGTTCTTTTTCTGGAAGATATCCGACTCCTGTGAGTTCAGATACTTCGGATTCCCATCGCCGATGATCCGTCCGCCGAAGCCGATGACCTTGCCCCCGATGTTGATGATCGGGAAAATCACCCGGTCCCGGAACTTATCGTAATATCTGCCCCTGGACTGGGAGATCAGCCCCAGCCGGAGCAGCTTCTCCCGGGAAATGCCGAGAGACTCCATATGACTCAGCAGGCTCTGCCACTGCCCGTCCGCGTATCCGATCCCGAACCGGTTCATCGTCTCCTCGGAGATCCCGCGATTCTTCATATAGGCGTATCCGGGGTTCATCTTCGACCGGAGGGCCTTATAAAAGAACATGGCCGCCTGACGGTTGATCTCGTAGAGTTCCTTCTTCTGCTCGCTGCTGCCGAAGGCCCCGGTCAGATCGATGCCGTACTCTCCTGCCAGCATCTCGCAGGCCCCGCGGAAATCATGGTTATAGTACTTCTCCACGAAGGCGATCACATCCCCGGAAGCGCCGCAGCCGAAGCATTTGAAGATCTGCTTGTCTTCGTTCACATTAAAAGAAGGTGTCTTCTCATTGTGAAAAGGACAGAGACCCTTGTAATTGCTCCCTGCCTTTTTCAGAGTGACGACTCTGCCGACAACATCAACGATGTTACACCTGCTTTTGATTTCTTCAACGATATTCGATGAACTCACTCTGACCTCTGATCCCTTCCTGTCCCCATTCCCTTGGACAATATATATTTACGTCAGAATAAGTCCGGTTTCTTTTATTTTTTTTATTTTTATCTCCAGCCTTTGACAACGAACAGCTCATTGTACAGATTGAGGGCGTACCGGTCCGTCATACTGGCAACGTGATCCTTCGCCAGCTCCTCGGTATCGTATTCCTCGGACATCATCCGCAGGTCCGTGGGAAGTTCCCGGGGATGATCCAGATAGTACTCGAAGAGGGATGTGATCACGCTCTCGCTCTTAGCCACGTCCTCCGCCCGCTTGACCAGGGAGCTGTGGTATACGTTCCGGAACATGAAGGCCCGCAGCTCGTTCATTACCCGGGTCTTCTCATCGCTGAGCCGCGCCTGAGGCTGTCCGTCGGTATGTTCGATCATGTCATTTACGAGGGTATCGATTCTCTGTTTGTGGGTCCTTCCCAGAACCCGCAGACTCTCTTCCGGAAGATCCGCCGCGGTGATGACTCCGCTTCGGATCGCGTCATCGATGTCATGATTGATATAGGCGATCCGGTCACTGATCTTAACGACCTGCCCTTCCAGTGTAAACGGCATCTCCGGTCCGGTGTGATTGAGGATCCCGTCCCGCACCTCTTCCGTCAGATTGAGCCCCCGCCGGTCCGATCCTCCGGATTCCAGCACATCCACCACCCGCAGGCTCTGTTCATTGTGCCGGAAGCCCCGGCTGTAGATCCGGTTCAGAATGGCTTCTCCGCTGTGTCCGAAAGGGGTGTGTCCCAGATCGTGTCCCATGGCGATGGCTTCGGTCAGATCTTCATTGAGACCGCAGCCCCGGGCGATGGTCCTTGCGATCTGCGATACTTCGATGGTATGCGTCAGGCGGGTCCGGTAGTGATCCCCTTCGGGAGCTAGAAAGACCTGCGTCTTGTGCATCAGACGCCGAAAGGATTTGGAATGGATGATACGGTCCCGATCCCTCTGAAAAACGGTCCGGATCGGGCATTGTTCTTCCTCCATCCGCCGTCCGCGGCTCTCATCTGCCTTGGCTGCGTATTCCGACAGTATGTCGTGTTCCCGTTGTTCAACCAGTGTTCTTGTGATCATATCGTCCCGTACCTCATTCGATTCCGGTGGATCCGAAACCTCCGCCGCCCCGTCCGGAAGCGGTCAGCTCCTCCGCCGGTTCGATCTCAGCGCGGACATAGGAGGCAGCAACCATCTGGGCGATGCGGTCTCCGCTGCGAACGGTAAACGGTTCCTCCCCCAGATTGATCAGTGCCACCTGCACCTCTCCCCGGTAATCGCTGTCGATGGTACCGATGCCGTTGGCCAGACAGATCCCCTGCCGGATGGCAAGGCCGCTTCTCGCCCGCAGCTGTACTTCGAAACCCGGAGGAATCTCCATAAAAAGACCCGTGGGGATCAGCGCTCTCTTACCTGGCTCGATGGTCACCGGCTCCGGCAGCCACGCCCGGATATCCATCCCCGCGGCGCCCTGTGTTTCGTATTCCGGGTAGATCCCGGATCTGCTGATCATTCGGATCTTCATGACCGCACCAGCGCCTCCAGATCAAATTCCCTGCCTGTGACGGCCGCGCCGCAGTAGCTGGTGGACTGTCCGATCAGCTGCGCGGCATCGAGGATATCCTGCCGGGTGACCGCATCGTACGCCTGCAGAACTTCATCCGCCTCAAAGACCCGGTCCAGAAGCAGCTTGTTCTTGCCCAGGTTGAACATGCGGCTGTTGATATTCTCCAGGCCGAAAATGAAGGAGCTCTTCATCTGTTCCTTGGCCATCGCCAGCTCATCCTCGCTCACCCCGTCTTCGCACAGCTTCTCGATCTCGTACTTGATCGCCTCCACCGTCTCCTTCAGCTTCTCATGAGCAACTCCCGCGTAGATCGTAAAGAACCCGGACCGGCTGGAAAACGCGTTCATCGACGCGACGGAATAGGCCAGCCCCCGTTCCTCCCGGATGTTCTGGAACAGGCGGGAGCTCATGCTTCCGCCGAAAATGCTGCTCAGAAGCACGAAGGTATAGTATCGGTCATCTCCCAGGGAAACCGACGGAATCGCCATGCACAGATGGGTCTGCTCGATGTCCTTGACCCGGACCTGGAACTGCTGTTCGTAGGGGTAGATTTTCGGTGCAAAGGCTGGCTTGTCCGCTGGCAGAGAATCCAGCCCTTCTTCGAAGAGAGCTGCCAGCCTTTCCGGATCAAAATTGCCGGCGGCTGCGATTACGATGCTGTCTCTGGAATACTCCCTGCAGTAATAGTCCACCAGCTTCTGCCGGTCGATTCCGGCCAGCGATTCCGGCGTTCCGAGGATGGTCTGTCCGATGGCATTCTTGCCGTTCACAAGCTCTGAGATCATATCAATCACATCCTCATCCGGGGTATCGCGGATCATCTTGATCTCCTCCAGGATGACCTGCCGTTCCTTGTTCATCTCCTCCTCGGCAAACGTAGAGCCCGTCACCATATCCAGCAGGATCTCTGCGCCGTCATAGATATTGGATGACAGCGTCTTGATATAGTAGCAGGTGGCTTCTTTACCGGTGAAGGCGTTGGACATGCCGCCGATCCGGTCCACGGCTTCCGCGATCTGGCGGGCGTTTCTCTGTTCGGTCCCCTTGAACATCATATGCTCGATAAAGTGAGAAACACCGGAATTATCCCCGCTCTCATGGGACGAACCGGTCCTGACCCAGATGCCAAGGGCAGCAGAACGGACGAAATCCGTCCGTTCCATAATCATCGTCGCTCCGTTACGCAGTTTTCTTATCTCAATCATGGTATGTATCCTCTTCCTCCAGGGGCTCCGGCAGGACTTCCGCGTCCGGTAGGATTTCCGCATCCGGCACGGACTCCATGTCCGGTTCCGTCTCCTCACGGGCACCATCCGTTGCAGCATTCTCCACCTCGTCGATGACTTCCTCGATCTGAGCCACCGGCGCATTGGCCTCGATCTGATCCACCGACAGAGGTGCCGGTTCCGTCTCCTTGATCAGGTGACCCGAAAGGATCTCATAAAATCCGGCAAAGGTGGAATACATGTACGCATAGACCGGTGTCATCAGAAGCGCGGCGATGACGGATACTGCTCCCGCCACAGCATCGCTGTCAGAGACCGTCCCGGCAATGGCGTTCAGCAGACCCCCCGGAATGGCCGCCAGAACGATCCATCCAATGAAGGACAGACTCAGCAGGAAATACTTCGCCTTGTTGCCGTTCATCATGGATTTACTCTCATTCATGCACTGACGGATCGATTTGCTCGGATCATCCGCCAGAACATAGAATGCCTGGCTGTAGCGGATGGAGGCGATGATTCCCGGAATGATGAACAGAAGCGACCAGAGAAAAATGAACAGTCCCTGAAACAGCAGCAGACCAAGCGCCTTGCCAAACCGTTCAAATCCCAGGAAGACATCCCTGGCTACTACATTGTGTCCCCGGAAGGATGCCAGAAAGAAGATCATCAGTCCCAGCATCAGCGGGCCTGCGATCAGGATCACCCAGATGGATGACAGGATGCTTGTCTGCGGCATGGAGTTATACAGCTGCGAGTACATCTCCACGTCCATATCGTAGGTGTATCCGTCGTTGGTCACCAGATTGGCCATGTTGATCCCAAACAGCTTGTCAAAGACCGCCACCGGCACATTCAAAACCACTGTATAGATCACTACCGCCAGAATGGCCTGCCCCCATTTGCCCCGCAGCGCGTTTCTGCCGAGCTGCCGCAGCGCCTGACACCGTTCTGTAATGATGATATTCTGTCCTATCATATTATTCTGCATGTATTTATCCTCTTTCTTGTTATCATTTTGCTCAGAGCTTTATACTAACACAGCCTTCCGAAAAACGCAATTGATGCATTGAATTCAGAACAATATGTATATTGATATTTCCCGGTGAATATGCTAATCTTGTATCATGAAATGAAAGGATAAAAGGTGAAATAAATGCAGATCAATAAGTCCGCTGAAGATTATCTGGAAACTATGCTGATTCTCAAGGAAGAACACGGTTACATCCGTTCGGTCGACATTGCAGAGCATCTCGGCGTGACCAAACCGAGCGTCTCCTACGCGACGAAGAACCTCCGTGAAAACGGATATATCACCATGGCCAGCGACGGCCTGATCACACTGACTGACAAGGGTATGGAGATCGCAGAGAAGATATACACCCGTCATAAGGTTCTGACGCAGTTCTTTGTTTCCATCGGAGTCGATCCCGCCATCGCGCAGGAAGACGCCTGCAAGATCGAACACGATCTCAATCCGGAGACCTTCGAAGCTCTGTGCCGGCACGCAGGCCTTTGTTAACCCCTGCCGGCCGGATATTTCGTAACAAAAGAGGTGTTCTGACGAACACCTCTTTTTCGTGCGTAATTTGCGTATTCTGTGCTTAGTACAGTCCCGCGAAGATCTCCTCGATCTCTTCCAGTGTGAGCGGCACGTAGTTGTTGCCCAGCAGTCTCTGCTGATTGTCAATGGTGCTCTGCGCGAAGGTCTTGATCTGATCTTCGGTCATGCCATACTCCTTCAGCGGCTTCAGCTCGATCAGCTTGCCCAGGAATGCATCCAGCTCATCATAAACGTTCGCAACGTCACAGCCCATGATGTCTGCCAGAACCTTGTTCAGGATCTCGATCTTGCCCACCGGCTGCTTTCTCATGTACATCTTGAATACCGCTGTGAAGCAGATGAAGTTCGCTTCGCCGTGCGGAATGTGGAATGCGCCGCCGTGTGCATAGGACAGAGCGTGAACCGCGCCGCAGCCGGCATTGCCGAAAGCGATTCCGGCATAGTTGGAGGCGATCAGGAAGTCCTTCAGGAACGGAGCTCTGTTCTCCTTGGTGTTTCCGCCTGCCTCGATGATGCCCTTGTATCCGTTCATGATCATCTCGATGGCCTTCAGGGAGTACATCTCGGTGAACGGGGAAGCCTTCGGGCTCAGGAAGGATTCGGTCGCGTGGATCAGAGCGTCGACGGAGGAAGTCGCGAAGACCTTGTCAGGAAGTCCCTGCAGGGATTCCGGAATCAGAACCGCAACGTCCGCATAAGTCTGCTCGTCCGCGATGCCCTTCTTCAGGTTCAGGGACGGAATGCTGGCAACCGCAACGTTGGTTACTTCGGAACCGGTGCCGCAGGTGGTCGGAACAACGATCAGTTCCTTGATTCTCTTCGGAGCGACCTTGCCGGTGTACAGGTCAGCGACCTTGTCCGGGATCTCGCATGCCAGAACCTTGCAGCAGTCAACGATGGTGCCGCCGCCGAAAGCGATGATACGATCGTATTCGTACTTGTCCATCTCTTCCTTCATAGCATCCATCATCTCGTCGGTCGGCTCGCCTGCGCCGTACTTCTCCTGATATACGACAGGAACCTCAACGCCGGTGGGAGCAACGTACGGTGTGTACATCCACTCGTTGGTGACGAGAATGTCGCCTTTGCCTACATTGAATTCCTTCGCAAACTCTGCGAACGTGTCAAAATAATGAATGGTTGGGACTAATTTTAATGCCTGCATAACGTAAACCTCCTTATGGTTAACTACAGTTTATAGTACGGGAACGGGGGAATTCCCCGGTCCCGCAGGTAATCTTTAATACTTGTGGTGGAACATCTTCTCCATTTCTTCCTTCAGCTCATCTCTGAAGTCCGGATGCGCGATATCGATCAGCGCTCTTGCTCTGTCGGAATTGCTCTTGCCCCACAGATTCGCAACACCGTACTCGGTAATGACGTATTCGGTGTCGTTTCTGGAGTCGGTGATGGCCTGGCTCGGCGCCAGTGTCGCGGAGATCTTGGAGATCTTGGTTCCGTCCTTCTTCACGGTCATGGACGGCATCGCGATGATGGAGAGGCCCTTGCGGTCTCTGGACATAGCCGCGCCGCGCATGAAGTCGACCTGTCCGCCGACGCCGGAGAACTGGAAGTTGTTGGCCATACAGTCGGAAGCAACCTGTCCGAACAGGTCAACGCCCAGCGCGCCGTTGATGGCGACCATCTTGGAGCAGTTCATGATGATGGTCGGATCATTGACGTAGTCGACCGGCATGATCTTGACCGCGTGGTTGTGATCGCAGAACTCATACAGTTCCTTGGAGCCCATGACGAAGTTGGCGACCATGACGTCCTTATCGAAGGACTTCTGGGTATTGTCGATGATGCCCTCATAGTACAGGTTCATCGCTCCGTCACCCAGCATCTCGGAATGCAGACCCAGATGCTTCTTGTTCTTCAGCTGCTCGCAGACCGCGTCCGGAATGGAGCCGATGCCCAGCTGCAGTGTCGCGCCGTCCTCGATCAGGTCCGCGCAGTACTTACCGATGGCTTCTTCCACCGGGCCGATCTTCGAAGCGCCCAGTGCCGGCAGCTCTTCGTCATACTCAACGACTGCATCCGCATACTCCATCAGCGGGAAAACGACATCGCCATAGGAGAACGGAACGTGCTCGTTCACCTGCGCGATGACCGTCTTCGCGGAACGGATCGCCTGCACGGTGTAGTCTCCGGAAACACCGGTGGAAACATAACCCAGCTTATCCGGCTTGGAAACGTTGATCAGAACGACGTCCACCTGAATGACTCCGTCTCTCATCAGTTCCGGCAGCTCGTGGAAGAAGCAGGTGGTGTAGTCACCCCAGTTGTTGACAGCCTTTCTGGTCTGTCCGGATACGAACCACATGTTCGGCTTGAAGTTATCCTTGTATTCTTCCTTGCAGTAGTCTCCGGGGCCCAGAGAGAACATATGGGAAATCTCAACGTCCTTATAGTTCTCCGCGTTTCTGACCATGGCTCTGACCAGCTCCGCCGGCTCGCCGACGTCGTGCTGGAACACGACCTTGTCACCGGATTTGATCAGCTTGACAGCTTCATCAGATGTCATTTTCTTGGCATCATACAGTTCTTTCCAGTTTCTCATTAAAACGGTACCTCCAATAATTATTTGTCTGCAAAGGCTGGCTACAGCTTTTGCAGAAGCTTTTGTTTAATATTCTCCATGTGATCCGGGGACCACATCTTGAGCACTTCATCATTGACAGTATACTGCCGGAAGCTGGCGCAGCAGGCCGGACAGCCGCCAATCACCAGAAGCTGATCGTAGGGCACGCCCTCCTCGGCGTATTCAAAGTCGATCTGGGGCAGGTCTGCCTTGATCGCTCTGTATGCATCTCCTCTCTGGTAGCGGGGATTGCATCCGCCGCAGAACTTCACTCCGCACTTCATGTTAAGTATTTAACGTTCCTTCCTAAAAGATGAGGCCGCTTCGGACTGCAAAGCGGCCTCGCTAATACTGTCAGTATGTAGCTATCCTCAGTGGATCATTCTTATTTGATTCCGGCAATCGCCTTCGCCAGAGCCTTCTTGCCTTCGATGTTGCCCTGTCTGGAGATCATGATTCTCTGAGCCTGCGGGGAACCGGCACCGTGCATGGACTCGGTTCTGTATCCGACTGCGGAAGCGCCCAGACACATATTCTCGATCAGTCTCATGATTCTCTGTCTCTGCTCAGTTGTGCAAGCCGGGGATCCGGAGAAGAACTTGTTGCAGATCTCGCCGATGGTCTCGCCGTTCTTGCCAACCTTGAGGTCGGATCTGAAGTCTGTCTCGGACGGCATGGTTACCATCAGGCCGCCTGCGATGTCCTCAGCCAGTCTTACGATCTCATACGGGAATCTTGTAACGTTCTGCTTGCAGACGTTGGCCAGCAGCAGGTCGATCTGATAGTTGCCGGCAGCTGTCGCCTGACCCTCAGCGGAGCAAGCGATACCGCAGCAGTACAGAGTCTCGTTCAGGTGTGTCATCTCAATGAGCTTGTCCTTCACGTGGGAAGCCTTCTGAGCACCATTGTACTCAGCAGCCAGAGCAGCAGCACCGATCAGAACGTCGCCGACGCCGACCTTGCAGCCGCCGTAGGACTGTCTGTGGTATCCCGCGAATCTCTCAACCAGCATTCCGGCGAAGTCGTACTCGCCCTTCATGAAGATGTACTCATTCGGAACGAATACGTCGTCGAATACGACCAGAGCTTCCTGTCCGCCGAACTGAGCGTTACCCAGATCGATGTCAGCGCCCTCTTCCAGCTTACGTGTGTCGCAGGACTGTCTGCCGTATACCATGTACAGACCCTCAGCATCCGTCGGGAGAGCGAAAGCTACTGCGAAGTCCTTGTCCTCTTCTCTCATCGCCTGTGTCGGCATTACGATGTGCCAGTGGGAGTTGATGGAACCGGTCTGGTGTGTCTTAGCGCCGCTGACGACGATACCGTCTTCTCTGTACTCCTTGATGTGTACGAACAGGTCAGGATCCTTCTGAGCGTGCGGAGCCAGGCCTCTGTCACCCTTCGGGTCAGTCATAGCGCCGTCAACGACCAGGTCCTTCTCCTGAACCATCTTCAGGAAGTTCACGAAATTCTCATGATAGTTTGTGCCATACTTCTGGTCGATCTCATAAGTTGTGGAGAATGTAGCGTTGAACGCGTCCATACCTACGCATCTCTGGAAGCAGGAGCCGGTCTTCTGTCCGCAAAGTCTCTGCATCTTAACCTTGTTTCTCAGGTCTTCGGTGCTCTGGTGCAGATGTCCGAATCTGTTGATGGTCTCGCCGGTCAGGTTGGACTTGACGGTCATCAGGTCTGCATACTCAGGATCCTGAGCCAGGTCATAGGTAACCTTAACGCAGTTGATGGACGGTCTGATGATCGGATGATCTACCCAGTTGTCGATCTTCTCGCCAAACATGTAGACTCTCGTCTTCATCGCTCTCAAACTCTCAACATACTGTTCGCCTGTCATTAACATAACTTCTCTCTCCTTTGAATTAATAAAAAATAGATTAGCCTTTGAATTATCTGATCGCAGATATGCTGCGGATCATACTACTCCTTCATCTCGCCCCGAAGGATCTTCCGGGCCATATCCAGCAGATCCTCACTGACGGAGGTGTCCAGAACCACGTCCTTCACGTCAGGAACACCGCCCATGACGAAGTCCTTGACGACTTCCTCCAGGGTGTCCTGAGCGGACGGGCATCCGGCGCAGGCCCCGGTCAGCTTCACATACGCGACTCCGTCCTCGATCTTCGTGAGCTGGGAGCCGCCGAAATGCTCCGATAATACCGGATCCACCTGTTCCCTTAATACTTTCCTGACTGCTTCTTCCAATGATTTCGTCCTTTCGTCAAAAACGTATCAATCTATCATATAGTATAATTAAAAATGCAACCCATTTCAAGCGGTTCCGGCCCTAAAAACCCGATTTCAGGGCACCATCGCAAGAAAGTTTTGCATTTTTGCAACGTTTATGACTCTTCGCTCCACTGCAGGGCTCTGCGGACCGCCCGGTGCCATCCGTCCAAAAGCTGGTCCCGCTTCTCCTGTCCCTCCTGCGGGTCGAATCTGCGGTCCAGCTGCCAGTTCGACAGGATGTCCTCCTGGTCCCTCCAGTATCCGGTGGCAAGGCCTGCCAGGTACGCCGCTCCCAGGGAAGTGGTCTCGATGCACACCGGCCGGTAGACCGGCTGTCCGATCATATCCGCCTGGAACTGGAGCAGGAAATCGTTGGCGGAAGCCCCTCCGTCCACCTTGAACATGTTGATGCCGCAGCCCAGATCCTCAGTGATCGCCTGCACCAGATCGCAGGTCTGATAGACCATGGATTCCAGCGCGGCTCTGGCGATGTGATTGCGGTTCACCCCCCGGGTCAGTCCCAGGATCGCCCCTCTGGCGTAAGGATCCCAGTAGGGCGCCCCCAGCCCCGTGAAGGCCGGCACGATGTAGGCTCCGGCGGTATCCGGCACCTGCCGGGCCATGGCTTCCGTCTCGGCAGCGGATCCGATCAGCCCCAGCTCATCCCGCAGCCACTGGATAGTGGCGCCGGATACGAACACCGATCCCTCCAGCGCGTAGCGGACCTCCCCGTTCAGACCCCAGGCAATGGTGGCCAGCAGGCCGTGATCCGAGGATACGATGCGGTTTCCCGTGTTGACCAGCATGAATCCGCCGGTACCGTAGGTATTCTTCGCCTGCCCCTCTTCAAAGCAGGCCTGTCCGAACAGAGCCGCCTGCTGATCCCCCGCCGCCCCGGCGATGGGAATCGGCGCTCCGAAGAGCTCCGGCGATGTGTATCCGTAGATCCCGCTGCTGGGCCGCGCCTCGGGCAGCATGGAGGAGGGAATGTCCAGCCTTTGGAGGATCTCCTCATCCCACTGCAGCGTATGGATATTGAAGAGCATGGTGCGGGAAGCGTTGGAATAATCGGTAACGTGGACCTTCCCGCCGGTCAGATTCCAGATGAGCCAGGTCTCAACGGTGCCGAACAGGAGCTCCCCCTTCACCGCCTTCTCCCGCGCGCCTTCTGCGTGGTCCAGAATCCACCGGATCTTGGTCGCGGAGAAATAGGCATCGATCAGAAGACCGGTCTTCTGCCGCCACGCCCCGGCCAGGCCCTCTTCCCTCTTCAGCTCATCGCAGAAGCCGGCGGTCCTGCGGCACTGCCATACGATGGCGTTATACACCGGACGGCCGGTGGATCTGTCCCAGACGATGGTGGTTTCTCTCTGATTGGTGATGCCGATGGCATCGATGTCCTGCGGCGATGCAAAGATCCTTCGCATCGCTTCCCGGGCGACCTCCAGCTGAGACGACCAGATCTCCATCGGATCGTGCTCCACCCAGCCGGCCTTCGGGTAGATCTGGCGGAACTCCTTCTGGGCGACGCTGATCTGCTGCCCGGTCCTGTCGTAGATGATGCATCTGGAACTTGTGGTGCCCTGATCGAGGGCCATGATGTATTTGCCTGCCATGTGCTGCTCCTGTTTTCTGCCTGAAGGAATCCGGATTAAACGAACTCTGCCATGACGGAATTGGATACGTCCATACCCGCATCGGTCAGATAGAGCTGGTTGTTGTAGAGATTGATCAGGCCCTTGTGGCGCTTCAGAATGGCGGGGTCGTAGACGGTGAACAGATCCACCTCGAAGCGGCGCCGGAAGTCATCCAGACTGATGCCTTCCTTCTTTCGCAGGCCGGTGAAAACGTAGATTCCCATCTCTTCCCTTGCCGTATAGTGTTCGATGCTCTGCCCGTCGACGGGGACTTCCCGCTTCTTGATGCAGTCGATGTAGCGGTTCATCTTCTCATGGTTTTTGAACCGCTGTCCGCCGAAAAAGGAGCTGGCCCCCGGCCCCAGTCCCAGGTATTCCTCGTAGGACCAGTATTTGAGGTTGTGCCGGCTCTCTCTGCCTGGATAGGCTGTGTTGGAAATCTCGTAGTGCACGTAGCCGGCCTGTTTCAGAAGCGCGATCGCCTCATGGTACATCTCCCGGTCGATGATCTCGGGGGTGGGAGCGTAAATCTTATCTTCGTAGACTTCTTTATAGAGGGGGGTTCCCTTCTCCAGCTGCAGACTGTACAGGGAGATGTGCTGCGGTCCCAGGAAAATCCCCTGCCGGATGGTATCCAGCCAGGTCTTCATGGACTGCTCCGGGATGCCGAACATCAGGTCGATGTTGATGTTGGTGAAGCCGGACTTCCGCACCATCTGGATCTTCTGGAAGGCCTCGTTCTTGTCGTGAAGCCGGCCCAGCCGCCGCAGAATGGGATTGTCAAAGGACTGGATGCCGATGCTGATCCGGTTGATCCCGCACTCAAGGTAGGCGTCCAGCTTTTGCTGGGTGATGGAGTTGGGATTGGTCTCGATGGTGATCTCCGCGTCCTCCGCCACCTGGAAACTCTTTCGCAAGTACTCCATCATCCGCCGAAAGTCCGCCGGCGGGATCAGGCTGGGAGTTCCTCCGCCGATGAAGACGCTGTCCACCGGCCTGCCCGCGCATTCCTCGGCCCTTGACTCCATTTCGATGCAGAGAGCCGTCACATATTCCCGGTACACCTGCTCACTGCTGCAAGGAAAGGACAGAAAATCGCAGTATTTGCATTTCTGCCGGCAGAACGGAATATGAATATACAGTCCCAGGTTATTTGTTGTCATCGTACTTCAACACTGCGGTAAACGCCTCCCGGGGCACCTCGACGGTGCCGAACTGACGCATCCGCTTCTTCCCTTCTTTTTGTTTTTCCAGAAGCTTTTTCTTTCTGGATATATCTCCGCCGTAGCATTTGGCGATGACGTCCTTTCGGTAAGCCCGCACCGTCTCCCGGGCGATGATCTTCTGTCCGATGGATGCCTGGATGGGCACCTCGAACTGGTGCATCGGGATGATTTCCTTGAGCTTGGCGCACACGAAACGGCCCCTGGCGTAAGCCTTGGATTCGTGAACGATCATCGAGAAGGCATCCACCAGATCCTTGTTCAGCAGGATGTCCAGCTTCACCACCTTCGACGGCTCGTAGCGGGAGAACTCGTAGTCCAGAGATCCGTATCCCCTGGTCTTCGACTTGAGGGCATCGAAAAAGTCGTAGATAACTTCGTTCAGCGGCATGTCGTAGTGCAGGTTGACCCGGGTCTCGGTGATGTATTCCATGTTGATCAGACGGCCCCGGCGGTCCTGACAGATCTCCATGATGCTGCCCACGTATTCCTTCGGAACCATGATGTCCGCCTTGACCATCGGCTCCTCAATGTGGTCGATCAGCACCGGATCCGGCAGATTGGTCGGATTCTGGACCATTTTCACCGTCCCGTCGTTCAGGACCACCTTGTAGATGACGCTGGGGGATGTGGTGATCACAGCGAGATCAAATTCTCTCTCCAGCCTTTCCACGATGATCTCCATGTGAAGCAGACCCAGGAAGCCGCAGCGGAACCCGTAGCCCAGAGCGGTGGATGTTTCCGGCTCAAAATGGAACGCCGCGTCGTTGACCTGCAGCTTCTCCAGGGCGTCCTTGACGTTTTCGTATTTCTCGCCTTCCGCCGGGTAGATGCCGCAGTAGACCATGGACTGCACCCGTTTATAGCCGGGCAAAGGCTGGTCTGCCGGGTGATCGGCCAGCGTGATGGTGTCACCGACTCTGGCGTCCGCTACCTGTTTGATGGAGGCGCAGACATAGCCGACCTCGCCGGCCCGCAGCTGCCTGCATTCCACCGGGCCCGGACTGTAGGTGCCCACCTCGGTGACTTCGTATTTCTTGCCTGTGTTCATCAGGCGGATCATGTCGCCTTTCCTAAGGCTTCCGTCGAAGATCCGCGTGTAGATGACGACGCCCTTGTAGTTGTCGTAATAGGAATCAAAGATCAGCGCCTTGAGGTTCGCGTTCTCATCGCCTTCGGGCGCCGGGATCTTATGCACGATCTCCTCCAGAAGCTCTTCGATGCCGGTGCCTTCCTTGGCGGAGACCAGCGGCGCGTCCATGGCCTCGACGCCGATGACGTCCTCGATCTCCTGTTTCACCTCATCGGGCCGGGCGGACGGCAGGTCGATCTTGTTCAGGACGGGCATGATCTCCAGGTCTTCGTCCATCGCCAGATAGACGTTGGCCAGGGTCTGGGCCTCCACGCCCTGGGTCGCGTCCACCACCAGGACCGCTCCCTCGCAGGCGGCCAGGCTGCGGGACACTTCGTAGGTGAAGTCCACGTGTCCCGGGGTGTCGATCAGGTTGAAAATGTATTCGTTTCCGTCTTTCGCCTGATAGACCAGACGGGTGGTCTGCAGCTTGATGGTGATGCCCCGCTCTCTCTCCAGATCCATGTTGTCCAGGAACTGCTCCCGCATATCCCGCTGGGCAACCAGTCCGGTCTTCTCGATGATCCGGTCCGCCAGCGTGGATTTGCCGTGATCGATGTGGGCGATAATGCTGAAATTTCTGATATATTCTTTATAGTCCTTCATGGTATTTATTGTACTTGAAATACGAAAAAGGTTCAATATTTCCTTGCATATTTCTTTTTTGTCGGTTATACTGTTTTTTGCGTATTTATGCTGCGGCATCCGCTGCGGCAGGCTATCGATATTAAGAAAGTGGGGTAAATTGAATGGCTAACATTAAATCCGCGAAAAAAAGAATCCGTGTCATCGACAAGAAGACCGCCAGAAACAGAAGAGTACGCAACCATCTGAAGGCAATCCTGAAAGCTTATGATGCAGCCCTCGATGCTGGCGAAATGGAGCAGGCGAAGGAACTGCTGACCAAGGCTGAGAAGAAGCTGATGCAGGCTGCAGCCAAGGGAACGATCCACAAGAACGCCGCTTCCAGAAAGGTTTCCCGTCTGACCAAGAGATTCAACAAGGCGAACGCCTAATTCTCACCCGTCCCCACACCGTGCATAAGTTAAATGCACACCGAGAATGAGAAAAGAACCGGATGTGTCTCCCGGTTCTTTTTATGTTCTGCCCAAATCTCTGATTTGGCGCGCAGAACAAACGCCAGAACCGCAGGAGCTCTGCTCCGTGGCGGTTCTTCTGCGGCTTGTTCCTAGCCCCGCGACTGTCAGACCGAAGGGCTGACAGAGCGGCGGCAGGCCAGCCGCCAGAGCGGTCAGATCGCGCCAGCGATCTGGGCACCGCGGGACGGCGATTCTGTGAACTCTGCCAAATAGAGCGATATCATCGCTTTTGGCAGAGTTTTTTGCAGCCCTGACCCATGGATCAAGCGAAAACTCTGCCAATTTGGGAATTATCTCGCAGTTTGGCAGAGTTTGAAGTTTTTTTGTCCTTTTAAAGGGCTCTAACTCTGCCAATCCATCTATGATCAGGTCATTTGGCAGAGTTCCACATTAATGATCAGATCATTCGGCAGAGTTCCAGCTCAGGCGGCTACGCGGTGATCGTCTCCAGCGCCAGCTTCATCATGTCGGTGAAGCTTTCCTGCCGCTCTTCCGCCGTGGTCTCCTCACCGGTAACAAAATGATCACTGATGGTCATGATCGCCAGAGCATTCGCCCCGAGATAAGCGGCATTCATGTACAGCGCGGCCGCCTCCATCTCTACCGCCATTACGTTCATCTTCGCCCAGCGTTTCCAGGTATCCTCCCTCGTATCGTAGAAAGTATCACTGGAGAGGATGTTGCCGGCGTGGAACGGAATTCCCAGTTCCTCCGAGGCATCCTCCAGCTTCATCAGAAGCTCAAAGCTGGCGCAGGGCGCGTACGTGCCGGGCAGATCGAAGGCTTCCGCGTAATTGGAGTTCGTCGACGCCGATACCCCTGCGACAATATCCCTGACCTTGATATCCTTATGGTAGGATCCGGCGGTTCCGATCCGCATCAGGTTGCGGACGCCGAAATCGCTGATCAGCTCCCAGGAGTAGATCCCGATGGAAGGCATCCCCATCCCGGTTCCCTGCACCGAGACCGGCACGCCTTTGTACGTCCCGGTGTATCCGAACATGTTTCTGACTTCGTTGTAGCACTTCGCCCCGGTCAGGAAATTCTCCGCGATGAACTTCGCCCGCAGCGGATCCCCGGGCAGCAGAATCGACTCCGCGATCTGCCCCTTCTCCGCATTGATGTGTGTACTCATTCTGTTTTCACCTCATTTCATCCCCCTTCTGTGTATATGATAACGGATTTTTGATTTCCGTCAACCGTTCTACCATATAATCAGAAAAACCGCTCAGGATGGTAGGCGCCTACCATCCTGACCAGGAAATGACGTTTTTATGGTAGCTCCGGATGGCTTCCTCGGGTCCGCGCCCCCTGATGACATAAAAAAAGTTTGCCCTCAGATCGTCACATCGTCCTTCATCTTCTCAAATGTCTTATCGCCGATGCCGGAAACGTTTTTCAGATCTTCAATCGACTGAAAATTCCCGTTCTGCTCCCGGTAATCCACGATCTTCTGCGCGGTGACAGGACCGACTCCGGTCAGCTGCTGCAGCAGAGTCACATCGGCGGTATTGATGTTGATCCGGCCGCCGCTGATCCCGACCATTCCGGGGGTGCTCCCGGAACTTCCGCCGCCAAATCCGCTTCCGTCTGCTCCGGATCCATTGCCTGCGCCTCCCGCCAATCCGCTTTCGGCCGATTCTCCTTCCTCCGGGATGTAGACCTTCTCCCCGTCCGTCAGAATCTGCGCCCGGTTCACCGATGTCATGTCCGCGTTCTTCTTCAGCCCTCCCGCAGCTTCGATGGCATCCTCCACCCGGCTGCCGCTGGGAAGTTCCGCCAGCATGGGATTCTTCACCGCACCGCCGATATCGACATAGACGATCCCATCCGTGTCCAAAGGCTGGCCGCTTGCATCGGTGAAACCTGTGATCCCGGCATCGCTGCTGCCGGCACCGCGCCCGGCAGCCGCATCTCCCGTTCCTTCGCTTCTGCCATCCCCGCTGGTTGCTTCTTCCTGGGTGACCGCCCGGCTGCCGCCCTCGTCATTGACCAGCAGATCTGCGCTGCTCTGATGCATATACAGAAGCAGTCCCAGCAGTACCGCCACCGCCAGGGCCGCCAGCTGAATGGTTTCTTTTTTGTGCTCCATCAGCACGTCGAGAACCGGTTCCCCGCTCCTCAGATCTTCCAATAATTCTTTCATAAAAAAATACCTCCAATCCCTGTTATAAATTTACAGCATTTGGAAGTATTTGTCAACAACTATTTATCTCTGCCCCCGAAGCAGTTCCTCCAAAGGCTTATCAAACACCAGCTTCTCCCGGGCCACGCTGATCTCGCTGCGGTCCGTCCTGATCCCCAGCCGCTCCAGCACGGTCGTGATGACCAGTTCCGGGCTCAGGTTCGAATGGCTGCCCCCATCCAGCAGCGCATCCACGACGAGGATGCTCCCCCCGGACCCGGGATCTGCAGCCGGCGTGAAGGTGATTTCCCGGATCATCGGCCTGATGTCGACCTGCTTCGGTTCTTTTTTCTTCTTCTGCCGTTTCCAGGCGAGAATCGGTTCCTGATCCATATAGGCGTGCCACATCCCCCGGGGATCCTGCAGGTCTGCAGTTAACGCCGGAATCTCAATCCGGTACTGCGCCGCAACGGTATGCGCCGCCAGCGTTTTCGTCAGATGCTCCGCCTGCAGCGCCCGTTTCAGTTCAATGCCCTCCGGAAGGCCGCCGGCCAGCCTTTGCAAAAGCTGGTCCTCCTGCCATTCATCGGCGGTCTCGAACTCGATGTACTCCTCCCTGCTCTCGTATCCGAGAGACAAAGGCTGGGCAAATCCCATCTTCGGATGGGGATTGAACCCCTGGGAATACGCCAGCGCGATGCCGGTCCGCTTGAACACGCGCTTGAAGATCCGCATCAGATCCAGATGGGACGTGTAGCAGATCGTTCCTGTTTTTGAAAACTCGATGATGTATTTAGACATTGCAGAAACACTCCGTTACTCGATTCATGCCGCAGCCGGCGCAGCCTTCCCGGCAGTCCGGGGTCGTGGTTTCACGAATGGCCCTCTCCCGTTCCTCCTCCAGAAATGATCGGAGCATCGCCGGATCGATGTGATCCCATGGGAGCACCTCGCTTACCTTCCGCGGCCGGACCGTATAAAAGTCCGGATCCACTCCGCAGGCTTCGAAGGCCTGTGCCCATTTCTGCACATCAAAATGCTCGCTCCAGGCATCGAACCGGCAGCCCAGCCTTCGCGCCTCTTCCAGCACACGGCCGCAGCGACGGTCGCCCCGGGCGAACACCGCCTCCAGACTGCTGGTGCCCGATTCGTGATAGTTGAAGGTCACGCCTTTGATCCGGAGCTTCCGGGACAGATAGTCGTGTTTATCGATGAAATCCTGCGCCGTATCCTGGGGCTCCCACTGAAAAGGCGTGTGGGCCTTGGGCACGAAATTGGACACACTGACGGTGACGCGAAAACGCCCGCCCTTTCGCCCGCGGACCTGAAAGTTGATGTCCATGATGTTTCTGGCGATCTCGGCGATGCCGTCCAGATCCTCGTAGGTCTCCGTGGGAAGCCCGATCATGAAATAGAGCTTGATGTGCTCCCAGCCAAGCTCGATGGCCTGGCGGGTCGCCGAATAGATGTCCTCCTCGGTGATGTTCTTATTGATCACATCCCGCAGGCGCTGGGTCCCCGCTTCCGGCGCGAAGGTCAGCCCCGACTTGCGGTACCCCTGGATCTCGTCCAGCACCTTAAAGGAAAAGGAATCCAGCCGCAGTGACGGAAGGGACAGGGCCACATTCTGCGCCCGGCAGAGTCCCATCAGCTCCACGGCCATCTCTTCAAATCGGGAATAATCGCTGGTGGACAGAGACAGCAGCGACAGCTCATCGTGGCCGGTGTTTGCCAGCTGCTCCATTGCCAGGTTCAGGATCGTCTCCTTCTTCCGCTCCCGCACCGGCCGGTAGATCATCCCCGCCTGGCAGAACCGGCAGCCCCGGGTGCAGCCCCGGAAGGTCTCCACCACGCTGCGGTCATGGACCGTTTCGATCAGCGGCACCAGGTTTTTCGTCGGAAAGGCCGCCTTCTCGATATCCGGCAGGATCGCCCGGCGCACCTTCTCCGGCGCCGCAGGATCCATCACCTGCATTCGCCGCAGGGTGCCGTCCTCATTGTATTCCGGCTTATAGAAGGCCGGAACGTATACGCCGTCCATCTTCGCGATCCGCCGCAGGAATGCCGGCTTCCGTCCCGGGTGCTCCCCTTCCGGCGCAGCAGCGTCGGGGCCAGCTCCAGCCTTTGCGAATTCTTCCTTCACTGCCGCGTACTCCAGACACACCTCTTCGAGAAGCTCCTCACCGTCCCCGATCAGGAACACATCGATGAAATCCGCCAAAGGCTCCGGATTGAAGGCGCAGGGACCGCCGGCGATGATCACCGGCCATTGTCTGCAATCGGGATCCTGCTCCATCCGCTGCGATGCGCGCACCGGGATATTGCCGAGTTCCAGCATGTTCAGCACATTGGTGAAAGCCATCTCGTACTGCAGGGTGAAGCCCAGCAGATCCATCTCACTGACCGGCGTGAAGTTCTCCAGAGTGAACAGAGGCATCCCCTCGGAGCGCATCAAGTCCTCCATATCCGTCGCAGGAGCGAACACGCGCTCACAGGCGATGGCGTCGTTCTGATTCAGAATGTTGTACAAAATCTGGAGACCCATGTAGGACATACCGATCTCATAGGTGTCCGGAAACGCAAAAGCCAGCCGCGTCTTGACCGCGGCCGGATCCTTTCGTACGATATTCACTTCGCCGCCGATGTAACGGGCCGGCTTCTCGACGCGGCGCAGCAGCCGCTCCAGGTTTTTGTCGATGTTCATGCGTGCTCCACATCCTCATAGTCGATTCCGTCCATCAGCTGGTCCATGGTGCTCCCGAGAAACCCTTCGATGGAATCAATGAGTTTTTTTGTTTCGTTCTTCTTTCGCAGGATGTGCGGCTTATGCTCCGGGTGTCCCTGCCGGATCGCCTTATCGATGATGTAGTCAATCCTCCGGTCGATGCCGGCATAGCGGTCCTCCAGCACGGTCCGGTCCGCCAGACAGATCAGATCCGTCTCATCCAGGTGCTCCAGGTCGTTGAAGGGATCGTAGGTCATATGGACGCGGATGATGGCGGCCTCCTGATGAAGCCCCCGGGCTTCGCAGTACTTCGCAGCTGCTTCCCAGTGCATATCCTCGACCCGGGCCATGTCGTGGAGCAGCCCCGCCGCCAGGATCAGTTCCAGATCAAAACGGCGGCCCCGCTGGTTCAGAGCGCGGCCGAGGGTGTAGCCCACGGCGGCAACCGCCTTGCAGTGACCGATGACATGCTCCGGCGTATGATAATCCGCCAGCATCTGCAGGCACTGCTGCCGGTCCGGATGCCGGCCGGCCCAGATGCCTGTGTTAGAAATCGTAGTCTTCATCATAGTACTCAAATTCAAAATCCTCGATGCGGATCGTATCGCCGTTCTCCAGTCCCATTTCCTTCAGCTGCTCCAATGCGCCGCTGTTTTCGATGTATCGGTACAGATAACGCAGGGACCCGCTGTCGTTGAAATTGGTGGAATTGAATATCTTCAGCAGCTGTTTGCCGGAAAGGACATATCCGTCCCCTTCTTCGTCGACATCCGCGTAGACCGTCCGGTAATCCGGATCTACATCGTCCAGCTCGAAGTCGAAGAATTCGTATTCCGGGGCCTCCTCCGGCTGCTCCCATACCTCCTGCAGTTTCGCAAAGGCTGCCCGCAGGATCTCCTCCACGCCCTGACCGGCAGGGGCGGACATAGGATAGACCGGGTAGCCCTTGCCTTCGACGTATTCCCGGAACCGGATGTACTCGTCGCAGATCTCCAGGTCCTCCGGATCCGGTCCGCAGCCCAGAATATCGATCTTGTTGGCGGCGACGATCTGCGGCTTATTCAGCAGTTTCCCGCTGTACTGCGCAAGCTCTGCATTGATCTTCTCGAAATCCTCGATGGGATCTCTTCCCTCGCTTCCGGAAACATCCACCACATGGATCAGCACCCGGGTCCGCTCGATGTGCTTGAGGAAATCGTGCCCCAGCCCGGCTCCTTCATGAGCTCCTTCGATGATACCGGCGATGTCCGCCAGAACAAAGCTGGTGTCAAACATCTGAACCACGCCCAGGTTCGGCTCAATGGTGGTGAAGTGATAGTTCGCGATCTTCGGCCGGGCGCTGGTGGCCATGGACAGAAGGCTCGACTTGCCCACGTTGGGAAATCCCACCAGGCCGACATCGGCGATCAGCTTCATTTCCAGGATCACCGTGCGTTCTTTGGCGAAGCCGCCGGCCTCGGCGAAATTGGGAGCCTGCCGGGTGGACGTGGTGTACATGGTGTTCCCTTTGCCGCCCTTGCCGCCTTTGGCCGCAACAAAAGACTGGCCGTGCCTGGTCATGTCTCCCATGATCTTGCCGGTCGCCTCATCGATCACCATGGTTCCCACCGGGACCTTGATGATCAGGTCTTCGCCGTTCTTGCCAAAACGCTTCTTTCGCATGCCGTTCTGGCCGTTCTCGGCTTCGTATTTTCTCCTGTATCTGAAATCCATCAGGGTGCGCAGGTTTTCGTCAGCTTCAAATACGACGTCCCCGCCTTTGCCTCCGTTGCCTCCGTCGGGTCCTCCCTCCGGGACGAAGGGTTCTCTGCGGAACGACACGCAGCCGTCCCCGCCTTTGCCTGACCGGATCAGGATCTTCGCTCTGTCTACAAACATGTCTGCCTCGAATATGAAGTGAGCCCCTGTCGCATTGACAGGGGCCCGTGGTTGTTATGCTTCTTTCGGATATACACTGACCTGTTTTCTCTTCTTGTCGTATCTCTCGAACTTGACCGTTCCGTCGATCTTGGAGAACAGTGTATCATCTCCGCCCTTGGCTACGTTGTTGCCCGGGTGGAACTTGGTTCCTCTCTGTCTAACGAGAATGCTGCCAGCACTTACGAACTGACCGTCACCAGTCTTGACGCCTAACCGTTTCGACTCAGAATCACGACCGTTCTTCGAGCTACCTACACCTTTCTTACTTGCCATGTCTAGACACCTCCTTCTCTGATTCTGTAATTATTCTGCGTCCTCAGCCGCGGCTTCTGCCGGAGCTTCTGTTGTTGCTTCTTCTGCAGCAGGTGCCTCCTCGGCGGGAGCCTCAGCCTCTGCTTCTTCTGCTTCCTCAGCCGGAGCCTCCTCCTTCGCCGGAGCCTTCTCTCCCGCGATGGCTGTGATCTCCACCAGCGTATACGGCTGTCTGTGTCCCTGCTTCTTCCTGTAGTCCTTCTTGGCCTTGTACTTGAAGATCACGACCTTCTTGCCCTTGCCGGATTCTACAGCTTCACCCTCTACGGTAATGCCTTCCAGGTACGGAGTGCCGACCTTGATGTCCGCGCCCTCACCGCAGACCAGAACCTTATCGAATACGACCGCCGCGCCGTTCTCGACGTTCAGCTTCTCAACACAGATCTGATCTCCGTTCTGTACTCTGTACTGCTTACCGCCTGTTTCAATTACTGCGTACATTGTTATAGTTTCCTCCTCTATCCAGTCTCGCCCTCCATGGCAGGAACCTTCGTGACTCCTTTGATCGACCATCTCAGTGCGGCTCATACCCATTTATGATACAACAATTCCACCGGGTTGTCAAAGCTTTTTTTAGACCAGCACACGATCCACGATGGCATAGATGATCGTCTGTCCGATATAGCAGAGCAAGAACACCCCCACCGGGATCGCCTTATACCGGATGTAGCCATCCCTGCGCACGAAACCATAGGCGATAAACGCCAGGGTATAGATCGGAATCAGATAGGCGAGCAGTACGTTCCCGGCAAGAAAAACTCCCATCAGCGCCCCGCCGCTCCCTGCCATATGCAGAAGATGCAGCACCACATACCACAGGGTCTGAAGCGCCCAGGCGCCGATCAGGAATTTCTGATTCAGGAGCAATTGTTCCAGTTTTTCTTTCATCGGTCCGCATCCTTCCCGGTCAGATACCGGATCCCTTCCCGGTATCCTTCGAAGCCCTTGCCTTTGATGGTCTTTTTCGCCGCCAGCGAGACATAGGAAATCCGCCGGAACTCCTCCCGGGCGTCCACGTCGGACAAGTGCACCTCCACCGTCGGGATGGCAACGGCTTTCAGCGCGTCCAGGATCGCCACGCTGGTATGGGTATAAGCCCCGGGGTTGATCACGATCCCGTCGTATACGCCGTAGGCCTCCTGGATCTTATCGACGATCGCACCTTCGTGGTTGGACTGCCAGATGTCTCCTGAAACGCCCGCTTCTGCAAAGGCTGTACGCACGAAGTCCTCCAGATCTCTGTAGGTCTTCCTGCCGTAAATGTCCGGCTCCCGGATCCCCAGCATATTCAGGTTCGGTCCGTTAATGACGAGTATGTTCATCTGGTCTCTTCCTTTCTCAGGTATCGCAGTGATGAGTGCTCCGTACTGCAAAGTGTCACTCCGCTTCGCATTTCCGCTTACTCTGTGACAATCTGTTTTTCGTTTTGTCACGCAGAGCAATGTTTTGGAAGTTGCCGTGACAATTTTCTCTGCAAAAGCTGGACTGGCTTGTCAAGATTGTCACGTAGCTTTGCATTTTAGCTCTTCTCGTGACAATCCGCTCTTCATTTTGTCACGCAGCTTCGCATTCTCGCTCACTCTGTGACAATCTGTTTTTCGTTTTGCCACGCCAGGCAACGCTTTTGAAGTTGCCGTGACAATTTTCTCTGCAAAAGCTGGGCCGGCTTGTCAGGATTGTCACGTAGTTTCGCAATTTGATCCTACTCGTGACAAAGCCAGTTTTTATACATCACTTGACAATACCCTCTGGCTCTCTTCTCTTCCCAAGCCCTCCTCGATCCGGGCCGCGGTCTCCTCCGGGCCGATCCCGTCGACCGCTATGTCACTCCAGGCTTCATACAAAGGCTCTCTTCGTTTCAGGATCGCGGCGAGCCCGTCTGCCTGTGAAATGGGTCTGCCCTCCGTCGGAAGTTCCTCCAGCGGCCGGCGCAGCCAGATGATCTGGCCGTTTTCACGGATCAGCTCCCGGTTTTCATCCCGTTCAACGATCCCGCCACCGGTGGCGATCACGAGGCCGCCTGCAGAAGCCGATGGTCCGCGGACCAGCCCCTCCAGCACCTGGGTTTCGATCTCCCGAAACCGCGCTTCACCGTCTTCCCTGATGATCTCCTCCGGGGTCTTTCCCTGATGCTGCGTGATCAGATTGTCCATGTCGAGAAAACGCCTTCCCGTCTGCTGCGCCAGGGCCTTTCCCGTCGTTGTTTTACCGGCGCCGGGCATTCCGATCAGTACGATGTTCTGCAGTCCCTCCTGCAGCTTGCGGCAGGCATCCTCCACAGAAAGCTGCAACGGATAGCCGAATTCCTCCGCTGCCGCCGCCGCCTGAGCAACCAGCATCGGAAGCCCTCCGAACGCCGGGATTCCTGCCTTCTCCGCATCCAGCATCAGCTTCGTTCGCAGGGGGTTGTAGATCAGGTCATAGATCGCCTGGCAGCGGGGAAAAGCGCAGATATCCAGCGCCGCCTCGCCAGCCTTTGGAAACATGCCGACGGGAGTGGTATTGATGATGATCTGCGCGTCCGCATGAAGCTCCAGGTTCCCGTAATTGTTCTCGCCGGTGCGGGAGATGATGACCGGGTCCGCGCCCAGATCCTTCATCACCTGCACCACCGTTCCGGAAACCCCTCCGCTGCCCAGCACCAGAGCTCTGGCGCCGGCGGGATCGATCCCGGATCGTTCAACGATATATCTAAACCCATAGTAATCTGTATTGGTTCCGTACAGCCGGCCGTCCCTGCGGCGCACAATGGTGTTGACGCTGCCGCAGCGCTGCGCTGTATCCGAGAGCTCATCGCAGTACTTCATCACATCCCGCTTATAAGGGATGGTCACGTTGATGCCCTGCCAGTCGGTCTGTGCGAAGAACGCGTCCAGATGCTCCGGCTCTCTCTCAAAGAGGCCGTACTCATATCCTCCCAGCATCCGATGGATCGCCGGCGAGTGGCTGTGGCCCAGGGTACGTCCGAGCAGCCCGTACCGCAGCGGGTGCTCCGCCTGATACCGGCGGCTCTGTGCCATGGTCTCTTTCAAGATCTCCGCGATATATGACTTCTTGTCCTCAGCGCAGATATCTGCCATCGCATCCAGCTTCTGCTGTTCACGCCCGGCGTCCAGAATTGGCAATCCCTTTCGCTGCTTATAGCGGATGATCTCCTGCGACGTATCAAAGCGCCTCTCCAGAAGTTCAATGATTTTTTGATCGATGTGATCGATCTCTTCTCGATATCTCAGTAAATCAGTCATGATCTCTCTTTTCGCATATACTACCCCAGAAGTACATCCATAATGGCAATCGCCGCCGCAGCCTCAATGCATGGAACCGCTCTGGGGACGATGCACGGGTCGTGTCTGCCCTTGATCTGCAGTTCTGTTTCCGTCATCGACACCAGGTCGACGCTGCGCTGCGGCAATGCGATGGACGGTGTCGGCTTCATCGCGGTTCGAAACACGATCGGCATACCGGAGGCCAGTCCGCCGAGGATCCCGCCGTGATGGTTGGTTCCGGTGACAACAGCGCCGCCTTCCATCTGATACGGGTCGTTGTTTTCGGAGCCCTTCATTGCCGTAACGCTGAAGCCTGCACCAAACTCTATGCCCTTGACCGCCGGCACCGCGAACAGACTCTGGCAGATCCTCGCCTCGATGCTTCCGAAAAGCGGCTCCCCTGCCCCTGCAGGCACGCCGTAGATCATGCACTCGATGCTCCCGCCGATGGAATCCCCTTCCGACTTCACCTCCGCAATCAAAGCCTTCATCGCTTCTCCCCGCGCAGGGTCGATCACCGGGAAATCCGGCTGAATGAGCGGCTCCCGGCCGGCCTGCTCCGGCAGGCCCAGAGGATCAAAGGGCGTATCCTGAATATCCCCAATAGAAGCAATGTGGGCAGCGACCCGGACGCCTCTTCTCTTAAGCCACTGCAGTGCGATTCCTCCGGCAATGCAGAGGGCCGCTGTAAGGCGCGCGCTGAACTGTCCGCCGCCGGATTCGATCTTCCCGTATTTGATCCAGGCCGGATAGTCGGCATGGGCCGGCCGGGGCACGACGGAGCTCGCTTCATAGTCCTGGGGCCGGGTGTTGGTGTTTCGAATCTCTGCGACCAGCGCCTCGCCGTTTGTCCGCAGAAGATGCAAAGGCTGGGCCTGCCCGGCCTCCTGCTCTGCTTCGCTTCCGCTTCCGGCATCCTCCACACCGGAAAGAAAGACCGGCCGGTCCGCTTCCTTCCTCGGGGTGGACCAGGCGTTGCGGCCCGGCGCCCTCCGGTCCAGAAAGGTCTGCAGCTGTTCCGGATCGATCACGATCCCTTCCGGAAATCCCTCCATTCGGACCCCGATGCAGGGGCCATGGGACGTCCCGTACACTTCGATCTGCAGGTTTTCTCCGAATGGTACTGTCACAGTTTACTCCTGTTCCAATGTTTTCTCCCTGTTATAACTTCAGATGATCTCCCACTGCCCGCCAAGCATCCGGTAATCCTCAAAGAACCGGGGATAGGATTTCTCCACAGTCTGGGCATCGCGTATGAGGATTTCTCCCTCGCAGATGCAGGCCGCGGCAGCGGCCATCATCACGATCCGGTGATCGCTGCAGGAAGAAATCTCCCCGCCCTGCAGGCTCCCCTGTCCCGGAATGAGCAGAGCTTCCGGCTCTTCGGTGATCTTCGCCCCCAGGGCATTCAGCGTCCCGGTGACGGTTGCCAGCCGATCGCTTTCCTTGTACCGCAGCCGCCCCGCGCCTGTAATATGGGTCACAGCTCCTTCCGGCCGGCTTACCGCAAGAACCGCGATGGCCGGAACCAGATCCGGAATATCGGAAACATCGATCTGAACCGGGCTGGGATCCTCTGCCCGCTGTACCGGCGAAGGATCATCCGCAGCGCGCATCTGATCGATCACCGGGACGATCGCCTTATCCCCCTGACGGGAGCAGGAATCCAGACCGAAGCAGTCAATGCCTTCCCGGCCTCGGGCCCGGTTCATGGCGTCCATCACCAGCCAGAAGGCTCCATTGGACCAGTCTCCTTCGATGTGATCCAGCGCATCCTTCGGGAGACGGTATGTCTGGCCGCCGGCAATCTCAAAAACGGAGCTCCGAGGTTCCGAAACCTGAATGCCGGCCTTTGCCAGAACCTCCAGCGTCAGATCGATGTAGGGACGGGATTGCAGTGTCCCTTCCACGATGATCCGGCTGTCTTCCGCCGCCATAGGCAGCGCCATGAGCAGGCCGGTCACATACTGGGAGGAGATGTCTCCTGGAAGCCGGAACACTCCGCCGCGAAGCTCCCCCCGCAGCTGCTTCGGGTTTCGTCCGGCAACGGAACATCCATGCTGCATCAGCTGATCCAGAAACGGACCCATCGGACGATCCGGCAGCCTTCCTTCGCAGATGAAGTCCGCGTTGATCCCCAGCACTCCCGCCAGAGGAATCAGAAACCGCAGGGTCGAGCCGCTTTCCCCGCAGGGAAGCTGCGCCGGTGCAGGTTCTTCGCCGGCAATCTGTTCTGCATTCGCCCCTCCGCAGGTGCCCTCCAGCCTTTGCATCAACGCCAGCAGACAATGCTTTGTCGCTGTGATATCCTTTGACAGCCCGTCCAGCTGGTCCGTCAGATCCAGGCCTGACATGGCTGCAGCGATCATGATCCGGTGCGCCGCCGATTTTGACGGGATCGCCTGCACCCGGCCGCCGGTCGGTGCTCCCGTGATTCTTATGTTCATCCGTCGATCTCCGTTTTTCTCTTCACGCCTTCGGCGAGCAGCTGTTCCATCCGTTCGTGATCCTCTTCCCGCAGCGCGTCCCGATATTCAGTGAGCCGATCGATCAGATGATCCAGTTCCCGGCTCAGATTCTCCCGGTTATCCATGAACAGTTCCGTCCACATCTTCTCATTGAGCCAGGCGACCCGGGTCAGATCCTTATAGCTGCCGGCACTGAAGCCGTCATGGCCCTCGGCCGTCGGGCTCTTCACGTAGGCGTTGGACACTACGTGGGCAAGCTGGGAAGTGAAGGCGATCATCCGGTCGTGCTCCCGGGCAGTGGTCACACTGATGGATCCGAACCTGGCCGGCGCCAGAAGGTCCTTGACTTTCGCCAGCAGTTCAATATCATCGTAAACCTCCGGCACGATGACCATCGGTGCTCCCCGGTAGAGCTTCTCCGTGGCGTACTTGTAGCCGGAGTAATGGCGTCCTGCCATGGGATGGCCGCCCACGTAGGTAAATCCGTGCTCCCGGGCAATAGCAAAGCAGGAATCGCAGACGCTTTCCTTCACGCCGCAGCAATCGATCACTACCGCATCCGGCGCGATGAGATCCGCGTGCTCCGCAAGCCAGCCGATGGCTGCCTCTGGGGTAACGCACAGCAGGATCAGGTCGCACCGGCCGATGGTCTCCTCATCCAGCACGCCGTCGATATCCTCAGCCAGCATAGCGAACTGATTGATCCTCTCGTCCACATCGTAACCGAAGATCTGCCATTCTTCCGATGGCTCGTAGGATTTCACAAAGGATCCGCCGATCAGTCCCAGACCGACGACCCCCAGTGTTTTTTTCTCGGGCGCTGCCATCGCACACTCTGCCATCAGCCAATCACCTCTCTGATCTTCATTACCTTGGCGGCAACTTCGTCAAACTGCTCCGGTGTCAGCGACTGCGCTCCGTCGCAAAGAGCGTTCTGCGGATCATTGTGGACCTCGATCATCAGGCCGTCCGCCCCCGCCGCGGTCGCCGCCAGCGCCATCGGCTCCACCAGACTTGCCCTTCCGGTCGCGTGGCTCGGATCGATCACAATGGGCAGATGGGTCTTCTCCCGCAGCGCCGGAATCGCCGACAGGTCCAGCGTGTTTCTCGTATAGGTTTCAAAGGTCCGGATACCCCGTTCGCAGAGGATGACGTTCTCATTTCCCTCGGCCATGATGTACTCCGCGCTCATCAGAAGCTCCTTGAGGGTATTGGCCAGTCCGCGCTTCAGCAGGATCGCCTTGTCGGTCTTTCCCACGGCCTTCAGCAGTTCGAAGTTCTGCATATTCCTGGCACCGATCTGCAGAACGTCCACATCCTCAAACAGAGGCAGGTGCTCCGCGTTCATGATCTCGGTAACGATCGGCATTCCGGTGGCCTTCTTGGCCTTCAGCAGCAGTTCCAGCCCTTCGGCCTTCATCCCCTGAAAATCATAGGGAGAGGTCCTCGGCTTAAAGGCGCCGCCCCGCAGGAGGGCCGCACCGGAAGCTCTGACCTTCCCGGCGACCTCCAGGATCTGCGCCTCCGACTCGACCGAGCAAGGCCCCGCGATCATGGCGAAATGACCTCCGCCGATCTTCACATCCCCGATGGATACCACCGTATCTTCCGGATGGAATTTGCGGTTAGCCGCCTTGTAGCTCTCCGTCACCCGGGTGACCCTCTCCACGATATCCAGTGCCTCCACCAGGCTGTCATCCACCCGGGAGGTATCTCCGACCAGCCCCAGGACGGTCTGGTATTCCCCCTTGGACACATGGACGCTCAGTCCCTGCGCTTCAAACCATTTGATCAGATTGTCCCGCTGCTGTTTCGTCGCGTTTTCTTTTAATACGGTTATCATTGGATCCTCCTCGATCAGATCTTCTCACTGTAGCTTCCCAGATACTCCATCATCTCACACTGTTCTTCCAGTTCACACAGGGTGTCGATAAAATCCTTGTGGTAAACCGATGCCTCGAAGTCGAAATAGAACATGAACTGAAACTCGGTATCGGGGATCGGTCTTGATTCCAGCTTGATTAAATTATATCCGATGTCGTTGAACTTTTTCAATACTTCATAAAGGCTTCCCGGCTTGTTGGACAGGATCGCCAGAAAACTGGTCTTGTCCGCTCCCGCGTAGATCATCGGCTTCTTCGTGAAGCAGATGAATCTGGTGTAGTTGTGGTTGTTATCCTGAATCTCATCGACCACTGTTTCCAGTCCGTACAGCGCTTCACACTCCGGAGAGCAGATCGCTGCCTTGTCGCCTTCGGTGGATTCCGAAACCCGCTTCGCCGCCTCCGCCGTATTGGCGCACATGGTCAGCTTCGCGTTCGGGAATCGGCTGCGCAGGGTCCGATCACACTGATCGAAGGCCTGCTGGTGGGAATATATCTCCCGGATGTCCGATTCCTTCGTTCCGGGCTTCACCATCAGATTATGGTCGATCTTGAGGCGGATGCTCCGGACAATATAGAACTTGTGGTCGCACATGAGGTCGTAGGTCTTATTGACCGATCCAACGGTGCTGTTCTCAATGGGCAGGATCCCGTACTCACACATACCGCTCTCGATGGCGCTGAAGATGTTTTCGAAATTCCGGAAATACATAACCCCCGGGTACTGAAACAGCTTCCTCGCTGCCGCGTCCGAATAGGCTCCCTCCACACCCTGACAGGCCACTGTGGCGTATTCCGGAAACGACTTCTCCGAATGTTCGATGGCTTCCTGCAAAAGCTGGCGCAGGCTCCCCGCCGCAACCTCTGTGCTCATCTCCTGGTCCAAGGCCATCCGCTGCTTATACAGCTGCTGGATCTGACGGTCGATTTCATTTCTTCTGGCTAACAGTTCTTCCATAGTAATTGTCCCTCCGTAAAAAATAACGGTGTCTGCTCTGCAAACACCGCCTCGCTCATAATGCGTTCTTCCGAAGAGGTCTAACCGAGATGTTCGCAGCAGCATAAAGGTCCAGCGCTAAAGTAAAAGCCCTGGTAGCTAAAGCCGAAATATGCAACTGTCCTTGTGTTCATCAACATGGGTTTACCTCTTGTCAGAATTTCGTAGTTCCTGATGCTACTATAGCGTTTCGCACAGAGAATGTCAATCATTTTTTGTGATTTTTCACAAAAACATTTCCGGTTCGCACATTTATTTCGTGCATCAATCCCAAATCAACGTTCCCCGGGACGTCCTCCTCCGTCACCGACTCAGTCGATCACCACGCCGTCTGCGTCGACATTCATTCCATCGGGCAGGCTGCCTTCGGCTCCCGGCGTATTCCCGCGGGCCTTCTCCCGCTCCGCCCGCAGATTATCCCGCAGCCTCTGCTCGACCATATCCATGACGTCCGGATTGGATTCCAGATAGTCCTTGACATTCTCTCTGCCCTGGCCGATCCGCTGTCCGTCCAGACTGTACCAGGATCCTGCCTTCTCGATGATCTTCCCATCCACAGCGCAGTCCAGAAGATCTCCGGACTTGGAGATACCCTTGCCATACATGATATCGAACTCCGCCTGCTTGAACGGCGGTGCCACCTTATTCTTGACGATCTTCGCCCTGGTGCGGTTGCCCAGGACCTGGTCTCCCGACTTGATGGTTTCAACCCGGCGCACATCGATGCGCATAGAGGAGAAGAACTTCAGCGCCCGTCCTCCGGTGGTCGTCTCGGGATTGCCGAACATCACGCCGATCTTCTCGCGGAGCTGGTTGATAAATATGATTGTAGTGTTGGTCTTATTAATGACGCCGGCCAGCTTCCGAAGGGCCTGGGACATCAGCCTGGCCTGCAGACCCACTGCGGCATCTCCCATAGCTCCGTCGATTTCGTGCTTCGGCACCAGTGCCGCGACCGAGTCAACGACGATGACATCCAGCGCGCCGCTTCGCACCAGCATTTCGGCGATCTCCAGCGCCTGTTCTCCGTAATCCGGCTGGGACACGAGCAGTTCATCTACATCCACTCCCAGATTCCTGGCATATTCCGGATCCAGCGCGTGCTCCGCGTCAATAAAGGCAGCCTTGCCGCCGTTCTTCTGTGCTTCTGCGATCACGTGAAGTGTCAGCGTGGTCTTACCGGAAGATTCCGGTCCATAGATCTCCACGATCCTGCCCCGCGGTACACCGCCGATTCCGGTCGCCAGATCCAGGCTCATGGATCCGGTGGAAATCGCATCTATATTCAGCTGCGCGCTGTCATCGCCCAGCCGCATAACGGCCCCCTTGCCGAACTGCTTCTGGATCTGCGCCATCGCGTTCTCCAGCGCCTTATCTCTCGCCGCCTGATCTACGACCGGAGCTCCGGCCGGCTTCTCTGTTCTTGTTGCCATATGTGTTCCTCCTGAATAACGAACATTTGTTCTTGTTTAATAATAATCTATTTTGATCTCTGTGTCAAGATGAAAATTCAGATCGCAGGAAGTGTTCCGGAGAGACTGCGGGAACAACACTTCCTTCGTAGTCTTTCTCATTGCGTGTGTCTGTTTAGTCAAGCATTTTTCCTCAATTTCAGCGTCCAGAATTCCCCACTTTCATCCTGAGGAATTCCACATTTTCAGCAGGACAATATCGTACGGCATCGGGGAAGTATTCCCTGGCCCGGAAACTTCGCCGATGCATCGCGAGCCTCCGGACCCGGTTTATGCTTTCGTCTGAGCGTTACCACTCAAACGGGATAGCCTCATCTCTTCGTCCGTCAACGTAGCCTTTTGCTTCATCGAGCACGCCTTCCTCCGCTACGAACTGCCACAGGT